>DASXOF010000056.1:0-2163 GCA_036494495.1 Solirubrobacterales bacterium | reverse complement strand
CCGGACCCGTTTCAGGAGCCGGTTGGCGACCCGCGGCGTGCCGCGCGAGCGCGAGGCGATCGTGGCCGCGCCCTCGGCGTCGATCTCCACGTCCAGGATCCGGGCCGAGCGGGAGACGATCTCGGCCAGGTGCTCGGAGTCGTAGTGCTCGAGGCGGTGGCAGACGCCGAAGCGGTCGCGCAGCGGCGTGGTCAGCAGGCCCGCGCGGGTGGTCGCGCCGATCAGCGTGAACGGTGGCAGCGGCAGGGTGACGGTGCGCGCGCCCGCGCCCTGACCGAGCACGACCGGCAGCTCGCCGTCCTCCATCGCCGGGTAGAGGGTCTCCTCGACCGCCCTGCCGAGACGGTGGATCTCGTCGATGAAGAAGACGCTGCCCGGCTCGAGCGAGGTCAGGAAGGAGGCGACGTCGGCCTTGCGCTCCAGCGCCGGGCCCGCGGTCTGTACCAGCGGGACGCCGAGCTCGGCGGCGACGATGTTGGCGAGCGAGGTCTTGCCGAGCCCGGGAGGGCCCGCCAGGAGGACGTGGTCGAGCGGCTCGCCGCGGCGCTTCGCCGCCTCGATGAAGATCGCCAGCTGGTCGGTGACCTGGGCCTGGTTGACGAAGTCCTCGAGCGTCGGCGGCCGCAGGCTGCGGTCGAGGTCGTCCTCGCCGCTGCGCGTGTCATGCACCCGCACCTCGGCGTCGATCGGCACCGGTTCGTCGTCGATCCCGGGGGTGCGAATCCGGTTGCGGCCGATGTCGGGGCCGTCCATCACCGCGCCGCGCCCGCCTTGCGCAGCGCCGCCGCGATCAGCTCCTGCGGCTCGCCCGCCTCGAGGCCCTCGAGCAGCTGCTCGGCCTCGAGCGGCGCGTAACCGAGGTTGACGAGGCCGTCGCGGGCGAGCGCCCGGGCGTCGCCCTCCTCGGCCGCGGCGAGGGCGACCTCGACCTCGAGCACGCCGGCGACCTTCTCGCGCAGCTCGACGATGATCCGCTCGGCGGTTCGTTTGCCTATCCCCGGCACCGCCTGGAAGCGTTTGGCGTCGCCGGCGGCGATCGCCCGCATCAGCTCCCGGGCGGAGCCGCCGGAGAGCGCCGCGACCGCCACTTTCGGCCCCACCCCGCTGACCGAGATCAGCAGCCGGAAGAGGTCGCGCTCCTCCTCGGAGGCGAAGCCGTAGAGCGCCAGCGAGTCCTCGCGGGCGATCAGCTCGGCGTGCAGGAAGGCCTCGGAGCCGGCGGCCGGCACCGCTTTCAGGGTCTCCGAGGAGACGGTCAGCCGGTAGCCGACGCCGCCGGCGTCGATCACCACGTGGTCGGGCCGGCGCACCATCACCTCGCCGCGGACCGCGGCGATCATCCGCTCAGCCGCCCGGCGGCCACGGCCGTCGCCTCTTCCTCGCCGGCGCGCTCGGCCGCCCGGCGACCGCTCGAGCCGCCGTGGCAGATCGCCACCGCCAGCGCGTCGGCGGCGTGGTCGGGGGTCGGCGGCTCGGGCAGCCCGAGCAGGGTCCCGACCATCCGCTGCACCTGCTCCTTCTCGGCGCCGCCGGAGCCGCAGACCGCCATCTTGATCGCCTGCGGCGTGTAGCCGAAGCACTCGACGCCACGCTGGGCGGCGGCCAGCATCGCGACACCGCTGGCCCGACCGACCGCCATCGCCGAGCCGACGTTCTTGCCGAAGTAGACCTCCTCGATCGCCATCGCCACCGGCTCGTGCCAGGCGATCAGCTCGGCCAGGGCACGGTGGATCCGGTGCAGCCGCTCCGACATCGCCATCTCCGGCTGCGTTTCGACAACCCCACCGTCCAAGGCGACCATGTGATTGCCCTCGACCCGGACGATCCCGAATCCAAGGTTGGCTGCGCCGGGGTCGATGCCCATGACTACTTGCATGGGGAGTGATTCTGAGTTTTTGGCCGGATGCCTTCCACGGGGATTCGTGGGAGGGGGTCGGGGGACCCTCCTCTCTCGACCTGTCGTCGAAGGGGAGGAAGTGCTGCTGTCGCCCGAAGGACCTCCCCTCCTCAGTCGCAAAACGTTCGGAGGGTCCCCCGACCCCCTCCCGAAGCTCGCGGCCACGAAGCTCGAAGGCCACCGAGTACCGGAAGCTCACGACCCCGATTGCTCGCTGGAGCTTCCGTCCTGCGAGACCGTTCCGTTGGAGAGCGCCGGTAGGGCCT
>DASXOF010000055.1:0-30913 GCA_036494495.1 Solirubrobacterales bacterium | reverse complement strand
CCAGAGCGGCCGGGCTGGCGAGCGAGGCGGCGGGCAGCGAGATGCCGGCGTTGCCGCGAGCGAGGGCGCGGTCGACGTCGCCGGGGTCGGGTGCCTCGAGCTGGACCGCGCCCCAGCCGCCGAAGCGCTCCGGCAGCTGGTCGAGCCCGAGCTGGTGGGCGGCGAGCAGCGGCTCGGCCTCCTCGCCGGGCAGGGTCTCGATCCCGAGCGCGCTCGAAAGCGCGACGAGCGCCCGGTCGACCCCCTCGCGCTCGAGCTCAGCGGTGCGCCGGGCGACGTCGGTCGCCGCGAGCGGCAGGACCGTGTCGGGCTCGCCGGCGACCCGAAAGATCCACCCCTGCCCTCGCCGCACCAGCGCCGGCGGCCGCCGGCGCCGCCCGAGCTCGGCGATCAGCGGCTCGCCGAGGAGGTGCTGATGGACGTCGACGGTCTTCATTGTCGACTAAGTCTATCAAGATAGATAAGTTAGGTCGCCTTGACAGCGGCACGGCCGGCGGTTCTACTCGGTTGCGAAGGGATCCCTTTTGAAACGCGCCCTGCTCGCCATCCTGGTGGTGTCGGCGGCCTGGCTGGCCGCCGGGGTCGCCTCGGCGCAGGCGTCGCGCGACCTGGGGATCGAGCAGTCGGCGAGCTCGACCGTGGTGAAGAAGGGCGAGACGGTGACGATCACGGTCACCGTCCAGAACAAGGGCAGCGAAGCGGTGCCGCCGGGGATCGGCGTCGAGATGGCCGGCCTCGGCGGCGGCGACGTGATCACCGGCAACCCCTACGTCTCCGCCACGCCGAGCCAGGGCAGCTGCGGCCCCGTCCACGGGAGCGACTCGATCGAGTTCTGCCCGATCGGCGAACTCGCCGCCGGCGCGACGATGCACATCACCGCCGTGGTGAGGGTCGAAGAAACGATGAAGCACGACGTCGGCTTCCTCGGCGAAGACGAAACCGGGCAGCCGTCGAACGCCGAATACCTCGACGCCAACTCGAGCGACGACGTCTCCTTCCTGAAGATCTCGGCCAGCTCGCCGCCGGTCCTCACCGGCTCCGGCAAGATCCACTTCCCGGGCCTGCCGACCGGCTGCGTCAGCGGCGACTTCCAGCTCCATGTCGTCGTCGCCGCGGCCGGCGTGAAGAAGATCGCCGCCTCGCTCTTCCTCGGCTTCGACGAAGTCGGCGAAGGGCGCGAATGGCAGCGGACCTCGCACGGCTCGCAGCTGCGCGGGACCGTGCCGATCGACCAGCTGCTCGAATACCGCCACCCCTACTTCGCGACCGTCTACAAGCTGAAGGTGAAGGCTCGCCTCGAGAGCGGCGCCCGACTCAAGCGGACGGTGGAATTCCAGGTCTGCTGAGGCGCTGGGGCGGCGCCTCGGATCAGGAGATCGCCAGCTCGCCGGGCTGGATCGCGTCCGGGTCGTGGCCGGGCATCACCGTGGCGCCGTCGTCGCGGAGGGCGCGCAGGCGCCGAGCCGACTCGCCCTGGCGCTCGAAGTCGTCGGCGAAGAGGGGGAAGCGGAGGTCGTCGAGGGTGGCGGCGAAGTGGGCGACGTCGGCGCCGATCACCAGGCTCTCGCCGATCTGGACCGACTGGTGCCCGGGCGTGTGGCCGGGGGTGAGCAGCAGCGTCACGGAACCGTCACCGAGCAGGTCATGGTCGCCGTCGAGCAGCGTCGCCCGCCCCTCGAGGCAGCCGTAATCGGCCGGCAGCAGGAAGTTGCGGGCGATCGTCCCGGGGTCCTGCGCCCCCTCCCACTCGCGCCGCTGGAGGTAGATCGGGACCGAGGCCGGCAGCAGCGAGACCGCGCCGGCGTGGTCGAAGTGGAGGTGGGTGAGGACGACCTTGGTGAGGGTCTCGAGCTCGACCTGGTCGGCGACGCTCGCCTCCTGCTCGAGGCCGAAGTGCCGCATCGACTCGGCGCCGCCGTAGTGGCGCCCGGGATCGCGAACCGCCTGCGGATGGAGCCCGGTGTCGACGAGGATCCGCTCGCTCCCGGTCTCGATCAGGTAGGCCGGCACCGGCAGGGTCACCCGACCGTCCATCGCCTCGCCCTGGCGCCAGATCCCGGCGGCCGCGGTGAAGCTGCCGACGTGGAGGAGCTCGACCTTCATCGCCACCGACCCTAGGCGCCGGGTCGCGCCGAAAGCGACAGCTTCGATACCGTTTGCGACATGCAGGTCGGCCTCATCGTCGTGCCCGGCTGCTTCGACTCCGGCCTCGCCGTGCTGCTCGACGCGCTGCGAACCGGCGAGGGCCTGCGCCGCGAGGTCGACCGCGCGATCGCGCCGATCGCGGTGCGGACGATCGGCACGGATTCCGCCGTGCCCACCGGCGGCGGCCTGACCCTGGCCCCCGACCACGTGGTCGGCGACGACGAGGCGCTTGCCGGCCTCGACGTCCTCGTCATCCCCGGCCTCGGCGTCGCCACCCCCGGCGCCCTCGCCGAGACCCTCGCCTCCGCCCCACTCCGCCGGCTGCTGCACTGGCTGGCCGTCGCCGACCGCCCTCCCGCCCTGGCCGCCGCCTGCACCGGCACCTTCCTCGCCGCCGAAACCGGCGCCCTCGACGGGCGCGCCGCAACCACCACCTGGTGGCTGGCCGCCGAGTTCCGCCGCCGCTTCCCGGCGGTCGAGCTGGAGATGACGCGGATGGTGGTCGAGAGCGGCCCGGTGACGACCGCCGGCGCGGCCCTCGCCCACGTCGACCTGGCGATGAGCCTCCTGGCCCGGACCAGCCCGCCACTGGCCGAGGCGGTCGCCCGCTACCTCCTCGTCGACCGCCGCCCCGCCCTCAGCCTCGACGCCGCGGTCAGCCACCTCGCCGCCGCCGACCCGATCGTCAGCGAGTTCGAGGGGTGGGCCCGCGACCACCTCGAGGAGGAGGTGACGGTGGCCGACGCCGCCCGCGCGATCGGCACCACCCGCCGCACCCTCGAGCGCCGCTGCCGCGCCCGCACCGGCCTCACCCCCCACCAGCTGGTCACCCGCCTGCGGATCGAGCGCGCCACCCACCTGCGCCGCACCACCGACCTCAGCCACGACCAGATCGCCCCCCTGGTCGGCTACCGCAGCGGCGCCAGCCTGCGCCGCGTCATGCGCGCCCAGCCGGACCGCAGGAGAAACTATGTAATAGGCCCCTGAAGAGGGTGCAGGGCGTCGACGTCGGTCGAGGCGATCGAGGGCGTCGAGGTCGACCCCGAGCGGGCCGAGGCGCTGGGCGGCGGGATACCTGATCAGCGTCCTGGCCGAGTCCTACGACGACTTCGAGCAGCGGGTCGCCGCCGGGCGGGGATCGGAAGCGGGGAGCAAGCAGGAGCGGGTCCGCCATCGGGTTCTGAACGAGGCGCCCGAGGACTTTAGGATCGCCGACGTGGGGATCGCTGCAGGCGATCACCGGGATGGAGCTCTGGGACCCGGCCGCCTCGCGGCGGCGCGGCGAGACGAGCGACGGGCGATCGAGGAAGCGCTGCGCGACTTCGCCGAGATCGCCGAGGTGCGCGAGCTCTTGACCCTGATCCTCGGCCCCGACGCGCTCCTGGTCGCGGCCCGGGTCGACCTTGCCGACGACCTCGACGCCAACCGGGTCGAGCAGGTCTCCGACGAGATCGACGCCCGCCTGCGCGAGGTCGTCCCCGACGTGACCGAGGTCTTCGTCGACGCGACGCCGCCGGGCTGAGGTCGCTGGCGCCGCCCGGCTGGGACGGGGCAGGCTCGGTTGTGGCAGGGCGGCTTGGGGGCGGGGCAGGCCCGGTGGTGGCCGGCGGCGGTTGGGCAGCGGTTGGGCGGAGCGGACTCGGCTGTGGCCGACCGGGGCGACTGGGCGGGACTGGGCCGGAGCCTGGCCGGGGGCTCAGCCGTGGTGGCCGGGGGCGATTTGGCCGCGGGGAAGGCGGCTTGCGCGGCCTTCGCGGAGTGCTTGGCGGAGCGCTGCGCTGAAGCGGCCCGGGCCCCAGTAGCGGGCGCCGACTCGATTCCGCAGCTCGCGGCGGTTGGCGCTGCCGTGGTCCTCCAGCGCCCGCTCGATCGCCGCGACTTCGGCGTCGAGCGGGACGTCGGCGTAGGGGCCGCCACCGGCGGAGAGCCCGCGCGCCGCCCAGACCGGCGCCCGCGAGGGACGGGGCGGTGCCCGGCGGGGCCTCGGCCGGGCGCGCTCCTCACCCTCGCCCACCGGCTCGGCTTCGCCCTCCCGCGCTCCGCCCTCGACCGCGCCTTCGCCGCCCTCGCCCTCGGCGGTCAGCGGTTCCGCCACCTCCTCCAGCTGCTTCTGCTCGGCCTCGACCCCGAAGAGGATCTCGGCGATGCCGCCGATCGCCATCACCACGGCGCCGATGAAGAAACCGATCGCCAGCTGTTCGTCGGAGCCGCTGTTGATCAGGTGGCCGAAGAGGAGCGGTCCGGCGATCCCGCCGGCGCCGGTGCCGACGGCGAAGAAGAAGGCGATCGAGAGCGCCCGCGTCTCCATCGGGAAGATCTCCGAGACGGTCAGGTAGGCGGAGCTCGCCCCCGAGGAGGCGAGGAAGAAGATCGCCACCACGAAGGCCATGAACGACCAGGTGGTGAGGCTTTCGCTGAAGAGGAAGACGCCGAGCACCGCGGTCAGGACCGCCGAGCCCAGATAGGTGCCGGCGACCATCGGTTTGCGGCCGACGGTGTCGAAGAGGCGCCCGAGCGTCAGCGGCCCGAGGAAGTTCGAGATGCTGAAGAGGGCGATGTAGAGCGGGATCACCCCCGAGCCGACCGCGAAGAATTCGCCGAGGATCGTGCCGAGGTCGAAGGTGACGGCGTTGTAGAGGAAGGCCTGGCCGACGAAGAGCGAGAGGCCGAGCACGGTCCGCCGCGGGTATTCGCGGAAGGCGGTGCGGGCGATCTCGGTGAACGGGATCCGCTTGCGGGGCCGGACGGTGATCGTTCCTTCCGGCTCGGCCAGATCGCCGCCGGTGTCCTCGCGCACCTGCGCCTCGATTTCGGTGACGATCTCCTCCGCCTCGGGCTCGCGGCCGTGGATGAAGAGCCAGCGCGGGCTCTCGGGGACGTTGCGGCGGACCAACAGGATCGCGAAGCCGAGCAGGGCGCCGAGACCGAAGGAGAGCCGCCAGCCGACGTCGGCGGCGAACAGCGCGGTGTCGAGGAGGACGGCGACCGCGAGGGCGCCGGCGGCGGCGCCGAGCCAGTAGCTGCCGTTGATCATCAGGTCGACGCGGCCGCGGACCCGGGCCGGGATCAGCTCGTCGATCGCCGAGTTGATCGCCGCGTACTCGCCGCCGATCCCGGAGCCGGTGAAGAAGCGGGCGATGTAGAAGTACAGGGGGCTGAAGGCGAAGGCGGTGGCGACGGTGGCGACGATGTAGATGCCGAGCGTCAGCATGAACAGCTTCTTGCGGCCGAAGCGGTCGGTCAGCTGGCCGAAGAAAAGGGCGCCGAGGCAGGCGCCGCCGACGTAGAAGGCCGCCGCGGTCCCGATCTGGGACGGGTCCATGCTGATCCCCGAGCCGGCTTCGGTGAGGCGGTCGCCGATCGAGCCGACCATCGTCACCTCGAGGCCGTCGAGGATCCAGACCGTCCCCAGCCCGATCACCACCATCCAGTGGAAGCTCGACCACGGCAGGCGGTCGAGTCGCGAGGGGATGTCGGTCTCGATCTGCTTCTGCGGCTCCTCCGGAGCGTCGGCTTGCGATTTCCCGAGGGCCACGATCCGTCACTTCCCGCACCGGCGCTCCGTCAAACGGTCGGCGCCGGCCCTTGCCCGCCCGTTATCCGGATACGAACCAGGGGTAGCTCGCGCCCATGCGACTGCGGCGCTCGGACTGCACGGTGCAGGGAATCGCCCGGCTCGGCGCCGGTCGCGGCTTCACCTACCGCGACGCCGACGGCGAGCGGATCGACGACGAGGAGACGCTGGCGCGGGTCCGCGAGCTGGCGATCCCGCCGGCCTGGAAGGAGGTCTGGATCTGCCCCGACCCGCTCGGCCACCTGCAGGCGACCGGGATCGACGCCGCCGGCCGCAAGCAGTACCTCTACCACGAGCGCTGGCAGCAGCGGCGATCGGAGCGCAAGTTCGCGGCCGTCCGCGAGTTCGCGGCGGCGCTGCCGAAGTTGCGCCGCGCCGTCAGCGCCGACCTCCGCCGCCAGGGGATGCCGCGCGAGCGGGCGCTGGCCTGCGCGGTGCGGCTGCTCGACCTCGGCTTCTTCCGCGTCGGCGGCGAGGTCTACGCGGAGGAGAACGAGAGCTTCGGCCTCGCCACCGTCCGCCGCGAGCACGTCAAGGTCGAGGCCAACGAGGTGATCTTCGACTTCCCCGCCAAGAGCGGCCGGAGGCGGGTGCAGTCGATTCGCGACCCGGCCGCCCGGCGGGCGATCGAGGTGATGCGTCGGCGGCGCAGCGGCCCCGAGGACCTGCTCGCCTGGCGCGAGGGCCGCGAGTGGCGCGACGTCCGCTCCGACGACGTCAACGAGTACATCCAGGCGAAGATCGGCGAGGAGTTCTCGGCCAAGGACTTCCGCACCTGGCACGGCACCGTGCTGGCCGCGGTCGAGCTCGCCGGCGAGGCCGAGCCGGCCTCCGAGACGGCCGCCAAGCGCTCCGTCCGCGCCGCCGTCGGGCGGGTCTCCGAGGCGCTCGGCAACACGCCGGCGGTCTGCCGCCGCTCCTACATCGACCCGCGGGTCCTCGAGCGCTTCCGCGAGGGCGAGACGATCAGCCCGAAGGCGTCGCACGGCGGGCGGATGAGCGCCAAGGCGCGGTCGAAGATCGAGCGCGAAGTGCGATCGCTGATCAGCTGACCGCCGCCGCTGCGCCTCCGACCCGCTCGAGCGGCGGGCGCTCCTGGCAGCGCAGGCGCCAGACTTCGCCGCTGCGGTCGGGCCGCGGCATGAACGACGGCGAGGAGGGGCGCGGGGCGGCACCGACGCGGCGCTCGACCGCGACCATCACCTCCGCCGCCATCGCGCTCAGCGCCCGCAGGCTCTGGTGGCGGTTCTGGCGGCTGCCGAGGTCGACCTCGGCGAGGGCCTCGAGGCCGACCAGCCGCAGGGCGTCGACCAGCATCGCGATCTCGACCCCGTAGCCGACGGGGACGTCCATGCGAGCGAGCAGGCGGCGGCGGATCGCGGTCTCGCCGGCGAGCGGCTGGGCGAGCCCCGCCAGGCGCGGGAAGTGGAGGTTCAAGAGCGGCCGCGCGACCAGCTCGGTGACCCGGCCGCCCTCGCCGGGAAGCGAGCCGCCGCCAGCGGCGAAGGGACGCTCGAAGGTCCCCTTGACCAGCTCGACCCCGTCCGCCAGGAGCAGCGGCCCGAGCAGGCCGGTGAGGAACCGGGGATCGAAGTCGGCCGAGTCGGCGTCGAGGAAGGCGAGGACGTCCGCCTCGACCGCCCGCGCCGCCCGCCACATCGCGTCGCCCTTCCCCTTGCAGGGGCCGAGCTCCGGGTAGAGCGAGTGCTCGGAGAGCACCTCTGCCCCGGCCGCTCGTGCGATCGCCGCGGTTCCGTCGCTGGAGTCGGCGTCGACGACCACCAGCCGGTCGACCAGGCCCCGGTCGCGGAACGGGGCCAGGGCCGCGACGGTGGCGCCGATCGTCGCCGCGCATTCGCGAGCCGGCAGGATCGCCGCCACGCTCCCCGACTTCGCCGCCAGCAGCCGGGCCGGCGTGAAGGCGGCGCCGTCGTAGCGGCGGGTCGCCAGCCAGCGGCCGAGCTCGAGGTCGCGGGCGAGCCCGCGCTCGGCGCGGCCCTCGGTGCGGGCCGCGGTGGTGACGCTGACCGAAGCGGGGCGGTGGATGGCGACGCCGGCGGCGGCCAGGCGCTCCTCCAGCTCCTCGTCCTCGAGCGACTCGAGCCGGGCCATGCCGCCGGCCGCCCGGTAGGCGCGCGGGGTCAGGCCCAGCGAGGCACCCGAGAAGTGGGCGTGCTCGGCCGGCCCCCGAACCGTCGCGGCGGCGGTCCGCCGCCGCAGCTCCGCCTCGCGCCGCTCGATCACCGCAGCCGGCAGCGCTGCGGCTTCGGCGGCGTCGAGCAGGATCCGCCCGCCGACCGCTGCGGCGCCGGCGGCGATCGCCTCGAGCTGCCGCGCCAGCCACCAGGGTGGGACCCGGGTGTCGGCGTCGGTGCTCGCCAGCAGCCCCTCGCCCGCCCCGGCCGACTCGAGCCGGGCGCAGCCGACGTCCATGCCGATCGCGCGGGCGAAGCCGGCCCCGCGGCCCGGGCCCGGGATCCAGTGCAGCCGCAGCTGCGGCCAGCGCTCGGCAGCTGCGATCACGGCCGCCTCGGTCGCATCGGCGCAGGCGTCGAGGACGACCACCACCTCGTATTCCTCGGGCCCGACCGCCCCCTGGACGGCGAGCGAGTCGAGGCAGGCGCCGATCCGCCGCTCCTCGTCACGGGCGGGGACGACGACCGCCGCCCGCAGCCGTGGCGACGGCGGCGGCAGCGCTCCCTCGGCGGTGCGGGCGCTCAGCTCCACGGGGAGCGCCCCTCGATCGCCCGCTTGCCGGCTTCGTAGGCCTCGTCGTCCTCGTGGGCGAGCACCCCGACGAGCTCGCCGTCGCGGCCGTAGCGGGCGACGAAGGAGCCGCCCGCCCCGGGCGCGAAGCGGACCTCGTCCCAGCCGTCGCCCCAACCGGCGTACTTCAGCCTGCGCTCGCCGATCGCCGACCAGAAGCCCGGCGCCTCGGCCCACCGCGCCCCCGCCTCGCCCGCAAGGGTGCGGCCGGCGACCGCGCCCATGTTCAGCGCCTCGCCCCAGTGTTCGACCCGCAGCCGCCTCCCGGCGGCCGAGTTCTCGGCGGCGGCGACGTCGCCGGCGGCGAGCAGCCTCGGGTCGGAGGAGACCATCGCCGCGTCGACCAGCACCCCGTCCTCGGCGGCGACGCCGGCGGCCACGGCAAGCGAGTCGTTGCGCTCGATCCCGAGCGCGAGCACGACCGCATCCGCGGCGACCTCCCGCCCGTCCTCGAACCGCGCCAGCGAGCCGCCGGGCCGGTCGTCGATCTCGGCGAGCGCCGCTTCGGCGAGCAGCTCGACGCCGAGATCCTCGAGCCAGCCGAGGATCCGCGAGGACGCGGCGGCGCCGAGCCTGCCGACCTGCGGGCTGGCCTCCAGGGTCGCCATCCGCACCCGCGCCCCGAGCTGAGCCAGCGAGGCGGCCGCCTCGCAGCCGATGAACCCGGAGCCGACGACGAGCACGGCGCTCGCGGCGAGGCCGCGGAGCTGGTCGGAGTCGGCGATCGTCCGCACCAGGCGCACGTCGGGGCCGTCGGCGCCGGGGACGTCCGGCGCGAGCGGCCGCGCCCCAGTCGCCAGCAGGCAGCGCTCGAACGACCAGGCGCGGTCGCCGGCGGCACGCGCCTTGCCCGCTGCGAGGTCGAGCTCGGTCACCTCGGCGCCGAGCTCGACCTCCACTTCCCGCTCGCGGTACCAGGCCGCGCGATCGACCAGCAGGTCGGCGCGGCTCATCTCGCCGCGCAGGTACTCCTTGGTCAGCGGCGGGCGTTCGTAGGGAAGCTCGTGCTCGCGGCTGAGGATCCGCAGCGGCAGGGTGCCGCCGGCCTCGCGGTAGGCGGCTGCGGCGGCGTGGGCGGCGGGGCCGCCGCCGACGATCGCGATCCCGCCTTCCTCAGCCATCGCCGCCCTCCTCCCCCGCGGCTTCGTTCTCGCCGCCGGGCAGGACCCACGATTCGAGCAGGAAGCGCTCGGTCGACTCGCCGCCGACGTAGCGCAGCCTCACCTCGTGGCGCAGGATCGCGTGGACCGCGTCGCCGTCGAGCTGGCGCCGTGGATCGCCGGGGCGCCAGTGGACGGCGACGAGGGTGCCGCCGGGGGCAAGGGCGGCTTCCATCCCCCGCAGCCCCGCCACGACCAGCTCGGCACTCCAGTAGTAGAGGATCTCGCTGCAGACGATCGCCGCGAAGGGACCGCCCGGCATCTCCTCCGGCAGCACGGCCCGGCGCAGCTCGACGTTCCCGGTCCCGTCCAGCCGCTCGCGCGCCCGCTCGAGCGCGGTCGGGCTGAAGTCGAGCGCCAGCAGCCGCTCGCAGCGCGGTGCCAGCATCGCGGTGAAGACGCCGACCGAGCAGCCGAGCTCGAGTCCGGCGCCGACCCGCTCCGGCAGGTAGGCGAGCGTCCGCCGGTACTTCTCCTGCTCGTACTCGCTGCCGGCGTAGTCCCAGGGGTCGGCGGAGTCGCGGGCGAGCCGCTCGAAGTGCTCGACCGGAGCGCGGTCCTCGGGCATCGCGCTCATCGGCCCGCCAGTCGCCCGGCCCCGAGCCGGGTCAGCAGTGGGTCGAGCCGGTGCTGCAAGAGGAAGGTCTCGAGGTCGCGGCGGCAACGGTCGAGGGCGCCGGCGGTGACGAAGGGGTGCGAGCCGCAGGCCGCCGCCGCGATCTCGAGCAGCGCTTTCGCTGCCCGGTCGATCTCGGCCCGCATCGCCACCGAGACCGGCGCCGGGTCGCCGTCGTCGTCGGCGGCTGCGGCGCCGCGCCGCAGCCAGGCGTCGGCAGTGCCGAGGAGCGCCTCGATCCGGCCGGCGGCCAGCTGCGCCAGAGGCTCCTCGGAGCGGGCGCGCCGCAGCTCCGCGATCGCCGCCGCGGCGGCGGCGTCGAGCATCCCGACCCAGCTGGCGGCGGTGCGCATCGCGTCGCGCGCGAACCAAGGCTGGCGGCTCATCTCGCCGGGCTCGCCGAGGATGCCGAGCACCGGCGAGTCGCGGAAGACGACGCGGTGGCTCTCCGAGGCACGCAGCCCGGCGGCGCGGTACCAGCTGCGGTCGATCTCGACTTGGACGCACTCGACCAGGGCCAGCCGCGGGGACGCACCGTCATCGGAGCCGACGAGGACGAGCGCCGCGTCGACTCCGCCCGCGCCGGAGCAGAAGGTCTTCGCGCCGCGCAGCGCCAGGCCATCGCCGCCGGCGTCGACGAGTCGCGCCGGCGGCCCCTCCCCCGGCCCCGGGTCGGCGCCCCAGACGCCGAGCAGGCGCCGCCCGCCCTCGAGCCGCGCCAGCTCCCGCCCGCGCAGCGCCGGCTCGGCGGCGACCTCGAGCCGCTCGACCGCATTCAGGTGGCCGTCGAGGATGCGCCCGACCGAGGCGTCGGCGGCGGCGACGCGCCTCAGCAGGTTCCACTCCGGCGCCACCGAATCGCCGCTGCGAACGGCACCGATCGTCGCCTCGAGCATGCCGGCGTCGCCGAGGTCGCGGAAGGCGGCCACCGGGAAGCGCGGTTCGCGGTCGAGCCAGGTCGCTTCGGCGGCGATCGCCTCGATCGCCTGGTCGAGCCGCGCCGTTGCCGCGGCGTCGCCGAGCGCCCCCGCGCGGCCGCTCATGCCGCCGCCCCGTCGGCCTCGGAGACCGGGACGCAGCGGAGTCCCTGCCGCGCCGCGTCGGCGAGCACCAGGCGGGTCAGCTCCAGGGTTTCGCCGCAGCCCGCCCGCTGCGCGCCGGGCCCGACCCCGTCGTGCATGAGGACGACGTCGCCGCCGCGGAGGCCCCCCTGGGCGTTCAACGCCGCGTGCATCGTCGCACCCGCGTCGCCGCGCCAGTCGTGGCTGTCGAAGTTCCAGCCCCAGAGCCGCAGGCCGTGGTCTGCCGCAAGGGTGCGGGTCGCGGCGGTCTCGACCCCCCACGGCGCCCGCCAGGCCCGCGGCTCGACAGCGTGCGAAGCGAGGTCCGCGAGCCCGGTGGCGAGCTCGGCCCGCAGCTCGGCTCCGCCCAGCTCGGAGTGGCGCACGTGCCGCACGCAGTGCAAGCCGACCTCGTGGCCGTCGGCGAGCATCGCCTCGATCAGGTCGGGGGCGAGCCGGGCGCGCGGCGTCATCACGAAGAAGGTCGCGCGCGCCCGCTGCTCGCGCAGCTCGGCGAGCAGCAGATCGGTCCAGAACGGATCGGGCCCGTCGTCGTAGGTGAGGGCGACAGCGCTGTTCACTCCGAGTCCGGGTCCTCCTCGGCCGCCAGCTCGAGCGAGCCCTCGCGGACCTGCTTCAGGTGTCGCTCCTGAACCGGCAGCGCCCACTCGACCAGCTCGCTGACCTCGGAGTCGCCGGCCTTCTCGCTCAGCGTCCCGAGGATCGCCCAGTGCCCGGCCTCGCCGGCCTCGGTCATGATCAGGAACTCGAAGCCGTCGAGCCCGTCGGACTCCTCGTCGAGATAGCTCTCCATCATCTCGACGCCCTCTTCCTTCGTTTCGGCCGCCTTCTCGAGCACGCCGGAACCGTCGCCGTTGCGCGATTCGGCGAGCTCGCGGCCGCGCTTCGCCGTCTCCTCGGACTCCTCGCGCAGCTTGCCGACGAGCTCGGCCTGTGAGCCGCCGTCGAGCAGCGAGCCCACTTTCTCGGTCGCCTCCTGCGCCGCTTCGGCCAGGCCGATCACCTCGCCGAGCTTCTCCTCCAAGGGAGTGACGTCAGCCATATCCACCTCCTGAATCGATGCCCGTGAAGCCGCGTGGGCTTCCCTGGAGGCAGATGTCTGGTTGTCAACGAAGGCCTACCCGCAATGGATGCCGGGTACTCCACTGACGGTGACGGCCCCTCAGCTCCCGTTCAAGAACCGCAAACCCTGGAAGGAGAGAACCTTGGTCGGAGCGATAATCGGTCTGCTGATCATCGTCGCGATCGTGCTGGTCCTGTTGAAGGTCGCGGTGGCGGGAGGAGTCCTCGGGCTGATCGCGCTGATCCTCTTGATCCTCCTTTTGCTGGGCCGCCTCTGAGCGGCCTCACTTCTTCGATCCGGCTGCCTTCTCCACCGCGTTCGCCACCCGGCCGAGCTCTTCGCCGAACGATCCGACCCGCTTCGCCACCGAGGCGAGGTCGAGATCGAGGTCGAGGTGGCCGCGGTGGTGGTGGCCGTTGCGCCGGCGCATCAGCGCCAGCCCGCCCGCCGCTCCGGCCGCGAGCCCGGCACCGGCGACCAGCGGCACCCGCGCCTTGGTGACCGCGAGGCCGACGGCTTTGCCCGCCGCCTGCGTCCCGTCGAGCGCCGCTTTGCCGGCCAGGGCCGCGTTGGCGGCCGCGCCGCCGGGCAGCTCTTTGGCCGCCTCGGCCACTTTCGCCACTTTCTGCGGCGCTTTCGCTTTGCTCGTGCTCGATTTCGCCCCGGCTTTCGCTTTGGCTTTCGGGGTCGAGCGCGAGCCCGCTTTCGCTTTCGCTTTCGCTTTCGCTCCGCCCGAGGCTTTTTTCGCTTTGCCCGAGCTTCGTTTGGCTTTGGTTTTGCTATCCGCCATCAGCTTTCGACTCTCCTTATCCCTGCCTTTCGTTTGGATCGCATACCCTGCCCAAAGGGGGGTAAACGAGGTGATGGAATGCGTTCATCTGCCGCCGACACCGGGCGTCGCGGTCGCGAGCGAACCCACCGGCTGCGCCAGCACAGGGCCGGGCTGCGGCAACGCAACCTGCTGCTGCAGGCGTTCCGCAAGGCGGGCGCCAAGCGCCGGATCAGGCGCGCGGTGCGACGCCTGACGACCGAGCGGAGGAACCGATGCCGATGGAGAGCCTCTACATCGCGGCGGCCCAGCGCCTCGGCGGCAAGCGCCCCTCGGCCCTGCGCGCCGCGAACGGCGACGACTAGCCGCCGGCTCACCGAGCGGCAAGCGCGAAATCGCGCTCCAGGCTCGGATTTGCTCACAGATGTGAGCAAATCTCGTGATCTATCGCGAGGTTTGACTCACCCCTTTGACTAGACCCGATCCCGGGCGGGTGGCACCCTCCGTCGGAGGGGGAAGGCCACCAATGTCAAGGTGGCTGTGCAACTTCTGGCCCTGGTTGAGGCCGCGTCCGATAGTCGGGGGCGCGAGATGATTCCGCTGCCCCCCGATCCCGATCATTGGTGCGTCGTCGCGCTGGAGTCGGTCGCCGTCCTGCTCGCGGTGCTCCTTGCGTGGCGCGCGGTGATCTCCACGGTTCGAGCAACGTGGAGATTCAGCGACGATTGGCGACAGCGGCAAACACAGTTGGGCAAGGAACCCGAAGCCGAAGAAGCGCCGGTCATCGCCACCGAACCGGACAGCCGTGCCGACCCCTGACCCCCCTCCCCTGCCTACGGGGCGATCCGGCCGGGGAAGGGGAAGAGGATCCGCTCGATCCGGTCCATGATCTGGTGGCTCGGGTACTGGACGCCGTCGACCGTTTCGATCAGGTAATTGACCAGGCGTTCGGCCTGCTCGCGCTTGCAGACGATGTTTTCGGCCCGCTCGACCAGCTCGTGGCTCGGGTACCGGACCGAGGTGATCCGGTCCAGCAGGGCTTCGAGTACTCGTCCCTCAGGTTCTCGCCGCTCATCTCCGTCCCGTCCTTTCTAGATCCTCGAGCCCGAAGGCGTCCTTCAGCACCTGCATCCGCTGCTCCAGCAACAGGAAGGTCTCCCCCAGCTGCTCGACCTTCTCCGGGCTCAGCGAGCCGCCATCGATGCGGCGGATCGCCTGCGGCTCCATCAGCTCGCGAGCAGCTCGACCAGGGTCAGCTTCGAGAAGCCGCGGCCAGTGGGCCCCGCAGGCCTTCGCCTTCGGTCAAGGAACTCTCCTCGTCAACGGGACTCTCCTCGGACGATCGGCGTGATCCTGATGATCGTCGGCATCCTCGGCCTGATCACCGCGATGTTTTCCCCAGCGATTGCAGTTGTCCCCGCATAGCGAGGACAACTGCACGGTGTCGGGACAACTGCAACCGTGCCCTGCAGGGGCTAGGTGACAGTCGTGGAGACAACGTCGCGCCCGCGGTACCGCGGGCGCTCGGCAACCTTGCCGCTGATCTGCGCGTCGAGCAGCAGCTTCACGCCAGGGCGGCTTGCTCGGCAACGGCCTCGTCGCCACGCTGCGGGGCACCTTTGAGCGTCGCGATCGGCTCCCAGACGTCCGGGCCGGCGGCGCGCCCTCAGGGCGTCATCACCACGCGGCCGAAGGCCCGGCGGCTCTCTATATAGGCGTGCGCGTCGGCGGCCTGCGCGAGCGGCAGCTCGCGATCGATCTCGACCACCAGCTCGCCATCGGCGACGCGCTGGAGGAGCTCGCCGATCATCGGGTGGATCCGCTGATACTCGGCGATGATCGCGCCGCCGAGGTAGACGCCGCGCAGGGAGTTGTTGCGGGCCCAGAGCGCCTGCGCCTCGATCGCCGAGCCGGCCCGGCCGGCGACGCCGACGCTGACCAGGGTCCCGCAGTAGGCGAGCACGTTGACGCTGTCGACCAGGTTCTGGCCGCCGATCGGATCGACGACGACGTCGACCCCGTGCGCATCGGTCAGCTCGTTGGTGCGCTCGACGAAGCTCTCGCGCGCGTAGTTGATGCCGTGGTCGAGGCCGAAGGCCTCGAGCCGCTCCAGTTTCTCGTCGCTCGAGGCGGTCGCGATCACGGTCGCGCCGGCCCGCTTGGCGAGCTGGATCGCGGCGATGCCGACGCCGCCGGCGCCGGCGTGAATCAGGGCGGTCTGCCCCTCCTTCAGGTTGCCGGCGGTGAAGAGGCACTCCTGCGCGGTCCCGAAGGCGACCGGCACGGAGGCGGCGCGGGCCGCGTCGAGCCCGGCCGGAATCGGCCAGGTCATGATCCCCGGCACCGCCCGCCGCTCGGCGTGGGAGCCGACCGCGTTGAGCGCGACCACGCGGTCGCCCACCGCGGGCGCCTCGACCCCCGGCGCGGCCTCGCTGACCGTGCCGGCGCTGAGGTAGCCGACGACCCACGGCACCGCGGGCGGCGGCGTCGCGGCGCGTGCCAGCAGGTCGCCGCCCTCGATGCTGATCGCCTCGGCGTCGACGACGACGCACCCGTCCGGGCACTCGGGCTCCGGCACCTCCTCGTAGCGCAGCACCTCGGGCGGCCCGTTCTCGTAGATCACCGCTGCCTTCATCCCCACTCCCTCCCGGTTGGTCAGCCCCGCGAGGACCCTACCGTTCCCAAACAGGCACGGCGGCGGCGTTCGCCAGGGCCGCTTGCCTCTCGCCTCTGACAAACCCCGACCGCGAACCGTTTCAGGGAGCGATGACCTGCGCGTCGGCGGGAAAGCAAGGCCCCCACCCGCCGGCGACTGGGCGGGGTCGCTTCGCCACCCGTCGTGGCCCCACCCCAGTCGAGTCGGTTCCCCACCTGGCTCGCGGGTGGTGACCGGATAAGAACCCCGATTCGAGGGCCGTCAGGGCGCCGGCTCGACGATTCGCGAACCGGGTTCGGGGTACCGTCCGGTGATGGTCAAGTGGGTGGCTGCAACGATTCGCGGCGCGCGAAAGGTTCCCTGGGCGAAAGTGGTCGCCGCGGTGGCCTGGCTCAGCACCGAGGGGCGGCAGTACTGGAACCGGTTGAGCCCGCGCGAGCGCAGGGAGGTCCTCGACATCGTCGCCAAGTCGAAAGGCAGGCGATCCAACCTGACCAACGCCGAGCAGGGCCGCCTGGTTGACCTCTTCGCAAAGATCAGGGGCTGACGGGAACCTTCCCGGCGCGCAGACGCTCGGCTGGCTGGCGCGGGCGGGCTTCGTCGCCCGCGGGCTGGTCTGCCTGATCGCCTGCTCCTGCTGGTCGCCGGCGGCCTGGCCGGCTACGCGCTCTGGATGCTCGTTCGCGCGGCGATCGGCCACGGCACCGAGCAGGTCGACAGCGGCTCGGACCGCTCGTCGGCGCTGGCGAGCGGGGTCGCCTACGGGGTCCTCTGCGTCACCGCGGTCGAGACCCTCGCCGGCTCCGGCGCCAGCTCCGGGGCGACCAAGGAGGCGACGAGCGGGGTCCTCGGCTGACCCGCCGGTCCGGTCCTCGTCGCGATCGCCGGCGCGGTCCTGATCGGCGTCGCCCTCTTCCAGGCCCACAAAGGCCTGGCAAGGAAGTTCACCGAGGAAGCGAAGACGAGCGAGATGTCGCCCCGGGTCCGCCAGGGGTACGCGGCCCTCGGGGTCTTCGGCTGCGTGGCGCGAGCGGTCGTCTTCGCCCTGGTCGGCTACGGCCTGATCAAAGCGGCGATCGAGTACGACCCGCGGAAGGCGGTCGGCCTCGACGGCGCCCTGCACGAGCTCGCCGCCGCCTCCTATGGCCCCGCGCTCCTGGTCGCCGTCGCAGCCGGGCTCGCCGGCTTCGCGATCTACTCGATCGCCGACGCCCGCTGCCACCGGGTGTGACTCAGGAGCTGCGCTCGATCCCGGCCTTCGTCTTGTCCTTGGCCTCGTCGGTCCTGCCCCGGCCCTTGAGGCTCTAGTTGTCGGTGAGGTCGCCGACCGCCTTCTTCGCACGGCCTTTCGCCTTGTCGAGCCTTCCGGCCATCTCATTCCTCCTTCGGTCCGATTTGCATCGCATGCCCTTCGCAAAAGGAGGCAAACGGGAGCGGCGATCTCGTTTAGGATCGTCGCGACCCATCCGCGTGGATGATTCGAGGGACTCGTCTGCAGGAGCGGTCGCCGGTCGGAGTCTCCAGGGGCAGAAGGCGCAATCTCGAGCCACGGACTCCGGCCCATTTCCCCTCACCTGAAACAGATCGACGGAGCCGCGGCGGGCGCCTGGATCGGACCCGCCCTCGGCCCCGGGTTCGGCGGCCGGGTCAGCGCAAGCAGCTGACGATCAGCGGACCACCTGCCCGCAGATCTTGTCAGCGCGACCGACCGTTACCTACCCGTACGGGTAGAAGACGTTCTGGACGTTGTACACGTAGTGAGTCGTGTAGGCGATGCCGCGGCTCGAAGAAGTCGTCGTCGTGTACTTGTACGCGTACGCATACAAGTAGTACTTGGGATTGCTACTGGTCCCCACATTGATCCAGCGGGCGCTCGTGATACAGGTGGGTGGGGACGGTGCCCACCAGATCGCCCCAGCGGGAGTCGCGGCGACGGCGGCGGCGAGAATCGTCAAAAGCGCCACCAGCCCAAGCCGCAGGCGTCGAGGAATCGTCGCCTTCTTCAGGTTCCGGCTGGACCTGTCCAGCGCCTCGGTGGAGTTGCCCTCCTCGCCCTGCAGCGGATCGTCGGTGTCAACCTTCCTGGTCAGGTCTGTTCCTCCATCGGTCGACCCCAACAACTGGCTGGCCGGCAGCCATCGTAAGCCAGGCCGGGCTGCGCCGCTGCATCCGGTCGCAGATCAGGCATCGCCGCGAAGAGATTTCGACATGCGCCGCGGCAGGCTTCCACGGCGCCGTCGCCTCACAATGGACCTAGGTCCCCTATCGGGATCAACCGGCGGAGTGCCCGAGGTTCGCGGCGATCCCGGCTTCGAGGAAAGCGCGCACCGCGTGCCTGGAGACGACCAGCGCCGCCCGCCCCCGGTCACACCTTGCCCCACGCCCCTTCTCGATGCTCGTCGTCACACCCCAAAATGCAGCGATCCCGCTTGATAAGCGGAATCGTGCGAACGGTGCAGCCAGGACTCGAACCTGGAATCGCCGGTTTTGGAGCACGATTCGGTAGTTCCGCCGGGCTACGTCGAGCACGAATCAGAGCGGTTTTCGGCGGATCGAGTTCGGCTGAGATCGGCTGGAATCCGTGGGGCACCTTGCCCCATTTCTTGCCTCAACGGAGAGTTCAGCGATCGTAGGCGCGGCCGCGCGGCAGCACACGTAGAACCGTGATCTCGCGGCTGGTTGCGTCGCGGTCAAGCCGGACCCGCCACTCGCCGACTCGGAGCCGATACTCGTCCGAGCCGCTCAGCTTCCGAAGGTCGCTGCGCGGGTCGTTCCCGGCGAGCCCGTCGATCGCGAGGATCACGCGCTTCGCGACCTGCCGATCCAGGCGGCGAAGGTCACGTCGCGCCCGGGACGTGTAGAGAACTCGCCAGGAAGCGTCGCTCACTCGATGCCGAACTCGCGCTTGATCTCGTCCCGCGAGACGAGAGGAGCGCCAGCCGCCACCTCGTCACGAGCTTCCTGCACCGCAGCCTCCTCCTCGGCCGAGATCTCCTCGTCCTCGGGAGCCGCGTCGTCCAGCCGCCGAATCATCGGGTCGTCGGCACGTCCCTCGATCGCCTTAAGGGCAGCCTCCAGCTTCTCCTCAGGGAGCTCGTCAACGATGCGATGCAGCTTTTCGCGAGTCGTCATCGGTTTCGATGGTAGAGGGAGGAGACCGTTATCCGTCCATCGCCTCGCTATTGCGAATCGCTTGATAAATGAACTCCCAGCGCTCAAGGCTCTTCGGCGACTCGCCGCGAAATTGGATCTGGCTCAACATTTCGATGTCGCCTTGCGGAACCTCGGGATGCCGCTCGACGAATTTCCGCAGCGACGCCGGGGGGTTCGTTCGCGGAGCCGTGATGATCGGCTTTCCCAGCAGATCCGACATCGCGACGCCGAGCGCCTTAGCGATCGCATAGAGCTTGTCGGCCGAAGGCTGCTTGGTTCCGTCCTTGGGGTTTTCGAGCTCTGAGAGGTAGCTCTTGGAGATCTTTGCCGCCGCGGCGAGCTCAGTGGCGCTCATCCCCCTTTCCTCTCGATACCGCTTGATTCGAGCGCCAATGCTCCCCTTGTTCGCCATGCCTAACCGCCCCTTCTAATGCTGCTCATTTTGCGCGACGCACCAGCGCAAGCACCCTTCCGTTCCTCCCATATCGCTTAGCACTGATCCTCACCGCCCCAATCGCATCGGTGCAAAGCTCGTCGATGCTCCCCTGCTCGTCCAAGATCTCTCCCTGCAGCGCTCGCCCCAAGCCCGTGTCGCTAGCCGATTTGTGCTGGAGCACGAACGGCCACTCCCCTTGCCGGATGCTGTAGTCGAGCCGCAGCCGGGCCGGCAGTTCGTCCTCGCGGCCCGCCTCGGATGGCTTGTGTCGCTCACTGAGTACGAGCAGCATTGCTGGCTCTGAGTGGAGAGCCACCGTCCTATGAGCACTTGCTTCGACGCTGGCCTCGAACACGCGGGCCAGTTCCTCGACGGTGTCGAGGTTGAAGTCGCCTGCCGCCATCAGCGGGACGAAGAAGCGCCGCGGTAATAGCAGCTCGGCGCCGGCGACATCGCACATCTGCTCAAGCCAAGTCTGCTCGCCGTTACAGCGGTACTGGCGAGCCTGGCGGAACCCCGGCAGCAGAGTATGGCCGGTCTCGTGGCCGATCGTGAAGCGCTGGCGCGGGCGCGCATCGGCTCGACGAACCCGCACTGCGAGCCCGCCCTCGTGCGATGCCAGCACTCCAGCGAATGGCTGGTCGACGGCCTCTATGTCGTTGATCCCCCGCAGCGAGGCGAGCATCTCGAGCGGGGTTGGCGGCCCAGCGACTTCGCCTTCTTCGAGCAGATCCTCGCAGAGCACTCGAATGACCTCCTCGTCGCTCAGCGCTGGTTCGGCCTTCCGGGCTTCCTCGAAGAGGGAGAGCTGTTCCAGTTTCGCCATCACGAACTCTGGTACGGGATTTTGACACGACCAGCGGCGATCAGCTACAGTTCGCGATCACGAACCAACATTCGTCTTAGCAATCTAGAGGACAGGGGATTTCGGGAGCAGCCATGACGAACTTTCCACAGACCGGTATCACCAACCGCCCGCCCGAGCACCTGCTGCTCGCGACGTTTCGCTTCGTTCACGAAGACGCTCCGGGCGCCCGTGCTTCCCTCGCCGCACTCTCGAACCTGGTCGAACGCGAGCTGCGCTCGGACCTCGACCCGCCGAATCCGCCGGAGGGAAAGGAAGAGCCCTCTGCCGAGACGGGCGAGCTCGGCTTCGTTGACGGCTATGACCGCGCGCACCTGACGATCACGTTCGGTATCTCCTCCACCGGTTTCGACCGCCTTGGTGTGGCGGCCGAAGATCGCCCACAGGACCTGCGCCCGATCCCCTGGGACAGGCTCGGTGACACCCCCAACAATCCCGACTCCGGCGACATCGTCCTGCAGATCTGCGCTGACAACCTCTTCATCTGCGAGCACGTCGTCCGCCGCATCGAGGAGGAGCTGGGCCACGAATTCGCCTTGGTCGCGACGACGATTGGCTCGCAGCGATACAACAGCCGCCCCGGCCGGACGTCGCGTCGCGAGGGACGGGCGCTGATCGGCTTCCTCGACGGCACCTCGAACCTCAATCCGCGTGACTCCGATGCCGACGCCGAGCTGGTATTCGTCGACCCCGCGAAGGTTGGCGAATATCCCGACAAGCCCCCGGTCGAACCGCCACCCGAACAGGTGAGCCCCTACGGGGGTGGTGGCCAGCCGGGGCAGGGCCCGCGCTTCCCGCCCGACCTCCCCGACAAACCGGCCCGGGAGCCTGACTGGGTCGAGGGCGGCACCTACATGACCGTTCGCATCAGCACCTTCGACTCGACCGCCTGGGACGACTTCTCCCAGAACGCCCAGGAGGCCGCGGTCGGCCGCTTCAAGGTCTCGGGCGCCAGCCTCGACCTCGAAGACAGCGACGCCGACCTCGAGAAGGAACCGGCCTTCGCCGCTGAACAGGGCAACACGAAAGTCGCAGTCACCGCTCACATCCGCAAGGCCAACCCGCGCGGGGGCGAAGCCGATGCCAAGCGCAGGATCTTCCGCCGCGGCTACCCGCTGATCTCGCCGGCCGACGGCGCCCTGCGCCGGGGCCTGGTATTCATCGCCTTCGCCCGCACGATCTCGACCCAGTTCGAGTTCGTCTTCCGTGGCTGGATGCGGAACCCGGACTTCCCCGAACCGGGCAAGGGCGTTGACGCTCTGCTGTTCGAAAAGCTCGGCGAGCAGGTCCTCGGCGGCGGCTACTACTTCGTGCCGCCACTCGAGCACAAAACGAAGCCGTGGACCTGGGTCCTCCCGGAGGCCAGATGAGCACCGCGACCGCGGCACGCAACTGGGAGTAGACCTTCTCCGACTGGACCGGGAGAGCGTCTGACAGCGAGCAGGAGCGATACGAGCGGACCTGTCGCGCGATTGACCGTGCTCTGCGCAGCGCCCCGGGCCTCGAGCGCTACGACTTTCGGGTGTATCCAAAGGGCTCCTATCCGAACTTCACCAACGTCGTCCGCGACAGCGACGTCGACATCGCAGTCGAGCTGCAGACAGGGATCTCAGCCGTCGCCGAGCCGCTAAAGCGGCTCTTTAGCTTCGTCCATTAGAACCACAGGCCTCGCATGGGCTTGGACCTCACGCTCGAATGGAGCACGATCACCTCGATCACTCTGCCGCTGCTGATCGGGGTGGCCTACTTCTACCGCGTCGGCCAACTGCGCGAGCGGGGTCGTCAGCCGACGCTCTGGCGCCAGGCGTCCTTCACGGTCGGGCTCGCGGCGATCGTGCTCTCGACGGTCGGGCCGATGGACGAGCTGGCCGACGACTTCGTCTACGGGCACATGATCCAGCACACGATCCTGCTGGAGGAGGTGTCACTGGCCCTCGCCCTCGGCCTCACCGGCCCGGTTCTCGGGCCGGTCCTCACGAAGCCGGGCTTGCGGCGCCTGCGCGGGCTCACCTATCCGGTCGTCGCGTTCGGGATCTGGGCCCTGGTGATGTACGGGTGGCACGCGCCGCCCGCCTACCAGCTCGCCGCGGAAAACGAGGTGATCCACCTCTGCGAGCACGCCTGCTTCGTCGCTGCCGGGGTGCTGATGTGGCTGGCCCTGCTCGGCCCCTTTCCGAAGCCGGAGTGGTTCGGCAACGGGGCGCGCGCGATCTACGCGGGTGGGGTCCACTTCTCGAGCATGGTGCTGGCGAACGTCCTGATGTGGTCGGGCACCGTCTTCTACGGCTTCTACGCGGCCAGCGATCGTGCCCACGGACTCAGCCCGATCACCGATCAGAGCCTCGCCGGGGTCGTCCTGATGGTCCAGAGCGCTGTGCTGATGTTCAGCATCCTCGCCTGGCTGGTGCTGCGGTGGGCCAGACAGGACAGCGAACGCCAGGAGCTGCTGGATCTCGCCTGGGAACACGGGATCGACCTCGATGAGCGCCGCGCCGACCGCGCCGTCGCCGCCGGCCGCGCGGCGGAGCTGCGCCACCGCCTCCTCGCTCGCGGCGGGGGAATCGAGAGCGCGGGTTGAGGTCGCTCCTCGGCGCCCTGCTGCTTGGCGTGGTCTGCCTTGTCGTAGCCGGCTGCGGCGGCTCGTCCTCCAACGAAAGCTCGCTGGCAAACTCGGCATCCGCCCCCGCCTACGGAACGCTGATCGATCAGAAGGTGCCCGCCGCGCTCGAGCGGATACCGCTCACCAACCAGCGCGGCGAACGGGTCGACCTCGCCTCCTGGTCGGGGAAGACCGTGATGCTGGTCCCGTTCCTCACCCTCTGCGCCGACATCTGCCCGTTCACCACCGGGATCCTGCTCCAGACCGAAAGAGCCCTGCGCGTCGACCACGCCGCCTCGAAGGTGAAGATCGTCGAGCTGACGGTCGACCCGCACCGCGACACCCCAGCCCGCCTCGCGGCCTACAGGAAGCTGACCCACGCGGGCTGGGAACTGGTGACCGAGAGCCCGGCCCACCTCGCCGCCCTCTCGAAGTTCTTCGGCTTCAGCTACGAAAAGATCCCCGAGGGAAAGCCCCCCTCGATCGACTGGTGGACGGGCAAGCCGCTGACCTACGACGTCGACCATTCCGACAACTACTTCGTCATCGACCCGTCTGGCCGTGAGCGGGTGGTGCAGGACGCAGCCCCGGATTTCAAGGGGCACCTGAACCCCAAGCTCCAAAAGTTCCTCAGCCCCCTCGGCCGCGCTCACCAGAAGCACCCACCACAGCCCGACTGGACCACCGCCGACGCTCTGGCGGCTCTGGCGCAGGTCCTGCACCGGGAACTGCCGGTCGCCCCGACCGGCTGAGCGACGGGCTGTGGCAAATGGTGCGACCGGCGCCATGGCCGCCGGATGCCGCGGCGGCCGAGGCGGTGACCGCGGACAGGGCCACGATCGCAGCGAGCGCCAGAACGGCGCGGGGTGATCGACCTCATTGCTTTGCTCCTCGATTCGTGGATGGACATGCAGTTCGCAGTCCCCGCGAGGAGGCCCGGCGTTACGGTCTCTTGCGGCCGCTAGGTTCCGGCGGTGGACCTGAGCTTTGCCGCCGCACTCCTGATCTTCGGCGCGCTGCTGACGCTCGTCGCCGCGCTTTCGGGGGTGATGCGCGGCACCGTCCTCTCGGCGTCTGTGTTGTCGGTCGCGCTGGGGATCTTTCTCGCCGCGGTCGGCGTCGTCCACGTCGACCCCGGCAACGAGGCGGTCGTCGAGCTGATCGAGCTCGCCCTGGTGCTCACCCTCTTCTCGGACGGGATGTTCGTCGAGCGCGAACTGCTGCGCGAGCACTGGAGCCCGGTGACGCGGTCGCTGGCGATAGCGATGCCGATCACCCTCGTTCTGCTGGCGCTGGCGGCGAAAGCGCTGTTCCCAGACCTCAGCTGGCCCGAGGCCTTCCTGCTCGGCGCCGTCCTCTCCCCCACCGATCCCGTCGTCACCTCGGCGGTGGTCACCTCGCGCCTCGTTCCCGCCTCTGTCCGCCACACGCTGAACCTCGAGTCCGGCCTCAACGACGGCCTGGCGCTCCCTTTCGTCCTCTTTTTCCTGGTCCTCGCCACGCCTGGCGGGAGCCCCGGCCTCGAAGCGGCAAAGCTGGTCGGACAGGCGGCCGTTGGTGGAGTGATCGGGGCTGCTCTTGGAGCCCTCGGCGGCCGCCTCCATCCTCTGCTGCCGGCGGGTGGCCTGACCCGACGCTACGAGGGGATCTACGCGATCGGCTTCGCCCTCGTCGCCTTCGGCCTCGCCGAAATCACCTGGGGAAACGGCCTGATCGCCGCCTTCGTCTGCGGGATCGCGATGGCCGCCGTGCAGCGCGAGGTCCCCGAGGGATTCGTCGACTTCGCCGAGAACTCGAGCGCGATCCTGCAGGTCCTGACCTTCTTCGTCTTCGGTGCGCTGATCGTCACCACCGGCTTTCACGACAGCGTCCCGGCGCTCGTCGCCTTCGTCCTCTTTGCCCTCCTGCTCGCAAGGCCGGCAGCAGTTCTCATCTCATTCCTGCGCAGCGGCATCCCACGCGCCGAGCAGCTCTTCATGGCCTGGTTCGGGCCGAAGGGAGTCGCCTCGATGCTGTTCGCCCTCCTCGTCCTCAAGTCGATGGTCGCCGACGGCGGGCTGATATTCGATGTCGCCTCGATCGCGATCGTCAGCTCGATCGCCGCCCACGGCCTCACCGACACGATCGGCGCCGCCTGGGTCGGCGAGCGGGTCCGGCGGCGGGATCCCTGACCGGACGGGCTTGTTCAGCCGGCGAGGAGGCCCGCGTAGTCGGCGGGCGCCCCACCTCGCAGCAGCCAGGATCCGCCGTCGCGCTCGATCTTGCCTTCCGCCGCCAGGCTCGAGAGCGCCGTGGTCACCGACGGCCGGCGCGCGGCCACCAGCTCAGCGAGCAGCGAGTGGGTCAGCGGCAGCTCCAGCGCGACGCCCTCGGGCCCGGTCCGGCCCCAGCGGTCGGCGAAGTGCCAGAAGAGCCAGTGCAGACGGCGGTCGACGCGAGGTTGCTGGATGATCGCCAGCGCCAGCACCAGATGGCGCGAGCGCAGCGTCGCCCGATCGACGAGCTGGACCGCCACGGTCGGGTAAGGCGAGGCGCGGCAGGCGAAGGCGGCGTCGAGCAGTGCGACCTCGGCGGGAGTCGCCACCGACCAGACCGGCTCGAAGGGCCTGGTGGCGAAGGCTCCGACGGTCTGCCAGGGTCGCAGCAGATCTCCGGGCCCGAGCAGCTCGGCGCCGAAGCGCCCCGCTCGTCCGACTCGCCTGACGACGAAGCCGGAGAGCAGGAACAGGCCGTAGCCGTCGGGTCGTCGGTAAAGCTCGCCCATATCCCAATCGCCCTTGGCGATCGTCACGGTGCGAGCCCTGCATGCTCGCCGTGCCTCTCCCAGCTCTGGATCGGAGAGGCCCAGGGCGAGTTCTGGTTCGCGGGAGAGGATCTCGACGATGTCGGATTCCGGGGCGATTCCTGATCGTATCCACGCGATCTTGGTCAGAGATCTGACCAACTGCTCTCTCTTGGGCCTTCGGGTGCCGGCTCGGCGACCGTCGTCTCCTAGATTCGATCGGTGGACTCCCTGCGGACCAGACTGGGCGGCGAGGAAGGGCTGCTGGTCGCGCTTTCGCTGTTGGTCGGCGCCGGTGCCGGGATCGGCGCAATCGGCTTCCGCTACCTGATCGACGGCTTCACCTGGCTCTTCACCGGGCACACCGATCCGAGCGCGCTCGGGCACTTCACCAACCCTCATCTCGCCTTCCTCGGACCATTCGTGATCCTCGTCGTCCCGATCGTCGGGGGCTTCCTCTACGGGCCGCTGGTCTACCGCTTCGCCCCGGAGGCCCGTGGCCACGGCGTCCCGGAGGTGATGCTCGCCGTCCACCAGGACGAGGGCCGAATCCGCGGCCGGGTGCCGATCGTCAAGTCGCTCGCCTCAGCGATCACGATCGGCTCCGGCGGCTCCGTTGGCCGTGAGGGCCCGATCGTCCAGATCGGGTCGGCGATCGGCTCCGGCCTCGGCCAACTGACCCACCAGGCGAGCGAGAACACCCGGCTGCTGGTCGCCTGTGGCGCCGCCGGCGGGATCGCCGCCACCTTCAACGCGCCGATCGCCGGCGTCTTCTTCGCCCTCGAGCTGATCCTGCGGAACTTCGAGACGCGCTCCTTCGGCCTCGTCGTGCTGGCCTCGGTCCTCGCCACGGCGGTCGGGCGGATCGCCTTTGGCTCGGAAGCGTTTCTGGCTCTGCCCGCCTTCCACGTTGTCTCCGGCCTCGAGTACCCGCTCTACGCCCTGCTCGGAGTCCTCGCCGCCTTTGTCGGGGTCGCCTTCATCAAGGTCCTCTACGGGTCGGAGGATCTGGCCGACCAGATCTGGCGCGGCCCTGCCTGGCTGCGCCCAGCCGCCGGCGGAATCCTCCTCGGTGCCCTGCTGCTGGTTCTGCCGGAGATGTACGGCGTGGGATATCCGGTCCTCGAAAATGCGATCCACGGCGAGTACGTGGTCGGACTCCTGCTCTTGTACCTCGTCGGGAAGATCGCGGCGACCAGCCTGACGATGGCGATCGGCGGCTCGGGCGGCGTCTTCGCTCCAGCCCTCTTCATGGGAGCGATGCTCGGCAGTGCCTTCGGCGCCGGTGCTCACGCCCTTCTCCCCGCCGCCACCGCCGGCGCGGGCGCCTACGGCCTGGTCGGCATGGCCGCGGTCTTCGCGGCCGCCGGCCGCGCCCCGATCACCGCCGTGCTCATCGTCTTCGAGCTGACCGGCGACTACTCGATCATCCTGCCGCTGATGCTGGCGGTCGTCGTCGCCACGGCGCTCGGTCGCCTGCTCAGCGAGGACTCGATCTACACCCTGAAGCTGCGCCGCCGCGGCATCGACATCGAGCGCCCGGCGCCGGTCGTCGCCTTGTCCGGCATCCCGATCGCCGCGGCCATGCAGCCGCCGCCGATCCCGCTTGCGGCCGAGGCACGGATGTCCGACGTCGCCGCTCGTCTCACCGAGGAGGGACGAGTTGCGCTACCGGTGGTCGATGTCGACGACCGGGTCATCGGGGTGGTCGACGCGAGGGCGATCGAGCAAGCGCTGCGGCGTGGCGAGGAAGGCAGCGGGATTTCGCTCGCCGAAGACATCGAGGCCCTGCATCCCGAAGACGATCTCGGCGCCGCGATCGAGCCGCTCCTCGAGGCCGACCGCGAGGCATTGCCGATCGTCGACGCCGACGGACTGTTGGTCGGCTGGATCGAACACCGCGACCTGCTCCGTGCATACGCGGCGAGAGGTCGACCGCCCGTCGAACGCAAGCCCGACCGGCCCGCGCCGCGAACCCGGTCCTAGGCGACCGCCGGGCGGGCCGCCCGGTCGACCAGCGCGGCACCGACGAAGGGGAAGCAGAGCGTCGAGAGCATCGCGGCGCCGACCAGACCTGCCGCGGTCGAGGGCTCCATATGGCCCGCTTCGACCGCGAGCGTCGTGATCGCGACGACGAGCGGCAGCTCGGTCGCCGAGTAGAAGGCGAGGGCGGCGCGCTGAGTGGAGGAGAGGACGTCGCGGTAGAGGAGGACCGCGGGGGCGCCGCGGACCACCAGGAAGAGGGCGAAGAACATCGCCAGCTTGGCGATCGCGGGCGCCGAGCCGAGCGCGCCGAGGTCGAAGGCCATGCCACTGTAGACGAAGAAGAACGGGACGAAGAAGCCGAAGCCGACCGCCGAGAGCTTGGAGTCGAAGACCTCGACCTCGTGGCCGCGCAGGGCCGCGCGGGTGATCATCCCGGCCACGAAGCCGCCGAGCAGAAGGTCCAGGTGCAGGTGCCCAGCGACGCCGACCAGCCCGAACTGATCGTCCCCGACAATTAAACCGACGCGCCCACAGCCCCTAATCCACCCAGATGCCCTCTTCGACTTCTTTGGCGGTTTTTCCGGTAAGTCGCGATTCCCCGGAGAGGCTGCCGTCCGAGAAGGTGCCGGGCGTGCCGCCGCAGCTGGCTGGCTGGGTGCAGGTGAGCCCGGTCAGATTGAAGCGGATCCGGATCGACCGGGATTTCGTTTTCCCTTCGTCGATGAGAATCAGTTCCCGGACCCCTTCCTGCGGTCCGATCGTGATCAGGCACGTCGGCCGCACGATTTCGATTGGTTCGGTCGCGCAGTTTCGCCCGGGCTTGCCGACTACAGCCAGGGAACCCGCGTGCCTGATCAGAACCTCTCCTTCGAATCCTGAGTATCGACGGCAATGGTTTCGTCGTCGCCGATCGTGACCGTCGTCGACTCCGGCGCGTATTCGGCCGAATCGCCCAGGGCATCGAAGCCTCGAGATCGAGCAACAGGCCACAGTGGTGGGGATAGTCCGGCTGCCGGGGCGCCGGGTCGAAATTCGACCGAAACCAACCTCGGACATCTGGCCTCGCCGCCGGGTCGGGCGACGGTGATCACCGATACCGCGGCGCTGCTCGTGTTGTCGGCGGCCTCCGAGACCCAGGGCGCCGGCGGCTCGCCGGCCAGTCTCGCACCTCTGCCAGCTGAGCACCGCTGCTCAGCCGGGCGCGGCCTTGAAGAGAGTCACGTTGCGGTCGTGTGGTCCGCCCGCGAAACCCTGCGGTCGCCCGCCCTGGGCGTCGAGCCAGGAGAGTTCGCGCGAGATGTCCCCGAGCTCGGTCGGGACGTGGTCGAGCATCCAGGTCTGCAGCGCCGCGCCTCCGCCGGAGGTCTCGTAGAGGCGCAGGGCGCGGACCTGCTGCGGGAAGTCGATCAACGAGGCGGTCGAGATCAGCCAGTAGCCGCCGCCGCGCCCGCCGCGCGGTTCGATCCGGTTCTCGTGGGTGTGACCGGAGAGAACTGCGACGACGCGCGGGTGGCGGTCGAGCAGCGCCAACACGCCCGACCCGCCGACCGAGTTGGTCAGCGGCTGGTGAGTCACGATCAGCACCCAGCGATCCCCGGCGCGGGCCAGCTGCCGCGCCAGCCAGGTCGATTGGCCAGGATGCACGACGCCCTCGGAGCCACCGCCGCGCCGGACCAGGTCGAGGACGATCACCCGCAGCCGCGTCCCGACGTCGAATCGGTAGTCGAGCAGGCCGCCGCCGCGAGGGAGCGAGGCGGCGCGGCGCAGTTGCGCGACAACGGTGGCGGCGCTCAGCTCGCGGCGGCGCGGGTCGGCCGGCACCTCGACGCTCGGCGCGGTCAGCAGTTGGCGGATCAGCGGTTCGAACAGCCCCGGGTCGGGCAGCCCGTCGGGCGCCGCGGCAGCCAGGCCGCTCACCCCCGGCGGCGCCTTCAGCCCGCTCGGCAGCCGCCACACCGCCTCCCCGCCGCGGGCGATTCGGTCGGTCAGCGAGGTCGACGCCAGAATGCCCTGGACCAACACGTCGTGGTCACCTAGCACCGGGTACCACGGCGCCTTCAGCCCGGCGGCGTGGAAGCGCCGGGTCGCGACGCCAAGCAGGCCGGGGTGGCGCGGAGCGTCGATGTCTGGGCGGTAGTAGAAGGGATCGGCGTCGCTCGCCTCCTGGACGCCGCGGTAGCCGCGTCCGCCGCTGCCGGGGTCCACCCACCCACCCGCCAGCAGCGCCAGGCCACGGGTCAACTCGTTTTCCTGGGCGTTGTCGATCAGGTCGCCGCCCTGGATCACCGCGTCGGGATGCAGCGCGTCGAGCGCGCGTACGGCGCCGTCCACCACTTGCGCGGTGAGCGCCTCCTGGGGCCTGAAAGTCGAGTTGAACGGCGGCCCGAGCTGCGAGAGGAAGGGGACCCGGGCCGGCGACTCGGCGTCCATCACGTGGGCGTCGGTGAGGTGCCCGAGCGTCGCCAGCCGCTCGCCAAACGGCGCCGCCGGCGCGAGCTCAGTACGAGCGATGAGGTTCGCTCCGGGACCGACCTCGAGCTCGCCGCTCGCCGCGTTCCAGGTGCTCTTCAGGGTCGAACCGCCCTTCGCGGTCCCGAGACCGCCGCCGCAGCCCGCCAGCGCCAGGGCGAGCGCGCCGGCGGCACCGCTCGCCAGCAGCTCGCGGCGACTGAGGTCGCGACTCATCCGAGCCCCCCGGCGATCGGCCTCGCGGTCACGCGGCGGACGACCCACCAGACGGCAAGCGTTCCGATCGCGGCGAGGCCGACGAGCAGGATCGCGATCTCGGCCGCGTCGGCGGCGAGCGAGAGCGAGGCGTACCCCTCCGCGAGCCGCGACACCGCAGGCCCGAGCACGAGCCGCTCAAGCAGGATTGCGACCACAGCGGCCGGCACCAACACGGCCAGCGCCGCGCCGGCCAGCAGGACGCGGATCGAGCGCGCCCCTGCCCCACAGGCGCGCAGCACGGCGATCGCCGAGCGGCGCTCGCCCGCGGTCAGCGCTAGCGCCTGGGTCAGCATGTAAAAGCAGACGAGGCCGTCGACCGCGGCGATCGTCAGCAGCAGCCCCCGCAGCGCATCGACCAGCGTCTTGCCGCCGCCTGCCACCCCGGTCGAAGTGGTCACGTCGGCCCCGAGCCGTTCCAACTCCGCGGTCACCGTCTTCGTGCTCGCCCCGGGGGCGACGATCACGGCGAGCTTCTCAGGCGCGGCCGGTTCGGCGCGGCGCAGGGCCCGTTCGGGCACGTAGGCGATCCGTCCG
>DASXOF010000054.1:0-2891 GCA_036494495.1 Solirubrobacterales bacterium | reverse complement strand
CGCCACGGACCTGGAAGAGATGATCGCCGACACCTCCGAGGCCGCCGTCTGGTCGCTCTCGGACGCTCTGCTGGAAGGCGACGAGGCGGGCGCCCAGCGGCTCGCCGAGCAGCTGATCGCCCAGGGAGAGAACGTCACCGGCCTCGTCTACGGCCTCGCCTCGCGCCTGCGCAACGCCTGCGCGGCCGCCGCCCAGCTCGAGGAGGGGGTGCCACCCAAGCAGATCGAATCGTCGCTGAAGATGCACCCCTACGCCGCCAAGCAGCTGCTCTCGCGCGTCCGCGACGCCGATCTGCAGGACCTGCGCCGCGCCACCGAGTCGCTGGCCGAGCTGGAGCTGTGGTGCCGGGGCGGAGCGGACTACGGCGACCCGCTGGCGTTCACCCTTGCAATCCGCTCCATGGCGCGCTCCTAGAGCGCGAAAACCAAGCAGCGCAAGGAGGAGCGAGGGAGTGTGCTCCTGCACATGACCGAGCGACGACGCCGCGATGCGCCGGTTTGCAGCGCTCTAGGAGCGCGCCGCGATACGAGCAGCTTTGGACTTCTTGCGGGCGCCCGTGTTCTTGTGCAGGGCGCCTTTCTGCACGGCCTTGTCGATCTTCGAGATCAGGGTCCGATGCTCGCTGGCGATCGCCTCGGCCTCGCCGCCCTCGACCGCGCTCTCGAGGCGGCGGAAGTGCGTCTTCACCGTGCTCGTGAGCAGCCGGTTCTCGGCGCGCTCGCGCTCGCTGCGTAGGATCCGCTTCTTCTGTGAGGCTATGTTGGCCATGTCGATTGCCCTCGCAGGCTCGGTGCCGGCTTCGGGCGGTCGCCGACTATAGCGACTGTGGAGCTCCTGGGGCGCTCCCTTCCCGACTGAGGACTTCCCGCTGCGCCCTCGAATCCAACCCTGATGCGAAGCCACCAGGCGCCAGCGCCCTCTGAGTTCGGCGACCGGCCGATCAACGCCGAGATGGATCCCTGGGCGGACGTCGGCGTGCGCCAGGCCGAGGCCTTCGAGCCGGGCGAGGAACCGTTCGTCGAGGCGGCGCCGCGCCGCTCGCAGGCCGGCCGGATCGCCCGCTCGACCGCCTTCTTCTCGATCGCGACCGGCGCCTCGCGCATCGCCGGCCTCGGGCGCGAAGTCGTCGCCGCCAGCTTCTACGGCGTCAAGGGGCCGATGTCGGCCTTCACGATCGCCTTCCAGGTCCCGAACCTGGTCCGCGCCCTGTTCGCCGATGCCGCCCTGCAGCCCGCCTTCGTCCCGATCTTCACCGAACTGCTCGGCGAGAAGCGCTACCGCGAGGCCTTCCGGCTGGCCTCGACCCTGATGCTGCTGGCGACGATGGTGCTGGGCGCGATCACCGCCCTCTTCGTCCTGCTGGCGCCGGTGATCATGCCCCTCTTCATCCCCGACTTCAGCCAGCAGAGCGTCATCGACCTGACGGTGACCCTCTCGCAGATCCTCTTCCCGATCCTGATCCTGCTCGGGCTCAGCGGCGTCGTCGTCGGCATCCTCAACAGCTACGACCGCTTCGGCGCCTTCGCGATCTCGCCGCTCTTCTGGAATCTGACGATCATCGTCGTCCTCGTCGCGATCGAGCCCCTGTTCCACGGCCAGGACAGGATCTACGCGTACGCGATCGGCATTCTCGTCGGCACCTTCGTCCAGCTCCTGATCCCGACCTGGGACCTGCGCCACACGCCGTTCCACTTCACCTTCAGCCTCGACTGGCGCCACCCGGGCGTGCGGCGGGTGCTGCTGCTGATGCTGCCGGTGACGATCAGCCTCGGCCTGATCAACTTCAACGCGCTGATCAACAGCTTCTTCGGCGCCCTGATCAGCGAAGAAGCGCCGGCGGCGATCGACAAGGCGTTCCGCCTCTACCAGCTGCCGCAGGGGATCTTCTCCGTCGCGGTCGCGACCGTCCTCTTCCCGGCTCTGGCGCGTTTCGCCAACGCCGGCGAGCTCGACAACCTGCGGGCGACGCTGGCGAACGGCATGCGGCAGATCCTCTTCGTCCTGGTGCCGGCGGCGGCGGCGATCCTCGTCCTCTCCGAACCGATGATCCGGCTCGTCTACCAGCGCGGCGAATTCGGCCCGGCGGAAACGGCGCTGGTCGGCACGGCTCTCTTCTGGTTCGCCTTCTCGCTGCCGACCAACGGGCTCTACCTGCTGCAGACCCGAACCTTCTTCAGCATCCAGCGGCCCTGGCGGGCGACGATGCTGGCGGTGATCGACCTCGTCGTCTCCGCCCTGGCAGCGCTGGTGCTGTACGAGCCGTTCGGGATCGGCGGGGTCGTCGCCGGGACCGGGATCGGGACCACGGCGGCCGTCGTCGCCCAGGCGGTGATGCTGCGGCGCGAATTCGGCGGCCTCGAGCTCGGGCGCCTGCTCTCGGCGGCGATCCGGATCTCGATCGCCAGCGCGGCGCTGGCGGGGGCGAGCTGGCTGGTCTGGAAGGCGCTCGACGAGGTGCTCGGGCGCGACCTCGTCGGCCAGATCGTCTCGCTCGGCGGCGGCCTCGCGATCGGCGCGGCGGTGTACTTCCTGGTCGCCAAGATGCTGCGGATCGCCGAGCTCGAGCAGATCATGCGGCTGCTGCGGCGCGGGCGATAGGGGCAGGGGGAGATGCTCGGGCCGGCGCGCTATCTGCTGGGGGTGACCGAGCTGCTCCTATGGCTTGGCCTCGCGGGTGGAGCGGGGTGGCGGTTGAGGGCGTGGCTGGTGCCGAGGCTGCGCGGGACGGCGGCCGGGCTGGCGACTGTGCTGATCGCAGTGGCGGTCCTGATCTGGTGCGCGGAGCTCCTTGGGAGCTTCGGAGTCTGGGAGCCGGTGCCTTACCTCGTGTTGCTCGGTGTCGTTGCGGCCGGGGTTTGGATGTGGGCGCCGCGTCCCACCGGAGGGAGGT
>DASXOF010000053.1:0-2867 GCA_036494495.1 Solirubrobacterales bacterium | reverse complement strand
GCGTCCTTGGTGAAGGCGGGGGGGACGGTGACGACCGAGCCGTCGATCGGGCCGCCGTGGTGCTCGACCGCCTGGGCGACGGTGTCGAAGACCGGCACGCCGTGGACCTCGCGGCCCTTGCGCCCCGGGGTCACGCCGCCGACGATCTTCGAGCCGTAGTCGAGGCACTCGCGGGTCAGGTTGACCGCCTCGCGGCCGGTGATCCCCTGGACGATGAAGGTGGTCTCGCTGCTGAGGAGGATCGACATCAGGCCGCCGCTCCCTGGCCCTGGATCTTCGCCACGGCCCGTCCCGCCGCCTCCCACATCGAGACCGAGCGGTCGCAGTACTCGACCCCATAGCGCTCGAGGATCTTGAAGCCCTCGTCCTCCCAGGCGCCCGGGATGCGGAAGATCGCGATCGTCTCGCCGGGGTCCTTGCCGAGCTCGAGGCAGGCCTTGATGACGCCGCGGGCGACGATGTCGACGCGGGTGTTGGAGACGATCGACATCATCACCGCGATCTTCTCGACGCCGTCCTTCTGCAGCACCTCCTTGGCCAGGCCGCAGGCCTTGGCGACCGAGGGGTTGCCGCCGATCTCGGCGTAGTTGGCCGGCTCGCCGCCCTGGTTGATCACCGCGTCGGTGAGGGTCAGGGAGCCGCCGCCGGCGCCGATCACGAGCCCGAGGTTGCCGGTGAAGCCGTGGTCCTTGCCCTGGATCACGCCACGGTGGTCGGCGGCGTCGATCGCCGCCACGTTGGCTTCGAACTCGCTCTCCTCGTAGGTCTCGCGGGTGTCGTCCTCGGCGATCCCGAGCTCGCCGCGGAGCAGCTTCTTCTGCCGCCCGACGGCCTCGTTCTCCATCTCCATGTGGGCGTCGAGGGCGACGAAGCTGCCGTCCTCGAGCTCGGCCAGCGGGTTGATCTCGGCCAGGGTCATGTCGTGCTCGCGGAAGAGGCGGGCGAGGCGGGCCAGGACCGGGGTCGCGCGGTTCAGCGCCGAGCCGGTCACCCCGGTGGCGGCGATCGTCTGCTTCGCCTCGAAGTCGGGGATCGGGAAGAGGTTGGTGAGGTGGCCGCGGCCGACGTGGTCGGGGTGCTTCTCGGCGACCTCCTCGATGTCGATCCCGCCCATGTCGCTGAACAGCATCAGCGGCTTCTTCGCGGTGCCGTCCCAGACGACGCTCGCGTAGTACTCCTGCTTGACCTCGGCTTTGGGGTCGACGAGGACGCCGCGCGGCATGTGGCCGTTGATCTCGAGCTGGAGGATCTCCTCGGCGAAGGCGGCCGCTTCCTCGGGCGTGTCGGCGAACTTGACGCCGCCGGCCTTCATCCGGCCGCCGGTCAGCACCTGCGACTTGATCACCACCGGGCCGCCGATCTCCTCGGCAGCCGCGCGCGCCTCCTCGGCGCTCGTGCAGAAGCCGTACCTGGTGACGGGAATCCCCGCCAGCTCGACGATTTTCCGGGCCTCGAACTCGTAGAAGCGCATCCCGGCCGGGCACCCTACCCGACGAATGGTCGAGTCGGCGCGCCGCCTTCCGGTTGGAGCGCTTGGAATACTCCCCGGCGGAGCCCGGAGTCGGCCGGGCCCGAGGAACTATTGACCGCCCCCGTGCGCAGCACCGTCGTTCTCGCCCTTCTCGGGGCGCTCGTGCTGGCTGTAAGCGGGTGCGGCGACACCGTGATCGACGACGTCAAGGCGGAGGAAACCCTCAAGGACAGCCTCGAAAAGTCGCTTCATGAAAAGATCAAGGAAGTCGACTGTCCATCAGGCGTGAAGGTCGAAGCTGGAAAGACCTTCACGTGCACGGTCGTCTTCTCACCGGGCAAAGAAGCGATTGCAACTTTGAAGATCCGCGACAGCGAAGCCGATTTGAGCGTCGTCGGCCTGAAACCCAAAGCCAACGCCGGCAAGGCAAACGAATAGAGAGAGGCGAATGAGCGACTCGACCACCACTACCCCCGCGCTGACCACCAACCAGAAGTTGCAGCAGTGGGTAGGTGAGATCGCAGCGCTCACCCAGCCCGAGTCCGTCCATTGGTGCGACGGCTCCGCCGAGGAGTACGACGCGCTCGCCCAGGTCCTGATCGACGCCGGCACCTTCGAGCGGCTGAGCGACGCCAAGCGTCCGAACTCCTACCTCGCCCTCTCCGACCCCGCCGACGTCGCCCGGGTCGAAGACCGCACCTTCATCTGCTCCGAGCAGGAGGCCGACGCCGGCCCGACCAACAACTGGCGCGACCCGGCCGAGATGCGCGACGTCCTCGGCGACCTCTTCAAGGGCTCGATGACCGGCCGCACGATGTACGTGGTGCCGTTCTCGATGGGCCCGATCGGCTCCGAGATCTCCGAAATCGGCGTCCAGCTGACCGACTCGGCCTACGTCGCGGTCTCGATGCGGATCATGACCCGGATGGGCAAGGCCGCGCTCGACGCGCTCGGCGACGAGGGCGACTTCGTCCCCTGTGTCCACTCGGTCGGGATGCCGCTGACCGAGGGCGTCGAGGACGTCTCCTGGCCCTGCAACGGCGACAACAAGTACATCGTCCACTACCCCGAGTCACGGGAGATCTGGTCGTTCGGCTCCGGCTACGGCGGCAACGCGCTGCTGGGGAAGAAGTGCTTCGCGCTGCGGATCGCCTCGGCGATGGCGCGCGACGAGGGCTGGCTCGCCGAGCACATGCTGATCCTCAAGTTGACCTCGCCCGAGGGCAAGGTCAAGTTCATCACCGGCGCCTTCCCGTCGGCCTGCGGCAAGACCAACCTGGCGATGCTGGTCCCGACCCTGCCCGACTGGAAGGTCGAGACGGTCGGCGACGACATCGCCTGGATGAAGTTCGGCGAGGACGGCCGCCTCTACGCGGTCAACCCCGAGGCCGGCTTC
>DASXOF010000052.1:0-32625 GCA_036494495.1 Solirubrobacterales bacterium | reverse complement strand
AAGACCGGCTATTCGCCGCGGATCATCGAAGCGAAGCTGGTCGGGACCGGCGGCGTCACCAGCGCCAGCGGCGAACAGCTAGAGGTCGCGCTCGGCGGCTACTCGACCTGGATGACGTTCGAAAAGCTCGTCGCCGGCAAGCCGTAGCCGGCGCCGACGGGGCTAGACCGAGGCCGGCTCGGGGACGGCGACCGGCTCGCCGGCCGAGGGTGAGGGCGGGGCGCTGCGGCCGAGCATCTTCGGCACCAGCAGGCCGGCGCCGAAGGAGAGCGCGAGGAAGCCGGAAGCCATCCAGAAGGACTCGGTGAACCCGGTCACCGTCGGCAGCCCGTCGGCGGCGACGTTGGAGGCGATGAAGGTGGCCGAGAGCTGGCCGCCGAGGGCGCCGCCGAGCGTCCGCATCACCGTGTTGACGCCGCTGGCGACGCCGGTCTGCCGCGGCGGCACCGCCTGCACGATGAGGTTGCCGAGGGCGGCGAAGGCGAGCCCCATGCCGATCCCCATCAGCGCCGCCGAGGTCAGCATCTGCCAGGGCGCCTCGTGGGCCAGCGACAGCAGCAGGAAGGCGGCGAGGGTGAAGGCGGTGCCGGCGAGGAGCGCCCAGCGCGAGCCGAAGCGAGCCGAGATCGGCCCGGCGAAGATGCCGAGCACCGCCATCCCGATCGTCGCCGGCAGCAGGTAGAGGCCGGAGACGATCACCGAGGCACCGAAGCCGAACCCGGTCGACTTCGGCAGCTGCGCGAACTGGGGGAAGATGATGAATGCCGCATAGAGGCCGCCGCCGAGCAGGAAGGCGGCGGCGTTGGTGGTCCAGACGCCGCGGATCCGCATCATCGTCATGTCGATCAGCGGGTTCGCGCTGCGGACCTCGACCGCGATCCAGATCGCGATCACGGCGAAGCCGAAGGCCGCGAGCAGGAGCGTCTTCGCCCCGGTCCAGCCCCAGATGGTGGTCTCGCTGACCGCCACCAGCACCGCCGAGACGCCGATCGTCATCAGCGCCGCGGCCAGCCAGTTGACCTTGCCCGGAGTCCGCACCGGCGATTCCGGCACCAGCTTCCAGGTCATCAGCGCCGCGACCGAGGTGGTGATCAGCGGGATCCAGAACAGCCAGTGGTAGTCGAGGTTCTCGACGATCACCCCGGAGAGGACGATGCCGAAGCCGCCCCCCACCCCGAGGATCGCCGAGAGCAGGCCGATCCCGCCGGCCACCTTCTCGCGCGGGAACTCGTCGCGGACGATCCCGAAGGCGAGCGGGAAGATGCCGCCGGCGACGCCCTGGATGAAGCGGGCGCCGATCTGCACCGCGAGGGTGCTGGCGAGGGCCGAGATCAGCGTGCCGCCGGCGAGGATCACCAGCGTCCAGAGCAGCAGCCGCTCCTTGCCGTACATGTCGCCGAGCCGGCCGATGATCGCGGTGCCGACCGAGGCGGCGAGCAGGTAGCCGGTCAGGAGCCAGGTGATCCCGGTCTCGTTGGTGCCGAGCTCGTGCATCATCGTCGGCAGCGCCGGCACCACCAGTGAGGCGAGGACCGCGTAGGAGAGGCCCCCGAGCGAGAGGACCGCGAGCGTGACGTTGGGACTGGTGCGCTCGGACTCTGACGCCATGGCGGGTTACAGTAGCGGAATGACCATTCCGCCCGAGACTCGGTCTCCGACTACCCCCGGTTGGGGGGCGCTCGACGCCGACGCCAAACGCGCCCGGCTGCTCGAGGTCAGCCATCGGGTCTTCGCCCGCGACGGGCTCGAGGCGCCGATGCCGGCGCTCGCCGCCGCCGCCGGGATCGGGGTCGGCAGCCTCTACCGCCAGTTCCCCTCCAAGCGCGAGCTGCTGGCGGCGCTGGTGATCGAGCGGCTGCGCGAGGTCACCGCCGAGGTCGAAGCGGCGCTCGAGGCCCCGGCCGGGCCGGGCGCGGCGCTGACCGCCTTCCTCTGGGACCACTCCGAGCGCTCGATCGCCGACGACGTCCTCGCCGAGGCGATCGCCGCCCTCCAGGTCGACCCCGAGGTGAAGCGCGTCCGCGCCGGCTCGACCGCCGCCCTGCAGCGGCTGCTCGACGCGGCCAAGGCCGAGGGCGAGGTGCGCGAGGACGCCACCGTGCTCGACCTGCGGCTGATCTTCGCCGCCGCCCGCGCCGCCGAGCAGGTCGAGGTCGGCGCCTGGCGCCGGGCGCTCGAGCTCGGGATCGACTCCCTCGCCCGCCGCTGAGCGTTCGTCTTTTCTACCTCGAACGGAGTAGAAAAAACGAACGCTAGCCGTCCGGGAAGGGCTGGATCGGGATGCCGTGGTCGGTCTCGCGCATCCCCAGCTCATAGGCGCCGCCGCCGGGCAGGGTCAGCTCGCGGGGCGGCAGGCCCGGGCGTTCGACGGTCAGCTCGAGGTCGGCGACCGAGCAGTTGACGGTGTTGTGCTCGGGGCCCTTGGGGTCGGCGTAGACCCAGCCGACGAAGTCCTTCTCCGGCGCCGCGACGCGGCCGTGGACGGCGATGTCGCGGCCGTGGAGGAGGAATGAGCAGGCGCCCGGCGACTCCTCGATCCGCGAGGAGCCGATCGCGCCGAGGCCGCCGAGCCGGTGCGCCACCCCGTCGAGGACCAGCATCCCGGAGGGGATCCAGGGGCTGACCCGGGAGCCGAGCTTGACCCGGGCGGCGCCGGCGTCGAAGTAGGTGCCGGGCGCGTCGGCGAAGCCGGTGCCCTCGAGCCAGACCCAGCGCTCGGCGTGCTCGGTGCCCCAGTTATGGCCGATCATCCCCGGCCAGCCGGCGAGCTCGAACGAGGTGTCGTCGATTTCGAGCCGGCCCTCGAAGCGGGCGTCGGGCAGCGGCGCGACGAACTTGGTCCGCGGCAGCGGCGCCTCGTAGAGCCAGTCGACCGGCAGGTACTTGCAGGGGTCGCGGACGCCGTCGAAGGTCAGCGACCAGGCAGCGCTGAGGGCCTCGGTGTCGACCGAGCCCTCGGCCTCGCCCGGCCCGATCTCGCAGTCGTCGATCCGGATCCAGGAGCCAGCCGGCACCGCCAGCTCGCTCCCCGGCACGGTCACCTTGGTCGCCCGCGGCGCGTCGGCGCTGCGGTCGAAGAGCGTGAACCAGATCGAGCCGGTCGGCTCGGCCCCGGGCCGCTTGTGGACCGTGTGGCGGATCCAGATGCCGAGGCCGCCGCCGGGCTGGCAGGCCTTGATGTAGAAGCTCTCGTAGTGGCCCGCCTTGGCGGCGACCTCGGGGTAACGCGCCCGTTCCTCCATAGCGGGAGAGTAGAGCCGGGGCGACTGGCGCGTAAGTCGCCTATCTCGCTACTTTGGGGCCATGCGAACGTTCGTCGCCGGAGCGAGCGGCGTCATCGGACGCCAACTGGTGCCGCTGCTTATCGCCGCCGGCCACGAGGTCGCGGGGACGACGCGCAGCGAGGAGCGCGCCGGGCTGGTCCGCGGGCTCGGGGCCGAGCCGGTGGTGCTCGACGTCTACGACGCCGGAGCCCTGCGCGACGCGGTCCTCGCCTTCGGCCCGGACCTGGTCATGCACCAACTCACCGATCTTCCCGATAACCCAGCCGAGATCGGCACCGCGGCGGCCAACGCCCGCATGCGTGACGAGGGCACCGCCAACCTCGTCGCCGCCGCCAAGGCGGCCGGCGCCGAACGCTTCCTCGCCCAGAGCATCGCCTGGATTCCCGGCGGCGGGGCCGAGTCGCGCGAAAGCCACGAGCGCCAGGTGCTCGACTGCGGCGGCGTCGTCCTCCGCTACGGGATGTTCTACGGCCCCGGCACCTACCACGAGGGCGGCAGGCCCGAGGAGGACGCGCCGTGGATCGAGGTCGGCGAGGCCGCCCGCCGCACCCTCGACCACCTCGAAGCTCCGAGCGGCGTCGTCGAGATCGTCGAGGACTGAGCGGGCTCGCACTTTTGGTCGCTATCCGACCAGAAGTGCGAACTCAGACCTTGATGGTGATTACGTCGCCGTCGGCGACGACGTAGTCGCGGCCCTCGATCCGCAGCAGGCCCTTGTCGCGGGCGGCGACGTAGCCGCCGGTCTCGACCAGCTGCTGCCAGCCGATCACCTCGGCTTTGACGAACGCTTCCATGATCTCGGTGTGGATCGTCCCCGCCGCCTCGAGCGCGGTGGCGCCGCGGTGCAGCGGCCGTGCGACCGCTTCCTTGTCCTCGCCGGCGGTGAAGAAGGTGATCAGCTCGAGCAGGTCGTAGGCGGCGCGGACGAGGCGGGCGAGGCCGGAGCCCTCGACCCCGTAGGACTCGCGCATCTCCTCGGCTTCCCCGGGGTCGAGCTCGGCCAGCTCGCCCTCGATCCGGGCGCTGACCGCGACCACCCCGGCACCGACCGCGGCGGCGTGGGAGCGCACCGCTTCCGGCGCCTCGGAGTCGCCCTCGTCGACGTTGGCGACGTAGAGGATCGGCTTCGAGGTCAGGGCCTGGAGGTTGCGGGCCGCGTCGGGAGCGGCGTCGGGGAGCGGCACCGAGCGGGCCGGGCGGCCGGCGGCCAGCGCCTCGCGGACGGCCTGCAGCCAGCCGTGCTCGGCGATCGCCTCGGCGTCGCCCGACTTCGCCCCCTTGCCGACCCGGCCCAGCCGCCGTTCGACCTGCTCGAAGTCGGCGAGGACCAGCTCGGTCTCGATCGTCTCGATGTCGGCGAGCGGGTCGACGCGGCCGTCGGGGTGCGGCACGCCGGAGTCCTCGTGGCAGCGGACGACGTGGCAGATCGCGTCGGTCTCGCGGATCGAGGCGAGGAACTGGTTGCCGAGGCCCTCGCCTTCGGAGGCGCCTTTGACCAAGCCGGCGATGTCGTGGAAGTCGATCGTCGCCGGCACCAGCTCGGAGCTGCGGACGGTCTCCCCGACCGCTTCGAGGCGCTCGTCCGGGACCCGCGCCACCGCCACGTTCGGCTCGATCGTCGTGAACGGGTAGTCGCCGGTCTGGGCGCCGCCCTTGGTCAGGGCGTTGAAGAGGGTCGACTTGCCGGCGTTCGGCAGCCCGACGATCCCGACCTTCACAGCGACAGCGGCACGATCAGGCCGGCGACGACGCCGAGCAGGGCGCCGGCGAGGACGTCGGACGGGTAGTGCATGCCGAGGTAGGGGCGGCCGAGCGAGATCGCCGCGGCGACGAGGAGCGCGGCCGCGGTCGCCGGGTCGACCCGGACCATCGCCGTCGCCACCGCGAACGAGGAGAAGGCGTGGGCGGAGGGGAAGCTGAGCGAGCTCGGGGCGCCGCCGAGCGGCGGCAGCCCGTCGAGCACCGGCCGCGGCCGCCGCACCGCCAGCTTGATCAGGTAGTTGAAGCCGATGCAGAGCGGCCCGAGCGCGGCGCAGATCAGCCACGCTTCGTGCCGGTCCCAGTCGAGGATCGCCAGGGCGAGGTTGAGGATCACCCAGACGAGGGCGTTGTTGCCGGCCCTGCCGAGCGCCACCGCCGTCGCCTCGAGGCCGGGCGAGTGGCCGCGGGTCCGCATCGCCCGCAGCAGCTTCAGGTCGGCGCTCTCGGCGCTCATCAGTCGACCGACCCCGGGCCGTGGTCCTCCTCGCGCCGCCGCGCCGCGTCGATCGTCTCCTGCGCCTCGGCCCGGTGCCGCCAGCCATCGGTCTCGACCGGCTTGTGTTCGAGTTCCTTGTAGACGTTGAAGAAGTGCTCGACTTCGATCAGCAGCTGCTGCGGCAGGTCGTCGAGGTCCTCGACCCCCGACCAGCCCGGGTCGCGCAGCGGCACGCAGACGACCTTGTCGTCGGACCCGGCCTCGTCGTGCATCTTCAGCAGCCCGACCGGCTTGACCGGGACCACGCAGCCGGGGAAGGTCGGCTCCGAGACGCAGACCAGGCAGTCGAGCGGGTCGCCGTCCTCGCCCAGGTGGCCGATCAGGAGGCCATAGTCGACCGGGTAGACGGTCGAGGAGGAGAGGAAGCGGTCGAGCACCACGTGCCCGGACACGGGGTCCCACTCGTACTTGTTGCGGCTCCCTTTCGGGATCTCGATCAGGGCCAGGAGGTGCTCGTCGGCGGTGGAGTGACGGTCCATCGACGGCGGATCATGTCAAGCGGCGGCGGGCGAGCCGGGCCCGGCCAGCTCGGTCAGGTCGTATAGGCGCTCCTCGGTCGCCGGGATCGGCAGCACCCGCTCGCGGATCTCCTCGTCGATCTTGAGCAGGACGACTTCGACCGTGCGGGGGCCGACCGTAAATGCGCGTTGGACTTTCGGGCCCCCATGGGGGCCCGAAAGTCCAACGCGCCTGGCGGACGGGGCTAGTCGAGGGCGGTGACGGGCTGGGGCTGGCCTTGGCCCTGGGCCTGGCCCTGACGGACCGGCGGCTTCTCGCCGCGGGCCTTGAGGGCCATCCAGAGGGCCGGGATGAGGGCCAGGGCCAGCAGGATCGCGGCCCAGACGAAGGTCTGGGCGAAGGCTTCGGCGACCGGTTCGACCGCCTGGCCGCGCTGCGCCGGGCTGAGGGTGTGGAGCGCGTTGAAGCCGCTTTCGCCGGGCGGCAGGGAGATGCCGGCGCTGACCAGCTTGTCGCCGATCGCGCTCGAGAGCACGACCGAGAGGATCGCGGTGCCGATCGAGGCGCCGCCCTGGCGGAAGATGTTCATCGCCGTCGAGGTGCGGGCGATGGCGGCCGCCGGCACCGCCTGCATCGCCGCGGTCATCGTCGGCATCATCGCGAAGCCCATCCCGAGGCCGAGGACGAAGGACGAGGAGCAGAGCAGGACGTAGGAGGTGTGGGCGGTGACGAAGGCGAAGGGCACGACCCCGATCACCAGCAGCGGGATGCCGATCACCGGCCATTTGGCCGGCCCGTAGCGGTCGGTCAGCTTGCCCGCCAGCGGCATCGTCAGCATCGCGCCGACGCCCTGCGGCACCAGCAGCAGGCCGGCTTCCAGGGCGCTCGCGCCGCGGACCGTCTGGTAGTAGAGCGGGATCAGCAGCAGGGCGCCGAAGAAGGCGATCGCGAACAGCAGGAAGGTGATCGCCGAGGCCCCGGCGCGGGTCTGGGTGAAGGTGCGGATGTCGATCAGCGGCGTCTCGGTCCTCCAGCTGTGCCAGAGGAAGGCGGCGATCCCGACCGCGCCGAGGAGCATCGGCAGCCATGACTTGGTGGCGCCGAAGCCGTCGCTCGAGGACTCGGCGAGGCCGAAGATCAGCGCGGTGAGGCCCGGCGAGAGCAGCGCCATCCCGAGCCAATCGAGCTTGTGGCCGGGCTGCGGCTCGTCGCGCTCGAGGACGATGAAGGCGAGCGCGATCGCGGCGATCCCGACCGGCACGTTGATGAAGAAGATCCAGCGCCAGGAGACGTCGTCGACCAGCCAACCGCCGAGGATCGGGCCGAGGATCGGCGCCACCAGCAACGGCACGCCGAGGATGCCCATCACCCGGCCCATCCGCTGCGGGCCGGCCTTCTTGGTCAGGATCGTCATGACCGCGGGCATGATCATGCCGCCGCCGAGCCCCTGCAGGACGCGGAAGCCGATCAGCGACTCGGCGCTCCAGGCGAGGCCGGAGAGGATCGAGCCGAGCATGAAGAGGGCCAGCGACCAGATGTAGATGCGCTTGGTGCCGAAGCGGTCGGCAGCCCAGCCGCTCATCGGGATCACCGCGGCGAGGGCCAGGGTGTAGCCGGTGACGACCCACTGAATCGTCGTCAACGAGCTGTTGAAGTCGATCGCCAGGCGGTTGATCGCGACGTTCACGACGGTGGTGTCGAGGATCGACATCACGGCGCCGAGCATCACTACGCCGGCGACGATCCAGGTCGAGCGGTCGAGGCCCTGGTCGGCGGGTGCAGGGGCGGCGGAGGCGGTTGCGGAGGTCATGGCCGTACACCGTATCAGCTTTGCGATACACCGTACGGTCAGGTAGGGTTTTCCCGATGTCAAGCCAACTGCAGACGCCGTGGAACCGCTCCCAGGAGCCCCGCTCCTCGGGCCTCAGCCGCGAGACGATCGTCGCCGCGGCGATCGAGATCGCCGACGAGGACGGGATCGAGGCGGTCTCGATCCGGCGGATCGCGACCCGGCTCGAGGCCCGCCCGATGAGCCTCTACTCGCACATCGAGCACAAGGGCGAGCTGGTCGACCTGATGATCGACGAGGTGATGGGCGAAGCGGTCCTGCCCGGCGAGGTGCCCGAGGACTGGCGCGAGGCGCTGCGCCAGATCGCCCACCGCACCCGCGACGCCGCGCGCGCCCACCCCTGGATGATCGCCACCGCCTTCCGCCGGCCGCTGCTCGGCCCGAAGGCGCTGCGCCACGTCGACCAGTCGCTGGCCGCGGTCGCGCCCCTCGACCTCCCCTTCGAGCGCAAGCGCGCGGTGCTGCTCTCGGTCGACATGTACACGCTCGGTTACGTGCGCTGGGAAATGCTCTCGCCGCACGGCGCCGGGTCGCCGTGCGCCGGCCGCGACGAGATGCCGAGTCACGAGCAGATCGACGCCTACCTGCGCGAACAGGTCGCCGGCGGCGAGTACCCGCACCTGGCGGCGATCGCCGCTTCCGACCTGACGCTCGGGGTCAAGCCCGAGAGCTTCGCGGTCGGGCTCGAGTGGCTGCTGGCGGGAATCGCCGCCGAGGTCGAGAGCAACAGCTGACGGCGTGCCCGGTCGCCCGGCCCGCTACCTCGTCGCTCCCGACTCCTTCAAGGGCACCTTCGCGGCGAGCGCGGTGGCGGCGGCGATCGGGGAAGGGCTCGCCCAGGCCGGCGCCGAGGCCGACCTCTGCCCGATCGCCGACGGCGGCGAGGGGACGATGGCGGCGCTCCTGGCGAAGCTCGGGGGGCGCCTGGTCGAGGCCGAGGCGCACGACCCGCTGCGGCGGCCGATCGTCGCCCCCTACGCCCTGCTCGCCGGCGGGCGGACAGCGGTGGTCGAGGTGGCGGCGGCCTCGGGGCTGCCGCTGGTGGCGCCGGCGGAGCGCGACGCCGAGGGCGCCGACAGCTACGGCACCGGCGAGCTGATCGCGGCGGCGATCGCCGGCGGCGCCCGCAAGGTGCTGGTCGCGGCCGGCGGCAGCGCCTCGACCGACGGCGGCCGCGGCGCGATCGAGGCGATCGGCGGCCGCCGCGGCCTCGGCGACGCGGAGCTCGAAGTGCTCTGCGACGTCGAGACCCCTTATGAGGACGCGGCGCGGGTCTTCGGGCCGCAGAAGGGGGCCGACGAGGCGGCGGTGGCGCGGCTCGGCGCGCGGCTGCGGGAGTTCGCCGAGACCCTCCCCCGCGACCCACGCGGGCTGCCGATGAGCGGTTGCGCCGGCGGCCTCTCGGGCGGGCTCTACGGGGCGCTCGGCGCGCGGCTGCGTCCCGGCGCGCTCTTCGTCCTGCGGCGCGCGGACTTCTCGCGCCGGCTGCGCGCCGCCGACGCGGTGATCTCCGGCGAGGGCAAGCTCGACGAGCAGAGCCTCGAGGGCAAGGCGGTCGGCACCGTCGCCGAGCTCTGCGCCGCCGCCGGCAAGCCGCTGCACGTGATCGTCGGCGTCGACGCGCTCGACCCGCTCGCGGCCTCGCGAGCCGGCATCGCCTCGGTCCGGGCCGCCTCCAGCCTGGCTGCGATCACGGCGATGGCGAAGGCGATCGGCGCCGCCGGGGCGCCCGCCGTCACTTGAACTGGAACGAGGTCAGGTCCTGGCTGAAGGTCGGGTTGAAGATGACCGCTTCGAGGTCGATCGCGCTGGAGACGAAGGTCGGCGCGGTGGCGTTGCCATAGGGGAGCAGCGGCGCCTGTTCCATCACTTCCTTGTCGACTTCGGCGTATTCGTCTTCCTGCTGGGAGCCGAGCGGTTCGGTCGCCAGCTGTTCGATCCTGGCGCTGATGCCGGGGTCGGCGAAGCGGGCCAGGTTGGTCGCGTTGGTCGGCGCCAGGCTGCCTTCGGTCAGCATCGGCTGGAAGAAGGCGTTGGGGTTCGGGTATTCGGCGAACCAGGCGGCGAAGCCGGTGTCGAGGTCGGGGGTCGAGTCGTTGCCGATCACCGTGAAGTAGTTGTCGGAGTTGATGATCTTCAGCGTCACTTCGAAGCCCAGTTCTTCCAGCACGCCGCCGTAGTATTCGACCGCTTCGTTGTTCGGGCTTTCGTTGTCGCCCCAGACCGTGATCGCGCGATCGCTCGGGTTCGCGGCGGCGAGCAGTTCCTTCGCCTTGGCCATGCTGTGCGGGTAGAGGTCGAGCTTTTCGTAGCCCGGCATCCCCGGCGGCAGCACCTGCTGGGCGCCGAGCAGCTGGCCGGCGTAGACGCGTTCGAGCGCCCGCGCGTCGACCGCCGTGACCACCGCCTGGCGGACCTTTACGTCGTTGAACGGCGCCTGCGTCGTGTTGAGCCAGAAGAAGTAGGTGCCGGGGGCCGGGTTGACCTCGAACTGGCTGCCTTCGAACTGTTCTTTCACTTCCGCGTAGCGATCGGCCGGCGGCGAGTTGAACATCCAGTCGAAGCGCCCCGATTCGATGTCGTTGACCTGGGTCGAGGGGTTGCGGAGGACGCTGAATTCGATCTTGTCGACGTGGCCGGCGGGGACGTTCGGCACCAGCTTCGCGTTGCCCTTCGCCCACTGCGGGTTGCGTTCGAAGTCCCAGCCGCGGCCCGCCTTCGCGTCGGTGATCACGTAGGGGCCGGTGGCCGGCGGCGGGTGCAGGGTCAGGTCTTCGGCCGCGGTCTTCGCCGGCAGCGGCGCCGCGGTCGGCAGCGCCAGCTCGTTCTCGAAGGTGCCGCGCGGCTTGACCAGGTGGATCGTGATCGCGCCGGTCTTGTCGTTCGCTTCGATCCCGGAGATGCCGCCCTGCTTGGTCTTGGCGAACCGTTCGGCGCCGACGATGTCTTCGTAGAAGGGCGAGCCGGGCGAGTTGAGCTTGAAGACGCGTTCGATCGCCGCCCGGAAGTCGGAGGCCTTGACCGCTTCGCCGTTGGAGTAGCGCAGGCCCTTGGCCAGGGTCAGCTCGTAGGTGCGGCCGCCGTCGCTGACCTTCGGCATCGCCGTCGCCAGCCCCGGGACCACCTTGCCGCCGGCCTTGCCGTCGGCATGGGCATAGGTGAGCAGCGGGATGTAGGTGTTGTAGAAGGAGTTCAGGCTTTCGACCGAGAGGCCGAGGCCCGGGTCGAGGTAGTCGGGGAAGGAGCCGATCGTCGCCTTCAGCGTCCCGCCCTCGCTGCCGCCGGAGCCGCCGTCGTCGCCCGAGCCCGAGCCGCAGGCCGAGAGGGTCAGCGCCAGGGCGCAGGCCAGGGCCGCGGCGATACCGCTGATAGCGAGTTTTCTGGTGCGAGCGTAAGACATGCGTCCAGCCAATCGGCAGCCTCGCCCATGGACTTGAGTCCTGGGCGGGCTCAGCTGCCGATCGCGTCGGCGGCGCGGGCGAGCGGGGGCTCGAGCTCGCGCAGCAGCTCGAGGTGGCGGTGGGCCCAGGCGATCGCCAGGCCGGGCGGCACGCCCCCGTCGCCCGGATCGCGTTCGAGCACCACCTCGCCGCTCGCCAGGCCGTCGGCGGGCGCGTCCTCGGGCCGCGGCGCCGGCTCGGCATCGGCGATCGCGATCGCCAGCGCCCGGTACCACTCGCTGCGGGCGTGGAGCTCGCGCTCGAAGGCGTCGCGCGCCGCCGCCACCCGCGGCAGCTCGGCGTCGACCGGGCGCAGCCGCACCAGCACCTGGGCGTGGCCGAGCAGGCGGGCGATCCGCCGCAGCCGCGTCGCCCCGGCGCTCAGCAGCCCGAGGTCCTCGACGCCGCCGCGCCCGGCGCTCTGCTCGGAGAGGTAGGCCCGCAGGGTGATGTCGAGCTGCTGGGCCGAGTCGAAGGCGCGAAGGGCGGCGAGCCGGACCGCGTCGGCGCCGCCGAGGAGCGCCCGGATCGTCGCTTCGAGCGAGGCGGCGGCGTCCTCGTAGGCGGCCGCCAGCGCCCGCCGCATCACCGCCGTCGCCCCCCGCGGCCAGATCAGGAGCCCGGTCAGGAGGCTGATGCCGGCGCCGATCGCGACGTCCTGGACGCGGATCAGCCCGACCTCCCAGCCGATCGGGTTGATCAGGTTGAAGAGGACGAGGACGACGAAGGAGAAGGCGGCCTGGCCGGCGGCGAAGGAGACGGCGCGCATCGCGTAGGCGGCGAGGAAGACGGCCAGCGGCAAGAGCGGCCAGAGGACCGCCGGCTCGGTGCCGACGACGGCGATCAGGATGCCGCCGAGGACGATCCCGGCCAGCGTCCCGCTCAGCCCGAGGACGATCGTGGTGCCGGTCGCGAGCGCGCTCGAGCGCAGCACCGAGAGGGTGCCGAGGACGACCCAGAAGCCGTTCTGCAGGTCGCTGACCTGGGCGACGAGGACGGCGACCGCGAGCCCGACCGCGCCGCGAACGCTGTTGCGCAGCCAGACCGAGCGCATAGTCGCGTGGGCGCGGGTCAGGCGGCCGGTCTCGGCGACCCGGGCCAGGGCCCGCTCGCGACCGTCGCCGGCGACGCGGTCGCCGCAGGCGAGCGCCGCGTCCTCGGCCAGCTGCAGGGTCCCGAAGGCGACCTGGCGCAGCCGGTAGGCCTCGTCGAGATCGGCGCTGATCGTCGCCTCCTCGGCGTCGGCGGGGAGCTGCTCGAAGCGCTCGATCACCCGCTCGCCGAGCCGGCGGTGGGAGGCGCGGAGCTCCTCGACGAAGGGGCCGGCGGCAGCCGGTGCGCCCTGCAGGCGGGCGCCGATCTGGCGCAGCACCTCCGGCACCCGGCGCTCGATCTCCTCCCGCTCGGGGCCGATCCCGAGCAGCCGGTCGCTGCCGGCCGGGCGGGCGGCGAGCGGCCGCAGCCAGCCCATGTGGTCGATCGTCCGCGCCAGGGCGGCGATCCGGCCGCCGTTGCCGCTCGGCCGGTGCGGCAGCGAGACGAAGCGGCGGCGGGCTTCGCGGATCGCCCCGCTCGCCTCGGAGCTGGCGGCGGCGAGCGCCTCGGGGTCGCCGCGCACGGCGCTCTGGCGGGCGAGGTCCGCGAGCCGCAGCGAGGCCTCGCCGGCCGCGCCGCGGACCGCGCTCGGCGCCCGCCGCGGCCAGAGCAGGAGGATCGCCGCGGTCGAGAGCACCCCGGCCAGGACCCAGCCGGCGATCCGCGGCGGGATCGCCGCCGGGTGGGCGGGGACCATCACCGCCAGCACGAAGGCGAGGATCGCGCCGCGCGTGGCGGCGGCGACGTACTCGTCGAAGACGCCGGCGAAGATGATCGCGAAGGCGACCAGCGCCATCACCGCGGTGGCGAGCCAGGGGGTGCGCGAGCAGAGGGTGCCGAGCGCGATCAGGCCGGCGCCGCCGGCGATCAGCGCCGCGTAGGCGACGAGGCGCGTCCGCCGCGAGCCGCCGAACTGGACGAAGACCATCAGCGCCATCGGCCCGAAGGCGGCGAACAGCGACATCGGCCGCGAGTCGAAGACGTGCAGCGCCAGGGCGAAGGAGACCGGCATCACCAGCGCCACCCGCAACGCGTCCTTGATCGCGTAGAAGCGGGGCTCGCCGGCCATCGCCGACGAGGTTAGTCGCGGGCTCCGGACGGTGAGTCGGGGGCGCCCGGTCGGTGACCTAGAGTGGCCCGGTGCGTCGCGTCCTGCTCACCCTGCCGCTGGCGATCGTCCTGCTCTGGTCGGCGGCCGCCGCCTCGGCGGGGCCTTCGGGAGGGATCGACTTCGTCGAATGCCTGACCGGCAAGCGGCCGGTGACGATCGAACCGCGGACGCCCCGCGAAGGCGGCTGCGTGGTCACCCAGACGGTCGCGCTCGACGGCGAAGGCTCGGGGATCAACGACGTCTCGTCCCTGGTGGCGAGCCCCGACGGCCGCTCCCTCTACGGGGTCGCGCCGAGCGACAACGCGGTCTCGGTCCTCAGCACCCGGCCGCTGCGGCTGCGCGAATGCTTCACCACCACGAACGACCTGCGCGAGCGCGGGCCCCAGCCCTGCCACCTCCTCCCCCACGCCGGGACCGAAGACGCGGTCAGCGGCTTCGACGAGGTCCACTTCGTAACCGTCAGCCCCGACGGGCGCAGCGTCTACACCGTCTCGCGCGACGAATCGATCGGCATGTTCGCCCGCGCCCCCTCCGGCAGGCTCACCTACCAGGGCTGCATCACCGGCAACGACGGCAAGTTCGGCAGCACCCGCAACGGCGCCTGCAGGCCGATCCCGAGCGCCACCGACGGCGGCACCTTCTCCGGCCTCGGCGGGCCGATCTCGCTCACCGTCAGCCCCGACGGCCGCTTCGCCTACGTCGGCCTTGCCGAAGAAGGCGGGATCGCGACCCTGGCCCGGGCGCCGGACGGCAGGCTCACCTACCTCAGCTGCCTGCAGGGCCGGCCGGCGCGCTTCTACAGCGGCGCCGGCCTCACCTCACCCTGCCCGCTGGTCTCGAACTCGGCGACCAACCCCAACGGCTCCGGCCTGATCGCCCCGAAGCGGATCGTGATCAGCGCCGACGGCACCTCGCTCTACTCGAGCTCGCCGCGGCGCGGGGCGATCGCAGAATTCCGCCGCGACCCCGCGACCGGCGCGCTCAGCTTCAGCGGCTGCCTCGCCGCCGCCACCCGCGGCACCGGCCCGGGCGACCCCTGCCGCTACGTGCCGCAGGCGACCGAGCTGGCCTGGGAAACGGGGATGTGGGGGATCTCCGACCTCGCCCTGAATCGCGACGGCACCGCCCTCTACGGCGTCGCCAAGGACGACAGCTCCGTCGTCAGCTTCAGCCGCGACCCGGCGACCGGAACCCTGACCTTTGCCGAACAGGCGGAAATGCCGGGCCCGCACGGGCTGGCGCTGAGCAGGGACGGCAGCAGCCTCTTCGTCGCCTCGACGCCCGACGCGGCGGTCAACCGCTTCCGGCTCGGCCCCGGCGGCCGCATGCGCTTCGCCGGCTGCCTCACCTGGAGCCGCAAGGCGGTCGGCCCCTGCGCCCGGGCCCGGGCCCGCAACGGCCGCGTCCAGATCCTCGGCTACACCGGCTTCAACTCGCTGGCGCTCGCCGGCGGCTCGCTCTATGCAGCCGCTGGCCGCGACTCGGCGCTCAGCCGCTTCCGGGTTCGCTGACGCCGCAGCTGCGGCGGACGGTGAGGGCGAGGGAGCGGTCGGCGAAACCGAGCCGGGCGCGGACGAAGGGGAAGCTGGCGAAGCGCGAGTCGCGCGGGGCCGGGCAGGAAGCCGAGAGGTAGGAGCGGCGGCGGCCGTGGAAGCTGTAGGTGCGGCCGAGCCGCAGCGAGAGGGCGGTGACGCGGCCGGCGCTCGGGGTGGTGCGGGCGACCGAGGTGCGCAGGACGATCCCGAAGTCGCCGCGGGCGCGGCCGATCGTCAGCGGCAGCGTGTAGGAGGCCGGGGTCGGCGCGGTGCCGTAGACGTGGAGCAGGATCGCCGGGCGGCCGTGGTAGCGGCCGTTGAAGGCGACGATCCGCCCGCGCGAGGGGTAGGGCACCTGTTCGGTGATCTTCACCGAGGCCGCGAAGCGACCCGTGCCGACCAGCGAGCCGCCGCAGGCTGCGAGGGCGGCGGCGGTGCTCGCCGGCTGGACCTGGTCGAAGCGGCAGACCGGCAGCCCGGCGGCGTCGAGGCGGCCGAGCCGGTTGATCGCGATCGAGAGGTGGCGCAGCTGCGGCAGCGGCTGGCCGTCGGCGCCGCCGATCCCGGCCCGCAGCGAGATCCGCACCGGCGCCGGCCGCGAGCGGGGCAGCGCCCGCGGCTCGAGCGCGCCGCGGAAGCTGAGCCGGATCCCTTCCTGCTGGACCGTCTCGGCGGCGGTAGGGGCGGCGAGCAGGGCGGCCAAGGTCAAGGCGATCCCGAGCGCGGCGAGCAGGGCGGCCGGGGTCGGGGCACGCCCGGGCGCCGGGAGCCGCGCCGCCCGCTGCCCGCGGCGGCCGCTCACCGCCACCAGGCCTCGAGGACGCGGCGCCAGTTGCGCCAGCAGACGTCGGCCAGCTCCTCCTCCCCGAAGCCGGCGGCGGCGAGCGCCGCGACCAGCCTCGGCAGGCCGGCGACGTCGCCGAGCTCGGCCGGGATCGTGGCGCCGTCGAAGTCGGAGCCGAGGGCGACGTGGCGCGGCCCGATCCGCTCGGCGACGTAGCGCGCGTGCTCGGCGATCAGCGCCAACGGGGTCTCCGGGTCGTCGGCGAAGTCGGGCCGCAGGAAGGGGGCGGCGAAGACGATCCCGATCAGGCCGTCGCTGGCGGCGATCGCGTCGAGCTGGGCGTCGGTGAGGTTGCGCGAGGCGGCGGCGACGGCGTGGGCGCCGGAGTGGCTTGCGACCAGCGGCCCCGCTTCGAGCCCGGCCACGTCCCAGAAGCCGGCTTCGTTCAGGTGGCTGAGGTCGACGAGGATGCCGAGCTCGGCGCAGGCGGCGACCAGCGCCCGGCCGGCGGCGGTCAGCCCCGGGCCGATGTCGGGCGAGGACGGGAAGGCGAATTGGACGCCGGTGGCGAAGGCGTTGGCGCGGCTCCAGACCGGCCCCAGCGAGCGCAGCCCGGCGGCGTGCCAGTGCCCGAGCGCATCGAGCCCCGAGTCGATCGCCTCGGCGCCCTCGAGGTGCAGGACCGCGACCGGCGGCGCCGCCTCGTCGGCGAAGGCGGCGTCGAAGTCGGCGATCCCCCGCGCCACCTTCAGCAGGCCCTCGCGCTCGAGGCGCGCCAGCCGCCCGGCCGCCGCGGTCGCGTCGGCGGCGGCGAGCCCGTGCGCGACTTCGGCGGCCAGCGGTTTGCGGAAGACGCCCGCCTCGCCATTGCCGCCGAGGTCGACCGCGCCCTCTTCCCCGGGCGTCGGCGTGAAGAGCGCGAAGATCCCGCCCCGCATCCCGCCCTCGCGCATCCGCGGCAGGTCGAGGTGGCCCTCGCCGCGGCGAGCGCCGAGGTCCGGGTGCCCCTCCCTGGTTAGCGCGTCGTTGTGACCGTCGAAGACCGGGATCACGATCGCCCAGGCTACGGCAGCGTGGGGCTCGCGGCAGCGGACGGGCGGCGGTACGGTGCCCTGCGTGACTCGTCTCTTCGGTCGCGATGAGGAGCTGCGCCGGACCGGGGCGCTGCTGGCTGCCGCCGCCGGGGGCGAGGGCGGCGCGCTGCTGCTGCTCGGCGACGCCGGGATCGGCAAGACCAGCCTGATCGACGCCGCCGCCGAGTCCGCACGGGAGGCCGGGATGCAGGTGCTGCGGGCGCGGGCGGTCGAGGCCGAGCGCGAGCTGCCGTTCGCCGGGCTCGCTGAGCTGCTGGCGCCGGTCGCGGCGCGGGTCGAGGAGCTGGCGCCCGAGCACGCGGCGGCGCTGGCCGGGGCGCGGGGCGCGGTCGCGAAGGAGGCGGCGCCGCTCGCCGCCGGGGTCGGGCTGCTGCGGCTGCTGGAGGCGCTGGCCGGCGAGGGCGGCGCCAGCGTCGCGGTCTTCGTCGACGACGTCCACTGGCTCGACGCCGCCTCGCTCGATGCGATCTTCTTCGCCGCCCGCCGGCTCGGCGCCGAGCGGGTGGCGATGCTGATGTCGGCGCGGCCGGAGCCCGAGCGCGGCCTGGCCGGGCGCGGGATCGAGACCCTCGAGCCCTCGGCGCTCGGCAGCGAGGACGCCGAGCGGCTGCTGGCGGCGGCCGGCGAGGGCGAGGAGCTGGCCGCGGCGGCGCGGGCGGCGCTGATCGAGAGCGCCCGCGGCAACCCGCTGGCGCTGGTGGCGATGTCGGGGGCGCTGAGCGCGGAGGAGCGCCGCGGCGGCGCCCCGGTCAGCGAGCCGATCCGGCCCGCGGCCTCGATCGAGCGCGGCTTCCGCGCCGAGCTCGAGGCGCTGCCGGCCGAAACGGCGCGGGCGCTGCTCGTCCCCGCCGCCGACGAGCGCCTCCCGCAGCCGCAGTTGCAGGCGGTGCTCGGCGGCTTCGGCATCGACCCCGGCGCGCTCGACGCGGCGGAGCGGGCCGGCGTGCTCGTCGCCGAGGGCAACCGGCTGCGCTTCCGCCACCCGCTGCTGCGGAGCGTCGCCTACCACGCCGCGCCGCTGCGCGAACGGGTCGCCGTCCACGCGGCGCTGGCCGAGCTCGACGGCGCCGAGGACCAGGTCCGCCGCGCCTGGCACCTGGCAGCGGCGGCGACCGGTCCCGACGAGGCGGTGGCGGCGGCGCTCGAGGCGGCGGGCGAGGACTCGCGCTCGCGCGGCGCGCCGGTCGAGGCGGCTGGCGCCTTCGCCCGGGCTGCCGAGCTGACCCCACCGGCGGCCGTCACCGACCGGGCGCGGCGAGCGGAGGCGGCGGCGCGGCTCCTGGCCGGGGCCGGGCAGCCGCAGCAGGCGCTGGAGCTGGTCGAGCTGGGGCTCGCCGGCGGTGCCCTCGAGGAGGCCGGGCTGCGCGGGGCGCTGCAGCACCTGCGCGGCACCGTGACGATGCGCAGCGGCGACCTCGTCGGCGGCGGCCGGATGCTGGTCGAAGCGGCGGACGCGGTCGCCGCCGAGGACCCGGCGCGGGCGGGGCTGATGCTGCTCGACGCCAACCTCGCCGACCGCATCGTCGGCGACTACGAGGCGATGGCGGCCTCGGCGCGGCGGATCACCGAGCTGACCGTCGAGGCCGACCCCGACCTCGCCGCCCTCGGCGAGCTGACCGGGGCGATCGCCCTCTTCAACGTCGGCGAGGGGCGGCGGGCCGAGGAGATCATCGCCCGCCACGAAGCGGTCCTCCTCTACCCCGCCCTCGAGCGCTTCGGCGTCGAGGCCCTCTCCTCGCCGGCCCACGCCTCGGTCTGGCTCGAACGCTTCGAGCCGGCGGAACGGATCCTCTCGGCCCTGATCGACCGCTGCCGCGAGCGCGCCGCGGTGACCGCGGTCGTCTACCCGCTGGCGGTGCGCGGCACCTTGAACATGCGGCGGGGGCGGCTGCGGCCGGCCCTCGCCGACGCCGAGGAAGCGGTGCGGCTGGCGGCCGAGACCCAGCAGCTCGGGCTGCTCGCCTTCGCCGGCAACATGCTGGTCGAGGTCGAGGCGGCGCTCGGGCGCGAGGACGCCTGCCGCGAGCACGCCGCGATCTCGATCGGGGTCGCCGAGGCGGTCGGCGGCACGGCGTTCGGGATCTATGGGCGCGGTGCGCTGGGGATGCTGGAGCTGACCATGGGCCGGCCGGAGGAGGCGGTGCCGCCGCTCGAGGCCTGCGCCCGGGCCGCCGACGAGATCGGCCTGGTCGAGCCGAACACGATCCAATGGGCGGCGAATTACGTCGAGGCGCTGGCGCTGGCCGGGCGGACCGAGGAGGCGCGCGCGGCGCTGCCGCGGCTCGAAGCCGGCTTCGGCGGCGCCTGGGCCGCCGCGGCGCTGCTGCGCGGCCGTGGCCTGCTTGCCGAGGGCGAGGAGGGCGAGGCGCTGCTGGCCGAATCGGTGGCCGCCTTCGACGCCGCCGACGCCCGCTTCGAGGCTGCGCGGTCGCGCCTGGCGCTGGGTGAGCGGCTGCGGCGCTCGCGCGAGGTGCGGCGCTCGCGCGAGCCGCTGACCGCGGCGCTGACCGCCTTCGAGGCGGCCGGCGCGACCCCGTGGGTGGAGCGGGCCCGCGAGGAGCTGCGGGCGAGCGGCCAGGCGAGCGCGGCGCCGGCCGCGGCCGCCGAGCAGTGGGACGAGCTGACCCCGCACGAGCTGAGGGTGGCGCTGCTCGTCGCCGAGGGCCGGACCAACTCCGAGGTCGCCTCGCAGCTCTTCGTCACCCGCAAGACGATCGAGCACCACCTCTCGCGGGTCTACCGCAAGCTCGGCCTGCGCGGCCGCACCGAACTGGCGCGGGCGCTGGCCTCCGAGGTCGTGCCCGCCTAGTCCAGGCGGGCCGCCCGGCCGGCCGCCGACCTCACGTTCCGTCCCCACCGCGCGTTCTCCCCACAGACCGCCAGAGGGAGGAGAAAGAGATGACCGCCACCGCCGCACCCACCGCACCGACGCTGCGCACTCGCGTCGACGCGCTCGACTGGGAGGGCCTGACCGCGCAGCTCGACGAGCGCGGCTTCGCGCTCATCGCGCCGCTGCTCGGCGAGGCCGAGTGCGCCGAGCTCGCCGCCCTGTTCGACGGCGGCCGCTTCCGCGCCACGATCGAGATGGCCCGCCACCGCTTCGGCGACGGCCGCTACCGCTACTTCGACCACCCGCTGCCGGAGCCGATCGCGGCGCTGCGCGAGGGCTTCTACCGCCACCTCGCCCCGGTCGCCAACGAGTGGGCCGAGCGGCTGGGCGAGGACGAGCGCTACCCGCCCGCCCACGAGGAGCTGCTGGCGCGCTGCCGCGCCGCCGGCCAGGAGCGGCCGACGCCGCTGATCCTCCGCTACGGCGAGGGCGACTGGAACGCCCTGCACCAGGACCTCTACGGCGACGTCTTCTTCCCCTTCCAGGTGCTGACCGTCCTCTCCCGGGCCGGGGTCGACTACGAGGGCGGCGAGCTCGTCCTCGTCGAGCAGCGGCCCCGCGCCCAGAGCCGCGCCCACGTCCTGCGGCCCGAACAGGGCGCCTTCGTCGTCTTCCCCACCCACCACCGCCCGAACCGCGGCCGCAACGGCTACCACCGCGTCGGCCTGCGCCACGGGGTCAGCACCGTCACCGGCGGCTCCCGCACCGCCCTCGGCGTCATCTTCCACGACGCGCGGTGAGCGCGACGGGCGCGCAGCTCGGCGCCGGCGCGGCGCTATCCGACCAACTGGTCGAGGGCCTCTTCCAGCACCTCGGCGCGGCTGTGGCCGGGATGCGACGCCCCGATGAACGGAGTGCCGACGAAGAGCGAGAAGACGAGCAGGCAGCGGGCCTCGGTCTCCAGCTCGCCGGCGCCGGTGGCGGCGAAGAGGGAGCGCATATAGTCGATGCGGCGGTCGTCGACGCGCTGCAGGCGGGCGGCGACCGCCTCGTCGCGCCGGGCCCAGTCGCGGATCGCGAGATCCACCCGCCCCAGGTCGATGCCATCCCGCCCTCTCGCCAGGGCGAAGAGGTGACGCAGCTTCACCGCGGGCTCGCCGCCGCGGGCCTCGATCCGCTCGATCACCTCGTCGACGCTGGCGCGTTCCCAGCGATCGAGGATCGCCTCGAGGAGCGCGGCGCGGTCCTTGAAGCTCCAGTAGAAGCTCCCCTTGGTGATTCCGAGCGAGCGGGCCAGCGGCTCGACGCGGACGGCGTCGGGGCCGCCCTTGGCGAGGACCTGAAGGCCCTCTTCGACCCACGCCTCGGGGGAGATTCGCGCCTTTGCCATCGGGGTCCTATCTACCTGGTGGGGTGGTCAGCCTCGAATCCATACGCTACCGTATGGATATGGCAGGACGGCGCCGATGAGGATCCCCGACGAGGCCCACACCGCCCAGCCGTGGCGGATCCACGAGCTGACTCCCGACTTCGCCCTCGAGGACGTCTGGGCGCTGCCCGCGGACGGCGGCCGCGAGGAGTTCCCGCTGCTGGTGGAGGGCATCTGCGCGGGCGACCCGTCGCACAGCTCGAGCGGGGCGGCTCGCGCCCTCTGGTGGCTGCGCTGGCAGCTGGGCGAGCGGCTCGGCTGGGACGGCGCCGAGGAGGGCCTGGGCTCCCGCGTGCCGACGCTGCAGGAGCGGCTGCCCGCCGACCTCCGGGCGATGCCCGGGCCCGATTTCGCCGCCCTGCCGTTCCGCTCCCTCTACCTGACCGAGGACGAGTTCGCCGCCGAGGTCGCCAACCGGACGGCGCACGGCGTCATGCACCTCGGCTGGGTCGAGCAGGAGTCGGGCAAGCACCGCGGCCAGCTCGCCGTGCTCGTCAAGCCGAACGGCGCCCTCGGCGCCGGCTACATGGCCGCGATCAAGCCCTTCCGGCACCGCGTCGTCTACCCGTCGATGCTGAAGCAGATCGACCGCGCCTGGCGGGCGCGGAGCGCGGGCGGCGGCGCGGCTCAGTAGCCCGCCGGGTGGCGGGCGACGTAGCCCGCCGTCGGCGCCATCGCCCGGTGCCAGCGGGGGCCGGTGCCGCGGGCGTCGCCGGCGGTGTCCCAGCGGAGGCCGTCGATCACCGCGAAGGCGTGGCCGGCGTTGGCGTAGACGGTGATCCAGCGGCCGGGGCCGGCTTCGCCCCAGGCCATCATTTCGCCGGAGTCCATCGGGGTTTCGATCAGGCCGGCGCCGTGCAGGGCATAGCTGACCGAGCCCGAGCAGTCATAGCCCGCGTCCCACCAGCGGCCGTGGCCGCCGCCCCATATATAGGGCCTGGTGTGGATCCGGTTGGCGGCGGCGATCGCGGCCTTGACCGCGGGCGGCGCCGATTCGGGCGGCGCCGCGACGCCGAGCAGCAGGGTGGCCGGGGTGACGACGGCGCAGCTCGGTTCGGTCAGGCCGGCGCCGGCCGGGGTGCATTCGGTCGATTCGGGAGTCGGAGTGGTCGGCGTCGCCGGTTCGCCCTGATCGCTGCTGGCGGCCGAGGAGACTCCACCGCCCGCGGCGAGCGCCGCCGCCGGCGATGCCAAGGCCAGCGCCAGTCCCAGCGCTACCCCGAATCGCACCCTCGCTCCGAACCTCCGCAACCGCAATCGCGTCTCCTTCTGAGGCCTGCGGGGTTAGCTGTCGGGCTGGCGCTGAAGAAGCTGCGCTCCCGTCAAAAGACGGATTCGCCCCAAAGAAACGGGTCCCCCGTTTCGGGATTTCGGCTCCCGAATTCGGCTACCGGTCCTGAATGGCGCGGCAGTCTATCGCGCCCACCCGACAATTTCTCTGTTCTTGCCGGGGGGCCTGCTTTTTGCGAGGGTCGGGAGCGTTGAGCCGCACCTGGACCCTGCTCGGCCCCGATCGCAAGCCGTACGAGAGCGAGGTGCCGGGCGCCCTCGGCGGCAACCGCAGCACGCGGATCTACGGCCGGCTCGACTGCCCCGGCGCGGCGCGGGTGATCGCCCGCGGCGGCTACGTCAGGAACCGCGTCTTCTTCCGCGACGAGCAGGCCGCGATCGCCGCCGGCTACCGCCCCTGCTCGGTCTGCATGGCGGCCGAGTACGCGACCTGGAAGGAATCTCGAACCAATCCGCCGCCGCGCCCGTAGACCGGGCGCGTCGATCCATCGAAATTCCCCGCTAATAGCGATAATTCCACCGTCGTCACTCTTGTGCGCTTCGCCACAATTGCCTAGTTTTGCCTAGCCACCAGGTCCCATAGGGAGGTCCCCACCGTGTACACCTGCGAACGCTGCGGCACCAGTTTCGGCCGCCGAGCCCCCGTAGTCGAAAGCTGCCCGCGCTGCCTGGCCCGGGACGGCATCCGCGTCGCGCTCACCTTCAAGCTGTTCAAGGACGTGAAACCGGCCCACGCCCCCGCCCCGATCCCGCTCCGGTCCACCTCGAGTCGCCTCGACGGGGGCCTCGAAGCGGCCGTCCGCCGGCAGCTCGCGACCGGCGCCCGCTAGCGCGAAATCGCCGCCAGCCGCTGCTCTAGGCTGGCGGCCATGAAGAGACTCGCTGCGCTCGCCGCCCTCGCCCCCCTCTGCGTCGCCGCCCTCGCCGGGGCGCCGGCCCACGCCGCCACCATGGCCAAGTCGTACGAGTGCCAGCACCCGATGACCACCGGCCAGGAGGCGGTCAACCTGAAGGGCATCGGCCCGAAGGCGGCCTGCAAGGTCGTCCGCTCGCTCGGCCGGTTCCTCAGCACGCCGGCCAACATCGAAAAGCTCTACGAATGCGCCGGCGCGACCCGTAACCACCCCGGCCGCCCCGTCCTCCTGATGCACGAATTCGAAGGCTGGAAGCTGAAGCTCCACAAGGGCTACGACTTCGTCATGCACAAACCGGGCGCCTCGTTCCGGGTGACCGGCCAGGACTTCCCGGTCAACTGCAGCTAGATGATTGATTCCACGGCGAGGTGTGACTGGGGGCGCGCCCGGCCGAGCGGATCAAGGACGCAGGGTGCAGCCTTTGCCGGTTGGCAAAGGCAAACCCGAGGACGCCGAGCCGCGAAGTGTGCCGGGCGCGTCATCCAGGCGGGCCGGGCCGTGGAATCGATCATCTAGCGACGCGCGCGGTGTGAGCCGCTTCACCCCTTGGGTGCCTGGCCCGGCGGGCGCGCGCGGTCGATGCTCGGTGCATCAACCGACCCGCCCTCGAAGGAAGCACCGAAATGCTCACCACCAAGCTCCGCTCCGCAATCCTCACCGCCCTCGCGATCGGCGCCGTTGCCGTCCCGCTCGCCGCCCCGGCCGCCTCGCAGGCCCAGTGGCACACGATCGTCGTCGGCGGCCACGTCTTCACCCACGGCAACTTCACCGAAGGCGGGGTCAGCCCCTGCACCCGGATCGAAGGACAGCTGAACGGCTGGGAACACGCCGTCGGCGACTACGACGAATGGGTCCACCGCCACGACGCCGGCGAAGCGACCGCCAAAGAGGAACTCGCCAACGCCGAAGGCGAAGTCGTGCGGGCCGAGGGCGAAGCGTTCGAATACGGCTGCGACACGACGACCGCCGCGGCCAAGGCGGGGAGCGGCAAGAGCGCGCCGCGCGCCGGCGGCACCCGGAACGTCGCCGCCGCCGCGAATCGCTGATCGCGGTCTGCAGCGGTAGCGCGGACGCCGAGGTTGCCTTTTCCCGCCATATACGCGGGAAAAGGCAACCTCATCGGGCAAGCGATGTGCGGGTGGGCTCGGGCATGTCGAGGCGCGCCGCGCCGGGGAGGAACGCTGAGCGATCATGCTTCCGACAGCCGAACGCGAAACGAGGCCGACCTTGCTCACTCCCAACACCGATGACCCCGCACTGACCGCGGCGCTCGCCGCCCACGCGCTGTCGCCGCTCGACGGGCGGTACGCCAAGCTGGCGGCGCCGCTGCGGGACCACCTCTCGGAGTGGGGGCTGATGAAGCGCCGCATCCTGGTCGAGGCGGAGTGGCTGATCTTCCTCGCCGACGAGCCGGGCATCGCCGAGCTGCGGGCGCTGGGCGAGGAGGAGCAGCGCATCGTCAGGCGACTGGCGAGCGAGTTCGACGACGAGGCGATGGCCGCGATCAAGGCGCACGAGAGCCGCACCAACCACGACCTGAAGGCGGTCGAGCTCTACATGCGCGACCGGCTGACGGAGGCGGGCCTCGGCGAGACGACCAACTTCCTCCATTTCGCCTGCACCTCCGAGGACGTCAACAACCTCTCCTACGCGCTGGTCCTCCGCGACGGCGTCACCGAGGTCTGGCGACCGGCGCTGGTCGAGCTGATCGAGCTGGTCGAGGCGATGGCCGGCGACGCCAGCGCCCTGCCGATGCTCTCGCTGACCCACGGCCAGCCGGCGACGCCGACCACCTTCGGCAAGGAGATGGCGGTCTTCGCCGCCCGCCTGCGGCGCCAGCTCGGCCTGCTCGACGGGCAGGAATACCTCGGCAAGCTGAACGGGGCGGTCGGCACCTACGCGGCGCACCTCTCGGCCTACCCGGAGCTTGCCTGGGACGACCTCTCGCGCCGCTTCGTCGAGAGCCTGGGGCTGACCTGGGCGCCGCTGACCACCCAGATCGAGGCCCACGACTGGATCGGCGAGTTGTTCGGGGCGATCGCCCGCGCCAACGGCATCGTCCTCGACCTCGACCGCGACATGTGGAGCTACGTCAGCCGCCGCTACCTGCGCCAGCGCGTCGTCCCCGGCGAGGTCGGTTCCTCGACGATGCCCCACAAGGTGAACCCGATCGCCTTCGAGAACGCCGAGGCGAACGCCGGGCTCAGCACCGCGATCGCCACCCACATGGCGACTACGCTCGCCACCTCGCGGCTGCAGCGCGACCTCAGCGACTCCTCGCTGCTGCGCAACTGCGGCGCCGTCGTCGGGCACTCGCTGCTGGCGCTGAAATCGACCGCCCGCGGGCTGCGGACGGTCGAGGTCGACCCGGCCGCGATGGAGCGCGACCTCGAGCAGGCCTGGGAGGTCCTGGCCGAGGCGGTGCAGACGGTGATGCGGAAGAACGGCAGCGAGGACCCCTACGAGCAGGTGAAGAAGGTGGTCCGCGGCCGAGCTATCGACGAGGCGGCGATCCGCGAGCTGATCGAAGGCGCCGACCTGCCGGCCGAGGACCGCGAGCGCCTGCTGGCGATGACGCCGGGCAGCTACGTCGGCCTCGCCCCGCAGCTGGCGCGGCTCGACCCGGGGTCCTGAGCCAGGCATTTGCCAGTCGCCTGCGCTTGGGCTAAGCTGTCGTACACCTACGACAGAGGTGTGACATGGTCACGATGGTCGACATACGGCAGCCGGTTGAGGTTGCGGCGCAGCTGGCGGAGTTGAACAGGACGCTGGCGCGGAGCGCCGAGGTCCCGGAGGAGGTTCTGGGCTTCGTCCACGACCTGGCAGGGACTGTCGCCGACCTGGACGAGCGCGAGCTCGGCCCAGTCGACCCATATCTGCTGATCGCGCTGCAAAAGGCGGCGCTCAAGGCACAGCTCGCACTCGGCGAGGCCGATCCGGAGCGGCGGCGGGACCTGCGCCTGAGAATCGAGCAAATGCGGCACGTCTTCCGCGACATCGCCAGCGAAGAGCCCGTTTCCGACGAGCGCTCGGGGAAGGAGCTGGCTCGCTGGCTGGTCGAGAGCGTGCATGTGCCCCAGCTCCAGCTAGCCGAGCTCCTCGACGTGGATCGCCGCACGCTGCAGCGATGGATCTCGACCAAGGAGGCCGCAGCGCCGACGGGCGAGGACGAGCGGCGACTGCGCGTGGTCGCCCGTGTCGTCAACCAGCTGCGCTATGCGCTGACCCCCGCAGGAGTGATCGGGTGGTTCAAGCGGGCTCGCCCCGAGCTCGACGATCGCGCGCCTCGCAGCTTGCTCCCGGAGCCGGATGCGCTGCCTCGCCTGCAGGCGCTCGCGACCGGGCTGCGGACGAGCGTCGCGTAGTTGAGCGAATGGGTCGCCTACAGGATCGCGGCGTGGGACACGCCTTTCTGGTCGTTGCCGAATCGCCGTGAGGGTCGGTTCAACCATGCGGGCAAATCCGCGACCCAGTACCTCTCCCTCCACCCCCTGACCCCCTGGGCGGAGATCGCGCGCAACGAGCGCCGGGTCGAGCGAGCGGAGCTGGAGGAGCTGCGGTTGCCCGTCTGGGCGGCCCGCCTGGTGCTGGACAAGGAGCCGGCCGAGGTCGGGTTCGACGAGGCGGCGGAATGGGGGCTCGAGCCGGAGGATCTGATCGCCGACGATCGCGCGGCCTGCCAGGCCCTCGGCGAGCGATTCCGTCAGGACCCGGATCTACCGGACGCCCTGGTGGTCCCGAGCGCCGCCCTGCCCGGGACCAGAAACCTGATCGTCTTCGGGCCCCGGGTGATCAGCTCCTACCTGCTCGATCCGATCGACTTCCAGGACGCTCCGGCGAGCCTGGTCTCCGAGCGCTCGATGATCCCAGCCGGGATGGAGGCCCTGATCCGGCATTTCGACGCGCCTCACCGGGCTTTCGAGGCCTGGCGGGACGGAAGCGACTTCGTGTTCGAGGAGCCGCCCGCCGACCACCTCGCAGACTGAGGGCGCCAGCAGGGTCAGTCCGCCAGCCGCTCCAGCTCGGCCGCATCCCCCGGGTCCTCGCCGAGCGCGATCGGCATCCCCACCATGCTGCCCCACTCGATCCAGGAGCCGTCGTAGTTCCGCGCCTCCAGGCCGAGGACCTCGTTGAGGACGAACCAGGTGTGGGCGCTCCGCTCGCCGATCCGGCAGTAGAGGATCAGCTCCCGCTCGGGGTCGATCCCGTGGGCAGCGAGCTGCCCGAGCAGCTCCGGCTCGGGCAGGAGCAGGCCGCTCGGGTCGAGCATCACGTCCCAGGGCATCCCGATCGCGGAGGGGATGTGGCCCGGCCGCTGGGCGCTCTCCTCCGGGTAGCCCGGCTCGCTGATCACCGCGCCGATGTACTCGGCGGTGGTGCGGACGTCGACCAGCTGGGCCCCGTGGCGAACCGCCGCGGGGATCTCGCGCCAGCCGATCCGCAGCCCCGGATCGAGCTTGGGCTTCAGTGGCGCGGCGCCCGGCGGCGCGGCGGCCGCCTTGCTCAGCGGCCGGTCCTCGACCACCCAGCGCTGGCGGCCGCCGTCGAGGACGCGGACGTCCTTGGCTCCGTGGAGGCGGAAGAGCCAGGCCCCGTAGCTCGCGTACCAATTCGACTTGTCGCCGTAGAAGACCACCGTCGAGCTCCTGGTCACGCCCAGCTTCGCCCACAGCTCCCGCACCGCCGCCGGCCCGGGAATGTCCCTCGTCCGCGGGTCCTGGATGTCGGTCCTCCAGTCGAGGTTGTGGGCCCCCGGGATGTGTCCGAGCCGGTGGATCAGGGGCTTCTCGTCGACCTCGACGACGACCAGGTCGGGGTCGTCGAGGTGCGCCTCGAGCCACTCGGTGGTGACGACCACCCCGGCGCCGCTCATTCGCCCTCGCCGCCGAGGGTGACCAGGTAGGAGTCGACCAGGCGCTCGCCCTGGACGCTCAGGGTCACCCGCCCGTCCTGGCGCCGGAGCGGCGCGCGGCTGCCGGTGAAGAAGCCGCCGAGGCCGCGGCGGTCGTAGCCGTGCTCCTTCCCCACCGCGCCGAAGGCGTCGGCGTCGAGGCCCTTGCGGCCGCCACGCTCATAGACCGCGACCAGCACCTCGTAGTAGCGGCGGGGGCGCTCCTTCGCCGGAGCCTGCGCCTCTTCCTGCTCGACCGCCGCCAGCCGGCCTTCGATCGCCGCGATCCCGGCGCGCAGCTTCTCGAGCTCGCCGCGGATCCCGGCCAGCGCCGAGGGCAGCCCGGGCGCGACCTCGGCTGCGGCTCCGGTGGGCCCTGCTTTTCGCTCAGTTCCGCTCATCGCTTCCCCGCCGCGGCAGGGCGTCGAAGATATCGCCCGCGCGGAACGGCATCGCCGTCGCCGGCTCAGGCCAGCGCGGTCAACGCCTTGGTCGCGGTGTAGACCGCGGTCATCACGACCAGGACGAAGAACCAGCGGGCCAGGGTCCGGCTCGAGGCCCGCTCGCCGAGCCCGGCTCCTACCGCCACCCCGACCACGGCCGCGGCGGCGAACGGGAGGATCACCGCCCAATCGATCTCGCCGCCCTGCAGTCGCTCGGCCAGCGCCACGAGCGAGCCGACGATGATGACCAGCAGGCTGGTGCCAACCGCCTCTGTCACCCCGAAGCCGAGGGCGAGGACGAGGACGGGGACGATCACGAAGCCGCCGCCGACTCCGAACAGCCCGTTCAGCCAGCCGACCGCGAGGCCGAGCAGCGAGACCTTGATCGCCGAGTCGACGCTGACCCCGTAGCGCCAGGGAGTGAAACTCGACACCCCTGCGACGCGCTCGGTGACCATCGCCCAGCCGCCGACGACCATCACCGGCGAGAAGGCGAGCAGCAGCACGTTCGGGTCGAGCTGGCGGCTGAGCAGCGATCCGAGCAGGGAGCTGAAGGCCGCGGCGGCGCCGAAGGCCAGCCCCGCCCGCCAGCGCACGTCGCCGCGGCTGAGATAGGAGGCGAAGCCGATCGCCGAGGCGCTGATCACCACGACCAGGCCGCCGGCCTGCGCGCCGCGCACGCTCTGGTCGCCGAGGTAGACGAGCGCCGGCACGGCGACCAGCGAGCCGCCGCCGCCGACCGAGCCCAAGAGGACCCCGATCATGACTCCGACCGGGATCAGCAGGACCAGGTCGCTCATCGCCGCAAGCGCACCTCAGGCCCGGCCCTTCAGCATCCCGTTCCAGTAGAGCGGCGGCAGCCCCCACTTCTTCAGCGCGTACATGCTGCGCCGCTCCTTGCGCGGGTCGAGCAGCGGGAAGCTCGGCTCGGGCTGTTTGTCGTAGTCGAACTCGGCCAGGATCAGCGAGCCGTAGCCGGTGACCAGCGGGCAGGACGCGTAGCCGTCGTAGGAGGCCTGCGGCGATCTGCCCTGGCGCTGGGCGATCATGTTCTCGACCACCACCGGCGCCTGCTTGCGGACCGCCGCGCCGGTCTTCGAGGTCGGGCAGCTCGAGCAGTCGCCGAGGCTGAAGACGTTCTCGAAGCGCTCGTGGACGAGCGTGTGCTTGTCGACCGCGACCCAGCCGCCGTCGCCGGCGAGCGGCGAGTCGGCGACCACCTGCGGGGAGCGCTGGAAGGGCGTCGCGTGCAGCAGGTCGAAGTCGAGGACGAGCTGCTCGCCGCCCTCGAGGTCGTCGAAGACCGCCTGTCGCGCCTCGACCCGGATTTCGGCCAGGTCGTGCCGGTAGGTGGTCTCGATCGAGCGCTCGGCGATCACCCGGTTCAGGGGCTCGGCGAAGTACGGCACCCCGAAGATGCCGGGCGTGCCGCTGAGGTAATGGACCTTGGCGCGGTCGCGAACGCCCTGGCGCCGGAAGGCGTGCTCGGCGAGGTACATGATCTTCTGCGGGGCACCGGCGCACTTGATCGGCGTCGAGGGCATCGTGAACAGCGCGGTCCCGCCTTCGAAGCCCTGGATCGCCTCCCAGGTCCGCTCGCAGGTGTCGTAGGAGTAGTTGCTGACGACGACGCCGCTGCGGATCCCCTCGGCGAGGCCCGGGGTGGCGTCCCAGTCGACGGTGAGGCCGATCGCCACCACCAGCTGCCCATAGGAGATGGTGCCCCCGCCCTCCATCCGCACCAGGCTCTCCTCGGGCTCGAAGGCGGCGACCGAGTCCTTGATCCAGCGCACGCCGCGCGGCATCACCTGCGACTGCGGCCGCGCCGAGCGCTCCTTCGGGAACACGCCGCCGCCGACCAGGGTCCAGAGCGGCTGGTAGTAGTGCGTCTCGGAAGGCTCGATCACGGCGATGTCGGCGCCCTTCATCTTGCGGGCGAGCCGCGCCGCAACCGCGATCCCGGCGCTGCCGCCCCCCGCGATCAGGACGTCGCAGCGCTGCCCCGTCTCCTCGCCGCTCCTCGTCATCGCTCCTCCTCCTTGGCCGTCGGCCATCCGTTCGCTTTCCACTGCGTGACGCCGCCGCACGAGACGTGGGCGACGTCGCTTGCTCCGAAGCGCTGCAGCAGGCTGGCGGCGACCCCGGCCCGCTTGCCGGAAGCGCAGACCGTGGCGATCGGCTGCCCGGGGTCGAGCCCCTCGGGTACCGCGTCGATCGAGTGCCAGGGAACGGCGAGCGAGCCCTCGATCCGGCCCTCCTCCACCTCGCTGCGCTCGCGGACGTCGAGGATCTGCACCTCGCCCGCGTCGAAGAGCCGCTTCAGGTCCTCGAGGTCGATCCGGCCGGTGCGCTCGACCGCGCCGTCCTCGCGCCGCCAGGCGGTCATGCCGCCACCGAGATAACCGCCGAGCCGGCGCAATCCGACCGCCTGCGCCCGCTGCACCGCGAGGATGCCGTCGGCGTCGTCGCGGCCGACGAAGACGATCTCCCGCTCGCGGTCGGCCAGCCAGGCCAGCTTCGAGGCGAACCCCGGCTCGAGGATCGTGACGTGGACGGCGCCCGGGACGTGGGCGTCGTCGAACTGCTGCGAGGTCCGCAGGTCGACGAGGAAGGCGCCGGCCTCGACCCGGGAGCGCAGCTGTCGCGGCGAGAGCGGGCGCGCCGGCACCTCCTCGGCGTCGAGGGCGCCGCGGTTGAGCGCGACGATGTTCTCGAAGTTCGGCGGCTGCGGACCGATCCGCCGCAGCGACTCGGCGACGAAGGAGGCCTCGTCCCCGAGCTGGAGGAGCTCGTTGTGGCTGCGCTCGAAGGCGAGCGTCGAGGCGATCTTCGGGCTCATCGCCCCGCTCCCGCACATCGAGCCGCCGAGGTGGCCGGGCCAGACCTCGACGTGCGGCGGCAGGACGAGGAGCTGCTCCTGCAGCGAGCGGAAGATGCCCTTCGCCCCCTCGGTCCGGTCGATCGCCAGGTCGGGCCGGGCGACGTCGCCGACGAACAGGGTGTCGCCGGTCAGCGCCGCCCAGGGGTCGGTCGAGCGCGAGCGGTCGATCAGCGCGAAGGCGGTGTGCTCGGGCCGGTGCCCGGGGGTATGCAGGGCGCGGATCGTCAGCTCGCCGAGCTCTAGCTCCCAGCCGTCGTCGAAGGGCTCGTGCTCGTAGCTCGGGGACGCCAGCCGGTGGACGTGGATGGTCGCCCCGGTTGCCGCCGCCAGCCGGCCGTGGCCGGAGACGTGGTCGGCGTGGTTGTGGGTCTCGAGCACGTGCTCGATCCGGAGGCCCAGGTAGCGCGCCGACTCCAGGTAATCGTCGATCTCGAGCTTCGGGTCGACGACCGCCGCCACCCCCGCGTCGCCGACCAGGTACGAGGCGCAGGCGAGGTCCTCCTGGATGAACTGTTTGAAGATCAAATGGCTTCTCCGTCGCGGCTGGCCGGCCGGGCGGCAGAAGCTAGCAGATAAGCAAAGTGCTAATTTGTAAGCACTATGGAGGACCCCGGGTCCCCGCCCCGGCACTTCGAGACGGTTTCCCCGGAGGCGGTCGCCGCCGCGATCGCCTCCGGGAGCCTCGCCCTGGTCGACGTCCGCGAGGAGGCCGAGTGGGAGGCGGGCCGGGTGGCCGTCGCCGTCAACGTCCCGCTGGCGGCCCTGGCAGCCGATCCGGGCCGGATCCGCACCGTCGCGGGCTCGCTCCCGGTGGCCTTCATCTGCCGCAGCGGCAAGCGCAGCGCCAGCGCCTGCTCGATCGCCGTAGAGAGCGGCGTCGCCGCCGTCAGCAACGTCGGCGGAGGGATGAAGGCGTGGGTCGCCGCCGGCCTCTCGATCGAGCCCCGCGACGGCGAGGTCCTCGACCGCCGCCCATAGGCCCTGGGCCCCGTCGAGCCCGATGCGCGGCGGCCGGGGGCGGGCGCTCGCGCCCGCCCCC
>DASXOF010000051.1:0-8112 GCA_036494495.1 Solirubrobacterales bacterium | reverse complement strand
CAGCTCGGAGACGACCATGCGGACGCGCGAGCCGCGCGGGCCGACGCAGGCGCCGACCGGGTCGACCCCGTCGGCGTGGGAGACGACGGCGATCTTCGAGCGATAGCCGGGCTCGCGGGCGACGCCGACGATTTCGACCAGCTTGTCGGCGATCTCCGGCACCTCGAGCTCGAACAGGCTCTTGATCAGCTCCGGCGAGCGGCGCGAGACGACGATCGCCGGCCCTTTGGTCGAGTCGGAGACGTCGGTGATCACGGCCTTGATCCGCATCCCGTGGTCGTAGCGCTCGTTGTAGACCTGCTCGGATTTCGGCAGCAGCGCCTCGACCCGCTCCCGCAGCTGGACCAGCGTGTAGCGCTTGTCGGACTGCTGGATGATCCCGGTGATCAGCTCGCCGACCCGGTCCTGGTACTCGTCGTACATCATCTGCCGCTCGGCCTCGCGGATCCGCTGCAGGACGACCTGCTTGGCGGTCTGGGCGGCGATCCGGCCGAAGTCGTCGGGGGTGACGTCGCGGGTCGTGATCTGGTCCTCATAAGGGGCGATCATCTCCGGGTCGAGCTCGGGGTCCTCGGGCTCGCGCATCTCCCCCGTCTCCGGGTCGATCTCCGGCTCCTCCTGGGCCTCGGCCGCCTCGGCCAGCAGCTTCTCCTCCAGCTCCGGCGGCAGGATCAGCTCGAAGACGAGGAAGTCGCCGGTTTCGTGGTCGAGGTCGACGCGCGCGTATTTCGCCGCGCCGGGCGTCTTCTTATAGGCGGAGAGCAGGGCGTCCTCGAGAGCGTCCATCAACTTGTCGGCGCTGATGCCCTTCTCCTGCTCGAGAGCTTTGACTGCGTCGACGATCTCTTTGCTCACTGGGGCGACTCCTTGGTCTCGGACGTGGTGCTCTGGCGGCGGTACTTCGGTCCCGGCGAGGAGACCTCGAGCGCGTAGTCGACGCGCAGGTGGTTGAGGTGGTGCGTGACCCGTTCGCAGAGCGCCAGGTCGACTCCCCCGGGGTGGTCGATGAAGAGGCGCAGCGACTCGGTGCCGGGCTGCTCGAGGGCAACCAGGTCGAGGTCCGAATCGAGTTCGGTCAGCTGTCGTTGGATGTCTGCTTTGAGGTCGGGCACTTGGGTGGCTCTGCGAATAGTTCTGCTCGGGGGATCTACTTCCCGATTCCGGCCGTAAAAAAAGTGGGCCAGGCCCACTTCTCGACAGCACGATGCAGATAGGGACAGAAAAGCTTGAGGCGAGTATAGCTGGCCGGGAATTCCAGGAAAAGGGAGGTTTGTCGGGTCGGGAGGGGGTCCCCTCTTCCGACAGCCGGCGCTACGCGCCGGCTTGAGTATCCGTCGGCTGAGGGGACCCCCTCCCGACCCTCAAGAGCTCGACCGCGTCCAGGATCTGGTCGGCTATCTGCTCCTTTGACGCCTTGGGCAGCGCGGTCTCGTTGTTGGAGCTGATCAGGGTCACGGCGTTTTCTTTGGACTCGAAGCCGATGGTCGGGTCGGAGACGTCGTTCAGGACTATCAGGTCGGCGTTCTTGCGTTGGAGCTTCTGGCGGGCGCGGGTGATCGGGTCGCCGCCGTGCTCGGCGGCGAAGCCGATGACGGTCTGGGTGTCGGTGCGGGAGGCGGCGAGGGCGGCGAGGATGTCGTCGGTCGGCTGCAGGCGGAGCTCGAGCGAGCCCTCGCGGGTCAGCTTCTCCTCGGCCGAGCGCTCGGGGCGGAAGTCGGCGGGGGCCGCCGCCATCAGCAGGACGTGGGCGGCGGCGAACTCCTCGCCGGCGGCCTGCTCGAGCTCGGCGGTGGTCTCGACGTCGAGCCGCCGCACCCCGGGCGGCGCCGGCAGCGAGACGTTGGCCGCGATCAGGGTCACCTCGGCGCCTCGGCGCGCAGCCGCGGCGGCGAGGGCGATTCCCATCCGGCCGCTGGAGCGGTTGCCGATGAAGCGGACCGGGTCGATCGGCTCACGGGTGCCGCCGGCGGTGACCAGCACCCGCAGCCCATCCCAGGGGCGCCCGCCGGCCGGCACGACGGATTCGAGGCGGGCAAGCAGCTCCGCCGGGTCGGGCAGCCGGCCGCGGCCGCGCTCTCCTCGCGACGCCAAGAGCCCCTCCCCCGGCTCAATCACCTCGACCCCGCGCTCGCGCAGGGTCGCGAGGTTGGCCTCGGTCGCCGCGTCCGCGTACATCCGGTCGTTCATCGCCGGCGCCACCAGGCGCGGCGCGGTGCAGGCGAGGAACGAGGTGGTCAGCATCGAGTCGGCGGCGCCGGCGGCGAGCTTGGCGAGGGTGTTGGCCGAGGCCGGAGCGACGAGGTAGGCGTCGCAGCGGGCGGCCAGCTCGAGGTGGCCGATCGGGTCGTGGGCGGGCTGCTCGTCGCCCGGGAAGGCGCCGCGCAGCGGGTCGCGCTCGAACTCGGAGATCAGCACCGGGGCGCCGACAATCCCCTCGAAGGAGGCGGCGCCGACGAACCGCGTCGCGGTCTCGGTCATCAGCACCCGCACGCCGTGGCCCGCCAGCGTTGCCAGGCGGGCCAGCTCGAGCGCCTTGTAGGCGGCGATCCCGCCGCTTACGCCGAGCAGGATCCGGGCCATGGCGCTAGCTCAGGTGCGGTACTCGTATTTGAGCTTGCCGTCAGCCAGCTCTTCCAGCGACATCGAGAGGTAGTTGCGCTCGGCGTTGGTCTCGACCATCGGCGGCGGGTACTCGCCGAAGCCGCCCTCGCCGAGGTTGTGGAAGTAGCTGTTGATCTGACGGGCCCGCTTCGCCGCGACGACGACGGCGGCGTAGTGGGAGTCGGTGTGCTCGAGAAGCTTGTCTACGCGTGGTTTGATCATCGGCGCGTCAGTCTAGAGACTCGTCGAGCTCGGCGCGCACGATCCTCACCAGCTCCTCGGTGGCGCGGCCGAGATCGTCGTTGACGACGCGGTGGTCGAAGTCGCCCTGCGAGGCGAGCTCGATCTCCGCCGTTTCGAGGCGGGCGTCAATCGCCTCCTGCGAATCGGTGCCGCGGCCGGCGAGTCGCTGGCGCAGGACCGAGGGGTCGGGCGGGGCGATGAAGATCTGGATCGAGTCGTCCATCGCCGCCCGCACCTGCTGGGCGCCCTGGACCTCGATCTCGAGCACGACCGAGTGGCCTTCCTCGACCCGCCGCTCGATCTCGCTGCGCAGGGTGCCGTAGCGGTTGCCGCTGTAGGTCGCGTACTCGAGGAAGTCGTGCTCGTCGATCCGGCGCTGGAACTCCTCGGGTGTGAGGAAGTAGTAGTCGACCCGGTCCTCCTCCCCGGTCCGCGGCTGCCGCGTCGTCGCCGAGATCGAGAGCTCGAGCGCAGGGCACTGCTCGAGCAGGGCACGGATCAGGGTTCCCTTGCCTACCCCCGAGGGACCGGTGATGACGAAGACCTTCGCTGCCATGCGGACGCCGATACTGACCGCCGGGGCGGTCGAACTAATCGCCCTTAGCGGCGCAGGAGGCTGATCAGCTCGGTGCGCTGGCGCTCCGAGAGACCGCCGATCGTCTTCGACGGGGAGATCCGGCACTGGTTGAGGATCCGGTTGGTCTTCACGCGTCCGTACTTGGGTACGGCCAGCAACATGTCGAAGACCTTCGCCGTCAGCAGGTACTCCGGCGGGTCGAGCAGGATCGTGTGAATGGTCGCCCTGCCGGCCTTCAGGTCCTTCTTCAGCTTCGCCCTCGCGGTGCGGATGTCGTTGGCTCGCTTCAGCGCCTCCATCCTCTGGTCAAGGGACCGTTCGGGAGCGGCGAGCGACGAGGTCTTGACTGAGGGGGCAGCCATGTGCGCGGCGAGTATAGCCGCGGCTCGGGGGCGTGCAAGGCCGCCACAGCTAAAAGCACCGAAATTCACCTAGACCTCGAGTTGAGGTCTAGTGAACGGGAGCCGCAGCGACCCGCTCTGACCCGTAACCGAGCTCCCGCGCGACCCGAGAACCGGCTTTCGGATCGGAAAAGCTCTCCGTTCCAACCGCCACCACGGTCGCCCCGGCGCGGAGGAATTCCTCGGCATCGGCGCCGCAGGCGATGCCCCCCATGCCGACGATCGGCAGCCCGATCGCGGCCCGGACGGAGCGCAGCTGGGCCAGCGCCACCGGCCGCACCGCCGGCCCGCTGAGGCCGCCGTGGCCGGCGGCGAGGGCGGGCTCGCCGCTGCGCGGCTCGATCGCTGAGCCCTTCAGGGTGTTGATCAGCGAGACCGCGTCGGCGCCCCCCTCCTCGGCGGCGACCGCGACCGCCGCCGGGTCGGCGACGTTCGGCGTCAGCTTCACGATCAGCGGCTTCGCGGTCAACGGGCGCAGCGCCTGCAGGAGGGCCAGCGTCTCGCGCGGGTCCTCGCCGACGATCAGGCCCGAGTGGACGTTGGGACAGGAGACGTTGAGCTCGAGCGCCGCCACCTCCTCACGGGCGTCGAGGGCAGAGACGATGCGGCCGAAGTCCTCGTGGGTGGTCGCCATCGCCGAGACGATCAGCGGCACCGGCAGCTCCGCCAACTGCGGCAGGTCCTCGGCCAGGAAGCCCTCGAGGCCCTTGTTGGGGAGCCCGATCGAGTTCAGCATCCCCGCCGGCGTCTCCCAGATCCGCCGCGGCTCGTTGCCGGTCCGCGGCTGCGGCGTGATCGTCTTCGAGACGAAGGCGGCAAAGGGGAAGTCATCGAGGATCTCGTCGCCGAACACCCTTCGGGCAGCGATCGCGTCGTAGGTCCCGGAGCCGTTCAGGACCGGGTGGGCGAGCTCGATCCCGCACAGCTGAGGGCCCTCAAGCACGGGCCAGCTCCGCTTCGGGCACCGCCGTCAGCTGCTCGCCGGAGAGCACCGGCCCGTCGACGCAGAGGCGCAGGTAGCCGCCGCCGGGCTTCGGCACCGCGCAGCCGAAGCAGGCGCCGTAGCCGCAGGCCATCGGCGACTCGAGGGCCAGCCGGCAGGGGACGACGGCGTCGGCGCAGAGCGCCCGCACGGCCTCCAGCATCGCCGGCGGGCCGCAGGCGTAGACGACCGCCGAGCCGGCGTCGTCGCCGGCCAACATCGCCCCCAGGAGGTCGGTGACGTAGCCGCGGTGGCCGGCGTGGCCGTCCTCGCTCGCCAGCCGCACCTCCGGGCAGAGGGCGCCGGCGGCGGAGCAGAAGAGGTCGAGGCCGCCGCTGTGCTCCTCGTCGCGGAAGCCGAGCAGGACCCGGTGCGGGACCCCGCGCTCGGCGAAACGCCGGCGCAGCAGCGCCAGCGGCGCCACCCCGACCCCGCCGCCGACCAGGATCGCCCCGGCGGCACCGGGGCCGGCGACCTCGGCCGGCTCCCCGAAGTCGTTGCCGAGCGGCCCGGTCAGCCACACCTCCTCGCCGGGCTCGAGCTCGCAGAGCCGCCCGGTGCCGGGGCCGACGTCGTCGACCAGGAAGTCGAGCCGGATTCCATCGGCGGCCGGGCCCGTCTCGGCAACCGAGATCGCCCGCGGCAGCTGCGGCCGGCCGCTGCGGTCGCCCCAGCCCGCGGCCGCGGCGAGCATGTAGAACCGGCCGGCGGCGGGCTCGGGCCCCTCGCGGTCGAGCAGGGAGAAGACGCGGTAGCCGCCGGAGGCGCGGTTGGCGCCGACGGTGCAGCGCCGCCTACCGAACGGGGCTCTTGGCGTCGTCGGCGTCACGGGCGTCATCTGAGGCGTGGATCTCCTGGAGGCTGCGGACCTCGGCGTCGGCGCTGCCGGCGGCGATCGCGCGGGCGGCGGCGGTGGCGCCGGTCATCGTCGTCACGCAGGGGATCCCCTGGCGGACGGCGGCGGTGCGGATCTCGTAGCCGTCGGCGCGGGCACCGGAGCCGGTCGGCGTGTTGATCACGAAATCGCAGCGGCGCTGGCGGATCAGGTCCACGACGTGCGGCGAGCCCTCGCCGATCTTGTTGACCCGGGTCACCGGCACCCCCATCTGCGAGATCGCCTGGGCGGTGCCGCCGGTCGCCAGCACCTCGAAGCCGAGATCGTGGAAGCGGGCCGCCATCTGCGTCGCCGCGGGCTTGTCGGAGTCGGTAACCGAGATGAAGACCGCTCCGGAATCGGGCAGGACGACGCCGGCCGCCGCCTGCGCCTTGCCGAAGGCGGTCGGGAAGTCGGCGGCGATCCCCATCACCTCGCCGGTGCTCTTCATCTCCGGCCCGAGGACCGAGTCGGCGCCGGCGAAGCGGGCGAAGGGCAGCACCGCCTCCTTGACGCTGACGTGGTCGAGCGGGCCGCTGGGCAGCTCCTGGTCGGCCAGCTTCTCGCCCAGCATCAGCCGTGCCGCGACTTTCGCCAGCGGCACCCCGATCGCCTTCGAGACGAAGGGCACCGTGCGCGAGGCGCGCGGGTTGGCCTCGATCACGTAGAGCTCGCCGCCGGCGACCGCGTACTGGATGTTGATCAGGCCGATGACGCCGAGCTCCAGCCCGATCCGCTGCGTGGTGGCGCGGATCTCATCGAGCATCTCGGCGCCGAGGCTGAGCGGCGGGATCACGCAGGCCGAGTCGCCGGAGTGGATGCCGGCCTCCTCGACGTGCTGCATGATCCCGGCGACGAAGACCTCGCCGCCGTCGCCGAGCGCGTCGACGTCGACCTCGATCGCGTTCTCGAGGAAGCGGTCGAGCAGCAGCGGGTGCTCCTGGTCGGCCTTGACGTTGGCCTCCAGGTACTTGGCCAGGTCCTCGGTCGAATAGCAGATCTCCATCGCCCGGCCGCCGAGCACGTAGGAAGGCCGGACGAGCAGCGGGAAGCCGACCCGTTCGGCCACCTCGAGCGCCTCGGCGGCGGAGAAGGCGGTGCCGTAGGGCGGGTGCTTGACCTCGAGCCGGCGCAGCAGCTCGCCGAACCGACCCCGGTCCTCGGCCAGGTCGATCGCGTCGACCGGGGTGCCGAGCAGCCTCACCCCCGCCTCTTCGAGCGTGCGGGCGAGCCTCAGCGGGGTCTGGCCGCCGAACTGGACGATCACCCCCTCGGGGCACTCCTGGGCGCAGACGGCGAGCACGTCCTCGGCGGTCAGCGGCTCGAAGTAGAGGCGGTCCGAGGTGTCGTAGTCGGTCGAGACCGTCTCCGGGTTGCAGTTGATCATCACCGCGTCGCGGCCGAGCTCGCGGGCGGTCATCGCGGCGTGGACGCAGCAGTAGTCGAACTCGATCCCCTGGCCGATCCGGTTCGGGCCGGCGCCGAGGATGACGACCGAGTCGCGCTCGCCGCGGCGGATCTCCGAGGCCGGCGGGCTGCCGTCGGCGCCGGGGCGCTCGTGCCCGGAGTAGTAGTAGGGCGTCGCCGCCTCGAACTCGGCGGCGCAGGTGTCGACCGCCTTGTAGGTGCGGGCCAGGCCATCGGTGCCGTCACCCTCGCGGGCCAGCGCCTCGAGCTCGCGCAGGAACCAGCGGTCGACCAGGCAGCGCTGGTGCACCGCCTCGACCTCGAGACCGCGGCGGAAGGCCTCGAGCACCTGGTCGAAGCGCTCGGCGCAGGGCACCTCGAGCAGGGCCAGCAGCTCCTCGTCGGAGTCCGGGAACTCGGCGGCGGCGTCGAGCTCGCGCGAGCGCATCGCCTTGGCGAAGGACTCGCGGAAGGTGCGGCCGATCGACATCGCCTCGCCGACCGACTGCATGTAGGTCGAGAGGCGGCCGGCCGAGCCGGGGAACTTCTCGAAGGCGAAGCGCGGGATCTTGGTGACGACGTAGTCGATCGTCGGCTCGAAGGACGCGGGCGTGGCGCGGGTGATGTCGTTGGGGATCTCCTCCAGCGCGTAGCCGACCGCCAGCTTCGCCGCCATCTTCGCGATCGGGAAGCCAGTCGCCTTCGAGGCCAGCGCCGAGGAGCGGCTGACCCGCGGATTCATCTCGATCACGACGATCGCGCCCGAGTCGGGGTCGACCGCGAACTGGACGTTGGAGCCGCCGGTCTCGACCCCGATCGCCCGGATCACCTTGATCGCCTGGTCGCGGAGGTCCTGGTAGACGGGGTCGGGCAGCGTCTGCGCCGGGGCGACGGTGACCGAGTCGCCGGTGTGGACGCCCATCGGGTCGACGTTCTCGATCGAGCAGATGATCACCACGTTGTCGTTGCGGTCGCGCATCACCTCGAGCTCGAACTCGCCCCAGCCGATCACCGACTCCTCGACCAG
>DASXOF010000050.1:0-1599 GCA_036494495.1 Solirubrobacterales bacterium | reverse complement strand
CCTGCCGAGGACGAGGCGGAGCGAGCCGAGGCGCGGGCCCCAGGCGGCGGCGCTCAGCATCGGCCCGGCCGGGGCCGCGGTCTCGATCACGGTCAGGCGGGTGCCGTCGGCGACGGCGTCGAGGTGCCATTCGACCCAGCTCTCGCCGCCCTCCTCGCGGCGCCAGTGGAAGGCGAGCCGCTCGGCCTCCTCGACCAGGGCGACCTGGCCGCGGCGCTCCTCGCCGTCCTCGAAGCGGCAGACGAGCTCGCCGCCCTCGCGCGGGTCGAGCTCGACCTCGGAGGCGAGCCACTCGCTGAGCAGGGCGGCGTCGGTCAGCGCCTCCCAGACCTCGCCGGGTGGGGCGTCGAGGAGAACGGTCCGCCTGACGGTGTGTGCTAGGTTGAACACGCAACCCAATGGTTGCACAAGAGCTTCGAGACTTCAACCCCGAACGGAGGCCCCATGCCACTGGTACCGATGGTCGTCGAGCAGACCGCTCGCGGCGAGCGCTCCTTCGACATCTACAGCAGGCTGCTCTCGCAGCGGATCATCTTCCTCGGCGAACCGGTGACCGAGGACCTCGCGAACCTGATCATCGCCCAGCTGCTGCACCTCGAGTCGGAGGACCCCGAAAAGGACGTCAGCCTCTACCTCAACTCGCCCGGCGGCTCCGCCTACGCCGGCCTGGCGATCTACGACACGATGCAGTTCATCAAGCCCGACGTGCAGACGATCTGTTACGGGATCGCGATGTCGGCCGGGTCGCTGATCCTGACCGGCGGCGCCAAAGGCAAACGGATGGCGCTGCCGAACAGCCGCATCCTCATCCACCAGCCCAGCAGCGGCTTCGAAGGGCAGGCGAGCGACATCGAGATCCACGCCCGAGAGGTGCTGGCGCTGCGCGATCGCCTCGACCAGATCTACGTCAAGCACACCGGCCAGAGCGCCGAGCAGATCCACCTCGACATGGAACGCGACAAGTTCTTCCAGCCGCCGGCGGCGGTCGAGTACGGCCTGATCGACCGCGTGATCGAGTCCCACGACGTGAAATCGACCCCACTGGGCTTCCGCGACGGCAGCAACGGCGACGGCTAAAAAATCGGGGTACCGATCTTTTAGCCCTCAGGGGGGGCCAATTTCTCGGGGTACCGAGGTTTCCGGCCCAGCTAGCTAGGCCAGGCGGCGCCAGGCCCAGAACCCTAGGAGCGCCGCGCCGCCGCCGGCGAGGACGCCGATCGCGCCGCCGCGGCGGGTCTCCGGTTCGGCGGCGGCGAAGGTGAAGGCGGCGGCGTCGGCGGCGTCGAGCAGGGCGGCGGCGAGGGCGACGGTCCGCAGCATCTCGCGGTCCTCGCGGACGGCGAGGGTGAGCAGGCCGAGGGCGACGTCGCGGGCGCCGGCGACCTTGCCGACCGCCCGCCCAGTCGCGTTGGCGTCGCCGAGGCCGGCGGCGCGCATCGCCGGGCCGGTGGCGAGGAAGGTCGCGGCTCCGATCCCGACCCGGCACCCGGCCATGCTCAGCACCACCCGCTGGGCCAGGGGGTCGATCCGGCGGCGGCGGGCCATCGTCCCAATCTAGCGCCGCCGCCGTAGGGCTGGGGGAGCGCCTCCGTAAGGTTG
>DASXOF010000049.1:0-8956 GCA_036494495.1 Solirubrobacterales bacterium | reverse complement strand
CTGCTGGGCTTCGAGAAGAACGGGACGCCCGACCCGAGCTTCGGATCGGGCGGCATCGTCACCCTGGAGCCCCCCGCCGGTAAGACGCTGGACCCAACCGATGTCGCGATCGATCCCGCCGGGCGAATCCTGATCTCAGGGACAGCGTCGACGATCGGGGCACCGCACGGGACGGGATTGCTCGGCGAAGGGGTCCCGTCGCCGAGCCGAGCGGTCGTTCTCCGGCTGCTGCCGGACGGCGCCCCTGACCCTGCCTTCGGGTCGAACGGAATCGTCGAGACTACGTTCGGCTTCCCGACCCCACCGGTGGTTGGCGGGACGATCGCCGAAGGGAGCTACCCGGAACCAAGCGCCGAAGCCCTCTCAATCGCGGCGGACGCCACCGGCCATCCGATCGTCACCGGAAGCTGGGCGGCCGCCCTCTCCTCGTGCTATCCAGCAAGTCCCATCTTGATCACGAAGGCCTTTGTCGCACGCTTCGGTCTCAGCGGCAACCTCGAAACGGTCAGCACCGCTCCGCCGATCGATCCCGCACGCCGCGGGGTCTCGCTGATTCCGGCAGGGGGAGAGCGCGTCCTCTTCCAGGGTGACCAAAGCGAACCATGCCCGCGAGGCGGGCCTTTCAACGAACTCTCGAGCCTTGCCCTGCTCAGCTCGTCCGGCACCGCGGAACCTTCGTTCGCAGCGGCGACCCTCAGCTACGGCGGCGTGCCACGTGCAGCCCTCGACAACCGCGGCCGTCCGGTCGTCTCGGGCTGGCGCGAAATCGGATTCGAATCCCCGATCCGCACCGCGGTAACACGTTTGCGCACCAACGGAACGCTCGATTCAAGCTTCGGCCAAGACGGAGTTGCGATGCTGTCGGAGCGCACCCAACCCCCTAGCTTTGTGCAGAAGGCTCAGCCCGTGGCGATCGATGCGAGCAACCGACCCATCATCGGCGGGGGACTGGCGTCTTTGGCGGGCTTCTCCCTCACTCGGCTCACCGCTCGCGGCGCCTTGGACACCCGTTTCGGCTCGAACGGGATCGCGGCCATCGGCTTCTCCGCCGCCGCCGCCGCTGAGGTCGACACTCTGATTGTCAACGGAGCCGGGAAGCTGATCGCTGCCGGAAAGCTCAAGCTGCGCAACTCGCCGGAAGCGCCGGCGATCGCCATCGCACGATACGTCCCGGGAAGCTGACCGAGGCCGGCGGGCGGAGACTAGGCGGTCAGGTCGCCGGGGATCCGGCCTTCGGCCTCGAGCTTCTCGAGGTGGGCCTCCATCGCCATCGCCGCCATCGGCAGGAGCACCGCCGGGACGTCGTCCCAGGCCTCGGCGAGGAGGGCGGCGCGGGAGCGCTCGCCGCGCTCGAGGGCGGCGAGGAGGCGGCGTTCGCGCTCTTCGCGGTGCCCGATGTATTCGTCGAGCTTGGCGTCGGGGTCGGTGATCCAGGGGCCGTGGCCGGGGCAGATCAGCTTCAGGGGCTCGGCGCGCAGCAGGCGCAGCGACTCCATGTAGGCGGCGAGACCGCCGCCATCGGGGCCGACGATGGTCGAGCCGAGGCCGAGCACGAGGTCGCCGGCGAAGCAGACCTCCTCGGCGCTGAGGAAGCTGACGTGGTCGACCGCGTGGCCGGGGGTGGCGAGAACGCGGAGGCCGCGGAGATCGGTGCGCGCCTCCTCGCCATCGCGCGGCAACAGCACCTCGGCGCCGAGCCGGTGGGCGGCGGCGGCGTGGTCGGCGTGGGAGTGGGTGAGGAGGACGACGCCGATCCCGCCGCGCTCCGCCGCAGCGGCGAGGATCGCTTCGACGTGGCCGTCGTCGTCGGGCCCGGGGTCGATCACCGTGCAGGGTTCGGACCCGTAGACGTAGGTGTTCGTCCCTTCCAGGGTCATCGGCCCCGGGTTGGGGGCGATGATGCGGAGGATCTCGGGGTGGCCGGGGGCCGTTTCAGTCGAGTGCTGCATTTACCCCCTCCTCGGTGGTCAATGCAGCAGTCTCAACCGTCGATCTCTTTGGCGATCGCCTCGCGCGCGTCGGGCGGCTCGAGCACGACCAGGTCGCCGGCCCCGCGGAGGATCTCGCGCACCAGCCAGGGCTTCCCCGCGTAGGGCAGCTCGACGACGACGGCGCCGTCGGCCAGCTCCTCGACCACGGTCCGCTCCTCGCGCAGCCAGCGCGCCCGCTCGGGCGAGACCCAGACCCGCGCGACCTCGGCGTTCGGCACCTCGCCGTGGGTCATCCAGCCCTCGACCCCGGCCAGCTCCTCGACCTCGGGCCGCGGCTCGAACTCCTCGGCGGAGACCTGCGCCTCCTTGATCCGGTCGAGCTTGAAGTGGCGGACGCCCTCTTTGCCGAGGTCGTAGGACTCGACGTACCAGCCCTCGCGCCCGTTCTCGAGCCGGTAGGGCTCGACCCGACGGTCGGTCAGCTTGTCCTCGTTCTCCTTGTAATAGGAGAGCTCGAGCACCCGGCTCTGGGCGATCGCCTCGTTGACGAGGCGGGCGACGGCGGCGTCGCCACCGCCGGCGGGGACGATCTCGAGACCCTCCTCGGAGGGGTCGTGGCCGAGCGCGGTGACGATTTTTCCGCGCGCGCTCTGCAGGTTCGACTGCGGCAGGTGGTCGCCGAAGAGGTCGATCGCGGCGACCAGGGCCTTGGCCTCGAGCGGCAGAAGCCGCGCCGGGCGGGCGAAGTTGTCGCCGTAGGGCTCGGAGTCGACCTCGATCTCGTCGCCGAGGATTTCGGCGTAGAGGACGTAGGTGCCGCCGCCGAAATTGACGACGTTCAGCAGGTCGATGTCCTCGCGCAGCTCCTCGTCGGTCAGCTCGAGGCGCGAGCGCAGCTCGGCGATCGCCAGCCGCTCGCCGGCTTTGGCCGCTTCGATCAGCATCCCGGCGAGGGTCACGAGGCGGGCGAAGCGCTCGGGCCGGATCGCCGCCTCGCCGCGGCCGTTGGAGCGGCTGCGGCGGGGCACGTCGCGCAGCGGCCGGTCGACGGTCTCGGCCGGCTCGAAGCCGTTGGCGTGGCGCTTGTGCAGCAGGACGCGGCGGCGCTCGGCCTCCTCGCGCAGCTCCGGCGGATCGAGCACCTCGGCATTGGCGCGCCAGCGCAGGACCCAGGCGATCAGCTCGCGGGTCGATGCGTAGGGGGTCTCGAAGACGCGGCCTTTGCCCGGCGCGCCGTCGGACTTCTTCGCATTGCGGAGCTCGCCGTAGCGGCCGTAGTCGCGCTCGATCAGCCAGGCGATCCGCTCGCGGACGAAGATCTTCGCCGTGCCCTGGGTCTCGCCCAGCTGCCAGTCGGCGCGGCTGCCGTAGTCGCGGCGGTCGAAGTCCTCCGGCGGCGAGAAGTCGTGCTCGGCCTTGGAGGCGTAGCCGACCTTGCCCTGGATCCGCGAGAGGCGGAAGACGCGGACCGCCTCGCGCTCGTGGGCGTGGCCGATCAAATAGAACTGGCCGCCGCGGAAGACCAGGTGGTACGGGTCGACCTTGCGCTTCTCGGTCTCGCCCCGCTCCATCGTGTAGTAGGTGAACTCGATCGTCTTGCGGCGCGAGATCGCGGTCTCGATCTTCGACAGCCGCTGCGAGAGGTCGCGGCCGCCGGCGGAGGCGGTCATCGCCATCTCGACCGGGGCGCGCTCGCCCTCGCTCAGCGGGTTCGGGTGGCCCCAGGCGACCTGCTGCAGCGCCAGCCGCAGCGGCTCGGCGTAGGCGAAGCCGCCGTCGGTGAGCAGCAGCAGCGCGGTCGAGAGCGCCGCCAGCTCGTCGTCGGAGAAGGAGATCGCGTCGAGGTAGAAGTTCTCCGGCGGCAGCGAGTAGAGCTCGGCCTCGAAGAAGCCCTCGCCCGGCTTCTCGACCCCGAGCTCGATCCCGAGGCTCTCGAGCTCGGCCCGGTCCGCGTAGAAGCGCCGCGCGAACGCGTCGTCGTTCATGTCGCTGTAGCCCTCCACCTCGCGCTTGATCTCGAGGGCCGAAACCGGCCTCCCCTGAGCCATCAGGAACGAGATCAACGAGAGCTGGCGGATCAGCTTCTCGGTGTCCTTCGCCACGCTCCGCAGAATAGTCCGCAGCCGTCGCCGCAGACATCCCGCTCCACCCCCCGGAAAGCCGCTCTTCCGCCCAGAAACCCGCTCTTTGGAAGGTTCCCGGGCAACCGCCGGCCGGGATAGGCTGGCCGCCGGGTGGAAATGCTGCGCAACTTCCTGGGGAACCTCTCGTCCGGCGTGATTCGGCTGCTGGTCACGGTCGGCGTCCTCGCCGCGGTCTACTTCCTGCTCCTGCGGCCGATCCTCGACAAGACGGGCGAAATCACCAAGGAAACGAATCAGACGATCCAGAAGAGCTTCAACCAGAGCTTCGGCAAGAACGGCGCCGGCCTCGAGGACGTCGACAAGACCCTGCGGGAAGTCAACAGGACGGTGGAACGCGAAATCAAGAAGTCATTCCACTTCGCCGAGAAGCACGGCGGGCCGGCGAACCCGAGGAAGCTGGTCAAGTGCATCCAGCGCGCCGAGGGCGACGTGCACAAAATCCAGCGCTGCACGGTGAAGTTCTAGAGCTGCGTCGCGATCAGGCCGATCAGCGCGGCGAGCAGACCGATCAGCGCCACCCCGAAGGCGACTCCACCTTGGATCAGGAGCTGGTAGAGCCGGTCGAACCGTTCGTCGACTCTTTCGAACCGCTCGTCGACCCTTTCGAAGCGCTCGTCGACCTTGTCGAACCGCGCCTCCATCCGGTCGAACCGCGCGTCCATGCGGGCGAAGCCGGCGTCGACCCTGGTGCTGAGGTCGTCGAGACGCTCGTCGGTCCATGCCTCGCGTGCCATCATCGTTGCCACGATCCTAGCGTAGCGCGTCGTCTGGTAGACAAAGCGATGCATTCGGCGCTGGAGCGGTCGCGATTCCGCAAAGCGCGGGGCCGCGCGAGGTCAGGCGGCGCGGGTCTCGGCGGGCGGCTCGGGAGAGCCGGTGCGGGCGCCGAAGTAGGCCGAGCCCGAGAGGGCGCGGTCGAAGCCCGACCAGGTCTCGCCGGCGGGGAGGTTGCGCTCGAGGCGGTCGAAGGAGCCGAGGCGGCCGCCGAGGTTGTCGATCATGTGGACGAGGACGGCCTCGCGGGTGGCCGGGACGACCGGCGAGCCGTGCTCGAGCGAGCCGTGGTGGCTGAGGATGATGTGGAGCACGGCCTGGGCGAGGGCGGGGTCGAAGCCGGGGATCTCCTCGATCTCGCGGCGCACCGTGTAGTAGCCGAGCGGGATCTCGCCCTGCAGGCGGCCGGCGTCGGTGAGGTCGATCGCCAGCGGGTCGTCGTTGTAGGCGACGCACTTGCCGATGTCGTGCAGGAGCGCGCCGGCGACGGCGACGTCGCGGTCGATCCCGGGGAAGAAGTTGGCGCTGGCGGAGACCGCCTGGGCGACCGAGAGCGTGTGCTCGAGCAGCCCGTGGCTGTAGGCCTGGTGGTAGGTCTTGGCGGCGGGGGCGTCGCGCAGCCGCGGCCAGGTCTCCGACTCCTCGCCGAAGAAGCGGTCGAGCAGGAGGGCGAGCTCGGGGTCCTGGATCGTCGCCAGCAGCTGCCGCAGGCCGGCTTCGAGCTCGGCGAGGTCGACCTCCGACTCGGGCGCCAGGTCGTCGGCCTCGAACTCGCCCGGCTCGGCGCAGCGCAACTTGGCGATCTTGATCTTCGCCCCCCAGCGCTCGCTCATTTCGAAGACGCCGGTGACGTGGACCGCGCTGCCGGTGCCGCAGAGCGCGTAGAGCTCCTCGGCGCTCTCCCAGCAGACCGCCTCGGTGGCCCCGGTGGCGTCGCCGACCGAGAGCCGCAGCCAGGCGTCGCCGTTGCGCTTGCGCCGCAGCTCGCGGGCGCGGACCGCGTAGACGCCGCGGACCCGCTGGCCGTCCTCGAGCTCACGGAGGGGGATGCGGGCCAGCTCGGGCTCGGCGGGCGCGGCCTCGACCGCAGTGGGCTCGACAGGCGCAGCATCGGCCGGGGTCGGCTCCAGCTCCATCGGCGCCTCTTCGAGCGGCGGCCGCTCGAACTCGGTCATCGCGTCGAACTGCGTTTGCGCGTCCATCCCGATCCAAGGTAGAGACGGGCCCGGACGATAATTCGAGCCGTCGATTCACCCAAAAACCCGCAATTAGCACGCCTTTTGTTCCGCCGGTCGCGGTGCTAGCAGCGGCGGCGGGTCTCAGTGGGCAACGCCACCGGAGCGTCGCGGCGGTCTACTGGAGGAGCACTACAGGACGCCGCCGAGCCAGTGGCCGAGGGCGACCGCGGCGAACCCGGCGGCTGCCGACACCCCGATGTTCAGCCAGGCCAGGCCGACACGATCGGCGAGCGCCAGCCGGTGCGAGTCGAGCACCCAGGTCGAGAAGGTGGTGAAGGAGCCGATCACGCCGCCGGTGACGATCGTCGCCGCCTCGCCGTCGAGGGTCGAGCCGGCGACCACGCCGATCGCAAACGCCCCGAGCAGGTTGACGGCGAGGATCCCGAGCGGGAAGTCCCCCCGGCTGCGCAGCGAGACCTCGTGGTCGAGGACGAACCGCGCCGCCGCGGCGACGCCGCCGAGCAGCCCGATCGCGACCCAGGCGGCGGCGCTCATCCGATCTCCTCCAGCTCCTCGAGCCGCTGCCGCACCCGCGCCGGCCGCCGCGCCTCGAGCGCGATCCCGGCCCGCAGCAGCAGGTAGCCGGCGGCCAGGGTCGCGGCGAGATAGGCGGTCGCGAGGCCGGCCTCGCCTTCGTCGACCAGGTCGTAGAGCTCGAGCTGCAGGGTCGAGAAGGTGGTCAGGGTGCCGCAGATGCCGGTGCCGAGGAAGGGGTGGTGGAGGCTCTCCTCCGGGTGGTCGCGGAAGAGGGCGAAGAAGTAGCCGAGCAGGAAGGCGCCGAGGAGGTTGACCGCGAAGGTCGGCCAGGGCCAGGTGCCGGCGGCTGGCGGGAAGGCCTGGGCGAGGCCGACCCGGATCAGCGCCCCGGCGACGCCGCCGGCGTAGATCGCGATCAGCTTGCGGCCTGGGTGGCGGGTGACTCGCATCGGTGGGGCAGCCTCCTATCAGCGTCGGTCGACGTGGTAGGAGCCATCAGCGGTCGCGCCGCGGTTATGGAGCGAGCCCCATCGCTCAGGCCCACCGATGATAGCCCCCGGTCGGGCAAAGTTCGATGGCCGGCGAATCAACCTCGCTAACGTCCGGTGCGTGGAGCCGATCGTCGCCTGGCACTTCACCGACCCCGGTTGCCCCTGGGCCTACTGCTCGCGGCCGGCGGTCGCGCGGCTGCGCTGGCGCTTCGGCGAGCAGATCGAGTGGCGCCTGGTCCTGATCGGCCTCAGCGAGAACGCCCGGCGCTACGAAGAACGCGGCTACACCCCGGGCCCGCAGGCGGCCGGCCGCCGCAAGTTCCAGCGCCGCTTCGGCATGCCCTTCACGACCTCGGTCAAGCCGCGGATGGCCGGCACCGCGCACGCCTGCCGGGCGATCGTCGCCGCCCGCGAGATCGACCCGGCGCTCGGCTACGCGGCGCTGCGGGCACTGCAGCTGATGCAGTTCACGACCCCCGGCCTGCTCGACGATCCCGGCGACCTCCGCGCCGCCCTCGGCGAGGTGCCCGAGCTCGACGCCGAGGCGATCGTCGCCGGCATCGAGGAGCCCGAGGTCGTGGCCGCCTACGAGGCGGACCGTGCCCGCGCTCGCGCCGCCGCCGGCACCCCCACCCACGTCCAGGGCCGCCATGCGGAAAGCGACGGCCCGGTCCGCTACACCGCGCCGTCGATCGTCTTCGAGCACCCCGAGGGCCGCTCGCTCGAGGTCGGCGGCTTCCAGCCCTTCGAGGCCTACGACACGGCGCTCGCCAACCTCGAGCCGGCGCTGCAGCGGCGCCAGCCACCGAGCGAGGCGGCCGAGGCGGTGCTCGACCTGCCGGTCGGCCTGACCACCGCCGAGGTGGCGTCGATCATGCGGCCCTCGGACCTCGAGGACGCCGACCTGGCGGCGACCGAGCGCGAACTGATCGCCGCCGTCGACGCCGGCACGGTCGGCTTCGCGCCCCACGGCAGCGACGGCCTCTGGTCGCCGGCCGAGAGCGCCGCGACGCCCCTGGCCGAGGCCGCCTGACCAACCGCCATTGGCGCTTTATCCGTCTCCGGGACAGAAATGGCGCCAAGCGGCAGCGCTAACGTCCCGCGAATGAGGGGCCGCGCTCCCGTCCTCGCGCTTCTCGCCGCGCTCGCGCTCGCCGCCGCCCCGGCCGCGAGCGCCGCGCCGCGCTTCGACGGCAGCGCCCACCGCATCGGGCCGCAGCTGCGGCAGCGGATGACCGGCGTCTCCTGGCACCCGGGCTGCCCCGTCGGCTTCAACCGGCTGCGGCTGCTGACGCTCAGCACCTGGGGCTTCGACGGGCGCGTCCACCGCGGCCGCCTGGTCGTCAACGAGGACGCGGTGCAGCCGCTGCTGACCGCCATGCACCGGCTCTTCGACCTGCGCTTCCCGATCCGGCGGATGCGGCTGGTCGACGCCTACGGCGCCGTCGATGACCGCAGCATGGAAGCCGACAACACCTCGGCCTTCAACTGCCGCTTCGTCGCCGGCACCGACCACTGGTCCGAACATGCCTACGGCCGGGCGATCGACGTCAACCCGGTCGAGAATCCCTACGCCGACGGGCAGGGCTACGTCTCGCCGTCGCAGGGCGCCCCCTTCGCCGACCGCTCGCGCCACGCCAAGGGCCTGATCCACCGCCGCGGCCCGGTCGTCGCCGCCTTCGCCGCGGTCGGCTGGGGCTGGGGCGGCAGCTGGGAATGGCCGAAGGACTACCAGCACTTCTCGGCCTCCGGCCGCTGAAGGCTATTGGCGCCTTTTGCCGCCTATAGGGCTACTAACGCGCCAATTCTCAGTCGCGGCTGAGCCAGCGGGCGACGCGGGAGCCGGGGCGCAGGCCGCTGAGGTCGCCGTCGTCGCGGATCCCGGCCGCGATCTCGGCCAT
>DASXOF010000048.1:0-6464 GCA_036494495.1 Solirubrobacterales bacterium | reverse complement strand
CGCGGGTGATCAAGTCGATGGAGCGCGAAGGGCTGGTCGAACGGGTCGGCGGCGCCAAGGGGCACCTGCGCCTGCTCGACCCGGCGGGCCTTCACCGGGTGGCGACCTCGGCGGGTGCGACGCTCGCGCCGGCGGACTGAGCCGCCGGCGCGAGAAACAAGCTCAGCTCGGCTTCCGACCCCAGAGGAGGTCGACGCCGCGCCAACGGAACGTCTCGATGTCCTCGACCGTCCCCGCCAGCAGCTCGCGGACCTCTTCGATTTCCCAGCAGGGAAGGTAGAACGGCAGACCGAGGCCGTCGAAGAGCTTTTCGAAGTAGTACTCGATGTGGACGTCGGCGGCGACCCGCTCGTGGAAGCTGACGCCGAAGGCGATCTCGCCGAGCACCAGCTTGCGCCCGGGTTTGAGGATGCGGGTCAGCTCGGCGCCCTCGCGCGTCCAGTCGCCGGCGTGGGCCACGCCCTGCAGGCAGAAGACGGCGTCGAAGCTGTCGTCCGGCTGGCCGCGGGTGTAGTCCCACTCCCATTTCGGGTCCTCGCCGCGCCAGGCGATCTCGCGGACCTCCTCCATGAAGTCGTCGAGGACGACCTCGCCCTCGGGGCCGACCAGCTCGCGGATATCGTCCGGGATCCCGGTCCCCTCCAGCGCCTCGCCGTTGATGTAGACGCGGTCGCCGGGGCTCAGCTCGAGCTGCTGGATCGCCAGCCTGCGGGGGACCTTGGCCTTGTGCGTCCAGAGGTAGGGGAGGCCGCCGGCGAGGAGCGCCCCGCACCAGATGGCGCGCTTCTCCGGATCGAAGATTTCCTCGCCGAAGCGATTCACCTCGTGCGGCTGCATCGCCGCCCAGGGAGTCGATGGGACTTCAGCGCTCAATCAGGGCCCCCTTTTCGTTGCTGAGGACGCCGAAGGTCTGGCGCGCCTTGGCGCGCAGATCGACCCACTCGTCCTCTCCGAAGGCGTTGGTCCAGAGGAACTCCCTCGGCGCCAGCACCTCTTCGTAGAAGAGATCGTCCCGGCTGGCCTTGACCGCCTCGAAGGCCTCCAGGACTTCCTTGATCAGCTGCCCCTCCTCCTCGGTCGCGGCGCCCGCCGCGACGTAGGCGTCGACCTGGCCGCCCTCGGCTTCGAGCATCTCGGCCGAGCGCTGGATGTAGCTCATCTGCGCCCAGCGCCGCTGCGCCATCGGGTGGCCGGCAAACGGGTGGATCGCCTGGCGCAGCCGGCCGATCCCCGCGGTTGCCTCCTCGGAGCTGACCGCCTCTCCGTCAATCGTCATCTCAGGACCTCGTCATTCGTCGTCGTCATGATCGCCTAGACCGCGCTGATCGCCATGCAGGTGATCTTTTCCTCGACCCCGTCGGGCCACTCGAGCCGGATCTGCTCCCAGCTCTCGCCGCTGTTGCTGCTGCGGTAGACCACAGCGGGGTCGGTCGCGTACCAGAACTCGCCCGGCGTCCGCTCGTCGGTGTCGAGGATCGCCATCAGCGTTTCCTCCTGCTGGGGCAGGCCGTTGGCGCTGGTCAGCTCGTGCCAGTCGCGGTCCGCCGTCCGCCGGTAGACGGTCGACCAGGCGACCGCGCCCGGCACCGCCTTGTGACCGGTGAAGGGGTCGCGCGCCGAGGAGATCACCATCGTCTCCGGGTCGCCCGGGTCGAGCGCGAGGGTGAAGAAGTAACGGATCTCGTCCGGCATCGCCTCGATGTCGCGGGTCCACGAGGAGCCGTGGTCGCGGCTTTCGCAGTAGGAGGAGCCGCCGCCCTCGTAGACCCGGCCGGGCGCCTTCGGGTGGGTGCGGATCTGGTGCGGGTCGAGGTCCTGGATCGCGGTCGCGTCGAGGAACGTCTCGCCGCCGTCCTCGGTGCGGATGATGCCGCCGAGCTCGACCCCGACGTAGACCCGTTCGGGGTCCTCGGGATCGGTGTCGAGCGAGACGATGTGGTTGGTGTTCGGCTTCGGGGGGAAGCTCCAGGTCGGCTTCGAGGGCACGTCCTGCAGGGCCGAGAGCTCGGTGAAGGTGGCGCCGCCGTCCTCGGAGCGATAGAGCGCCGCCATCTCGGTGCCGACGAAGACGGCGCCGGTGTCGCCGTTGCGGTGCGAGCGGCTGACCGCGACGCAGGACTGGATCGGGCGGTCGATGCCCTCGCCGCCGCGGCTCCAGGTCCTGCCGCAGTCGGTGGTGCGGTGCAGGCCGTTGCCATTGGTGGCCGCGTAGGCGAGCTCGCCGTTGTGCGGATCGACGGCCAGCGACGTCACCCCGGGGACCTCGAGCAGGCCGTCCGGGCGCCCGGCGTCACCGTCGATCTGCATGCGGACGACGGCGTCGGGGGTGCCGAGCAAAAGGGTGGTCACAAGCAATTCCCTCCTTGTCGGGAGATCTTTGGATCGTCAGAAAGGTCGGTCGATGTTCTTCCACCGCCGCGGGGGCCTCAGTGACTCAAGTCCCCGCGGCTCGGCGGACTGCGGAGTCAGCCCTTGAGCACGACCCCGATCGCGGCGGCGAGCATGAAGACGCCGAAGCAGCCCTTGAGGATGTGCTCGGGGGCGCGGACCAGGAAGCCGGTGCCGACGCGGGCCCCGACCACGGCGCCGATCGTCAGCGCCAGCGCGTCCGGCACGTCGACGTTGCCGCCGGCGCCGTAGATCAGGACCGCGCCGAGGCTGATCGGGATGATCGCCGCCAGGCTCATCGCGTGGGCCCAGCGCTGCTGGCCACCCTGCCAGAAGACCATCAGCGGCACCATCACCAGGCCGCCGCCGATCCCGAGCAGGCCCGAGAAGAAGCCGCCGACGAGGCCGATGGCGCCGAACTGCGCTCCCTTCCCGGGCGCCACCTTGACGCCGGTCGAGGTGCCGGGGTCGCCTCCGCTCACTCTCCCTCCTCGGGGTCCGGGCCGGGGAAGTTGACGACGTCCGGGCCCTCGCCGACGCGGACCAGGAAGCCGACCAGCTCGCCGGGGCCGGGGTTGCGGTCGCGGTGGACGACGCCTTTGGGGATGAAGACGACCGAGCCCTCGGTGACCTCGGCCTTCTGCTTGCCGCCGGGGCCGAATTCGACCACGCCGTTGCCTTCGATCACGTAGACGTAGGTGTCCATCCCACCGTGGTGGTGCCAGCCGGAGTCCTGCGGGGCGGCGCGGGTGACGCCGGCCCAGACGTTCTCGTTGGTGAACATCGCCTCGCGCATGATGTGCGGGGTCGTCTCCTCGCCCCCGCCGCCGGGCTGGATGATCTTGATGATGTCGTCACCTGCAGCCATCGAATGCATGCCGCCTTTCTTCGGTTCGGGTCCTCGCCCATCTTCTTCCACCAGGAAAAATCGGATACTATCTTCGTGATTTTGGATGCGACTGTCAAATTGCCGCGTGTGAGCGCCGAGGGCGAGGAGAATCGAGACGTGGACATCGCCGACCGGGTCGACCCCGGGCTTCGCGAGAGCCTGACCAGCGTCCCGCCGGGGATCGACCCCGCCGAGGACCTGGAGCGATCGCGGGCGCGGATGGCCGAGCGGGCCGCCGTCAACCAGCCCGCCCCGAACCCCGAGGTCACCCGCGCCGACCTCACCGTGCCGGGACCGGCCGGCAGCGCCGACGGCGTCCGGGTCCGCGTCTACGAGCCCCGCGAGAGCGGCGGCGAGGAGCTGCCGGGCATGCTCTGGATCCACGCCGGCGGCTTCTACGGGGGGACGATCGGCCAGGACGACGGCCTCTGCGAATCCTTCGTCTCCGAGGTCGGCGCCGTGGTCGTCGCGGTCGAGTACCGGCTGGCCCCCGAGCACCCCTTCCCGGCCGGGCCCGACGACTGCTACGCGGCCCTCGCCTGGCTCTTCGAAGCGGCGGCCGAGCACGGCGTCGACCGGGCCCGGATCGGCGTCGCCGGCTACAGCTCCGGCGCCGGCTTCGCCGCCGCCGTGGCGCAGATGGCCCGCGACCGCGGCGACCTCGAGCTCGCCTTCCAGGTCCTGCTCTTCGCCCTGCTCGACGTCCCCCACCGCGAGTCGAGCCGGGCGATCGTCGATCCGCGGGTCCGCAACCAGCCGACCACCGACCGCTCCTGGCACCTCTACCTCGGCGACTCCTACTCCTCTCCCCCGCCCTACGCCGCACCCGCCCGCACCGAGGACCTGGCCGGCCTCCCCCCCGCCTACCTCGCGATCGGCGAGCTCGACGTCAACTGCGAGGAGAACGTCGAGTACGCGCGGCGCCTGCTGCTCGCCGGCGTCGCCACCGAGCTGCACGTCTTCCCCCGCGCCTTCCACGCCTTCGACGAGCTGGCGCCGGCGGCGCAGATCTCGAAGGACGCCGTCGCCGACCGCACCCGCGCCCTGCGCCGGCTGCTGCACCCGAGCTGATGGACACCTTCCTGATCGTCCTCGTCGCCTTCGGCGTCCTCACCGGGATGCTCTCCGGGCTGCTCGGCGTCGGCGGCGGCATCTTCATGGTGCCGTTCCTGGTCCTCGCCGGCGGCCTCTCCCAGCACCACGCCCAGGCGACCTCGCTGCTGGTCGTGCTGCCGACCGCGATCGTCGCCACCTGGGCGCTCAACCGCCAGGGAGTCGCCGACACCCCCGCCGCGCTGCGGATGGGCCTGATCGGCGTCCCCGGCAGCATCGCCGGCACGCTCCTCGCCCTGGCCCTGCCCGGGCGGCCGCTGCAGCTGATCTTCGCCGCGCTGATGGTCTTCGTCGGCGGCCGCCTGCTCTACGACTCGGTGCAGCTCTCCAAGGCCCGCCGGCTCGAGCCCGAGCAGGACCAGGAGCTGGCTGCGGCGCCCTCGCCGGAAGGCTGAGCTCCGCGGCGGGCCTTGGCTCCGACGCCGGAGGGGTTGGGAGGATCAGGCGATGAGCAACGGTGACCGCGGCCGCACGGCCTCCGACGGCCTCCTGGTCGACTCGCTCGCGGTCGAGATCCAGCGGCGGATCATGGAGGGCGCCGTCCCGGTCGGGTCCTGGCTCCGCCAGGAGGCGCTGGCGAAGGAGTTCGGGGTCAGCCGGACGCCGGTGCGGGAGGCGCTGCAGAAGCTCGAGGCAATCGGGATCGTCGAGCTGGTGCCCTACCGCGGGGCGCTGACCCGGGGGCCGACGGCGCGCCAGATCCGCGAGACCTACGAGGTCCGGGCCCAGCTCGAGGGCCTGGCGGCGGAGCTGGCGGCGGAGCGGATCCGGCCCGACCAGCTCGAGCGGCTGCGCGCCGCGGCGGCGCTGTTCAGCGAGTCGGTCGAGGAGGCGCCGCCGTCGAATCCCCAGCGGGCGGGGCGCGAACTGCCGTGGCAGCGGGCCAACACGATGCTCCACGAGATCGTCCAGGAAGCGGCCGGCAACGAGCGGCTGAGCGCCGCGATCACCGACCTCCACCGCAGCTTCCCCCGCAACCTCACCTGGGCGGCGCTGTGCGAAAACCCGCGGCTGCTGAAGGAGAACGTGGCCGAGCACGAGCGGGTGGTCGAGGCGATCGAGCGCAACGACCCGCGGGCGGCGCGGCGGGCGATGGTCCGCCACGTGAAGCGGGCCGGGGCGATCGTCAGCGACTGGTTCGAGCGCCAGTCGCAAGCGCGCGGCTAGCTACGAGGAGGGCCTCGAGCGGACTGCATTTGGGCCCTCCTGGGGACCGGATGCAGCACTCTTCCCGGAAGACTGCTGCATTTACCTCCCTATGGCGGGTAAATGCAGGTTTCGTCCTAGGCCGGGCGGAGGAGGGCGCGGAGCTCGGCGAGGGACTCGAGCTCTCCGCGGGCGTCGGCGCTGGCCGGCATCAGGACGAGGCCGTCGGCGCCCGCTGCGGCGAGACTGCGGAGGGAGGCGGCGAGCGAGTCGGCGTCGCCGGCGAGGCACCAGCGGCTGACGCGCTCGAGCTCGATCCCGTACTGGATCGCGACGAACTCGCGCAGGCGCTGCTCGGCGCGGGTCGGGTCCGGCTCGACGAGGACGGGGACGACGAGCGCCGCCGCCGGCGCCGGGCGCTCCGCGGCCGCCGCGATGCGGGCGATCGCCGCGACGCTCTCGCGCAGCCGCCGCTCGTCGGCCCAGAGGCCGAGCCAGCCGTCGGCCAGCTCGCCGACGCGCCGCAGCGCGCCCTCGCTGCGGCCGCCCATCCAGAGCCGCGGCTGGCGGGCGGGGGCCGGCAGGAGGGCCGGCGACTCGAGCCCGTAGTAGCGCCCCTCCCACCTCACCGGCTCGCCCGCGAGCAGCGCCCGCAGCAGCGCCACCATCTCGACCGTCCGCCCCACCCGCTCGCTCCGCGGCACCCCGGCCGCCGCCCACTCCTCGGGGTTCTCGCCGCCGATCCCGACCCCGAGCTCGACCCGCTCGCCGGCCAGCGCCGCCAGGGTGCCGAGCTGCTTCGCCAGCCAGGCCGGGTGGCGCATCGCCAGCTGCAGGACGCCGAAGCCGATCGTCACCCGCTCGGTCCGCGCCGCCAGCATCGCCGCCGCGACCACCGCCTCGACCACGGGCTGGCGGAACGCGAGGT
>DASXOF010000047.1:0-33147 GCA_036494495.1 Solirubrobacterales bacterium | reverse complement strand
GCGGGCGGTGAAGCTGAACGACGAGCTCGGCGGCGGCTCGCTGACGGCGCTGCCGATCATCGAGACCCAGGCCTCCGACGTCTCCGCCTACATCCCGACCAACGTGATCTCGATCACCGACGGTCAGATCTTCCTCGAGTCCGACCTCTTCTTCTCCGGCGTCCGGCCGGCGATCAACGTCGGCATCTCGGTCTCGCGGGTGGGCGGCAACGCGCAGACCAAGGCGATGAAGAAGGTGGCCGGAAAACTGCGCCTCGACCTCTCCCAGTACCGCGACCTCGAGGCCTTCGCCCAGTTCGGCTCCGAGCTCGACCCGGAGACGCAGAAGGCGCTGACCCGCGGTGAACGGCTGGTCGAGCTGCTGAAACAGAAAGAGCGCGAACCGCTCGCGGTCGCCGACCAGGTCGCCGCGATCTACTCCGGCACCGGCGGCTACCTCGACCGGATCAAAGTCGAGCGCGTCAGCGAGTTCCTCGCCGACCTGCGGGTCCGCCTGCACTCCGAGAAGGCCGAGCTGCTGAAGCGGATCGAAGACACCGGCAAGCTCGAGGAGGACGACGAGAAGGAGCTCGGTGAGGCGATCGCCGACTTCGTCGACGACTTCGGCGCGGACTTCGACTCCGACGGTCAGCCGCTCGAGGAGGGCGAGTCCGACCGGGTCAAGTCCGAGTCCGAGCGCCAGGCCCCGGCCCGCACCGCGGCCGAGGAGGGCGACTCCGGCGATCAGGCTGCCAGTGATTCGGCCGACGACAAGGAGGCGACGCCCGCCTAGCCACGGCCGGGTGAGACCGCCATGCCCTCGCAGAAGGAAGTCAAAAGCCGCATCGCGTCGATCAAGAACATCAACAAGATCACGCGGGCGATGGAGATGGTCGCGGCAGCGCGACTGCGCCGCGCCGAACAGCGGATCGAGGACCTGCGGCCCTACTCCGAGGGCATCCGCAAGCTGACCCGCACCGCCGCCGCCCACGCCGGCTCGATCCCGCGGGTGCCGGCGATGGAAGAGCGACAGAAAGTGGAGACGGTCGGCGTCGTCCTCGTCACCGGTGATCGCGGCCTGGCCGGCGCCTTCAACAGCAACATCATTCGCGAGGGGATGCGAACCGGCGCCCGGGTCCGCGAAGAGGGGGCCAAAGCCTCCTACTCGGTCGTCGGCAAAAAGGGCGTCTCGGCGCTGACCTTCCGCAAACAGGAGGTCGCCGGCGCCTACACCGGCTTCACCGACCGGCCCGCCTTCGCCAACGCCCGCGAGATCGGCGAGGAGATGACCGCCCGCTACGTCGACGGCGAGGTCGACCGGGTCGAGCTGATCTACAACCGCTTCGTCTCGCCGCTCACTCAGCACGTCTGGCGGCAGCGGCTGCTGCCGCTGCAGCAGGCCGAGGTGATCGGCGAGGGTGCCGACGACGACGAGGCGCCGGTCGATGAGGAGGCCAGCAACGAGGCCGAGCGCCGCCAGGCCAAATCGGAGTGGTTCTTCGAGCCCGAAGCCGAGGAGCTGCTGGCACGACTCGTGCCCGAGTACGTGACGATCTCCGTCTACCGGGCGCTGCTCGAGTCGGCGGCCTCGGAGCTCGGGGCGCGGATGACTGCGATGCGCAACGCGGCGGAGAACGCCGAATCGATCATGGACGACCTCACCCTGGAGATGAACCGCGCCCGCCAGGCGGAAATCACCCAGGAGATCCTCGAGGTGGTCGGCGGCGCCGAGGCGCTCAGCTGACCCCGACGAAAACTGCAAGACCCCCGGAAGGAAACGATGGCTGAGAGCAACGGAAACGGAAACGGCAACGGCGCCAACATCGGCAGCGTCGAGCAGGTGACCGGCGTCGTCGTCGACGCGGTCTTCCCCGACGCGCTGCCCGAGATCTACTCGGCGGTGACGATCGAGACCGGCGGCGACGGCGATGGCGAACCGACGCAGCTCGTCTGCGAGGTCCAGCAGCACCTCGGCGACGACCGCGTCCGCGCGGTGGCGATGGACGCGACCGACGGCATCCGCCGCGGCGACCGCGTCGTCGACTCCGGCAACCCGATCACGGTCCCGGTCGGCGACATCACCCTCGGCCGCATCTTCAACCTGCTCGGCGACCCGATCGACAACGGCGAGGATCTCCCCGCGGACGTCGAGCGCTGGCCGATCCACCGCCCGGCCCCGAAGGCCTCCGACCTGACCCCGACCCAGGAGATCCTCGAGACCGGGATCAAGGTCATCGACCTGCTGGCGCCGTACGCCAAAGGCGGCAAGGTCGGGCTGTTCGGCGGCGCCGGGGTCGGCAAGACCGTGCTGATCCAAGAGCTGATCCGCAACATCGCCGAGGAGCACGAGGGCCTGTCGGCCTTCGTCGGCGTCGGCGAGCGCTCGCGCGAGGGCAACGACCTCTGGCTCGAGATGAAAGAAAGCGGCGTCATCGACAAAACGATGCTGGTCTTCGGCCAGATGAACGAGCCCCCGGGCGCGCGCCTGCGCGTCGCCCTCTCCGGGCTGACGATGGCCGAGTACTACCGCGAGCAGGGCGGCCAGGACGTGCTGCTCTTCATCGACAACATCTTCCGCTTCGTCCAGGCCGGCTCCGAGGTCTCGGCGCTGCTCGGGCGCATGCCTTCGGCGGTCGGCTACCAGCCGACGCTGGAGACCGAGATGGGCGGGCTGCAGGAGCGGATCACCTCGACCGACCGCGGCTCGGTCACCTCGATCCAGGCCGTCTACGTGCCGGCGGACGACTACACCGACCCGGCCCCGGCCTCGGTGTTCGCCCACTTGAACGCGACCACGGCGCTCTCGCGGGCGATCTCCGAGAAAGGGATCTACCCGGCGGTCGACCCGCTCGACTCGACCTCGACGATCCTCAAGCCCGACGTCGTCGGCGAGGAGCACTACCGCACCGCGACCGAGGTCCAGGAAGTCCTGCAGCGCTACAAAGAGCTGCAGGACATCATCGCGATCCTCGGCATCGACGAGCTCTCCGACGAGGACCGGCAGACGGTCTCGCGGGCCCGCAAGATCGAGCGCTTCCTCTCGCAGCCGTTCTTCGTCGCCGAACAGTTCACCGGCCGCACCGGCGAGTACGTGCCGGTCTCCGAGACGGTTCGCGGCTTCCGCGAGATCCTCGACGGCGAGCACGACGAGCTGTCGGAGGGAGCCTTCTACATGCAGGGCTCGATCGACCAGGTAACCGAGAACGCCAAAGCCGCCGCCTAGGGGCAACCATGGCCGCGGAGCACATGATCGACGTCGAAGTGCTGACCCCGGAGGGGGAGGTCTTCGAGGGCGAAGCGCGGATGGTCTCGACCCGGACCGAAGTCGGCGAGATCGGCATCCTCGCCAACCACGCGCCGCTGCTGGCGGCGCTGAAGCCGACCGAGCTGCGGCTGAAAGTGTCGGACTCCGAGACGAGGCGGTACGCGCAGGCGCATGGGTGGCTGCAGATCTTCGGCAACCGGGCGCGGTTGCTGGTGGAGGAGGCGATTCCGCCGGAGGACCTGGATGCGGGGGCGTTGAAAGAGCAGCTCGGGGACGCGGAGCAGAGGTTGCGGGAGAGCGACGCGGAGTCGGCGGAGTTTGCGCGGGCGGCGAAAGATAAGGATCGGGCTGAGGCGTTCCTGGCGATTGCGCAGGGATGACGGAAGCTCTTCCCCGGAATTCGGGGACGGTGCGGGGGCGGGGGTGTCGGTGTCCCTCCTCTCTCGGCCTGTCGGCTGGGGAGTATTCGGCTGGCGCTTCGGGGGAGCTCCGGGCCTCAGCCGCAAAACGTTCGGAGGGACACCGACACCCCCGCCTGGAACCCTCGCAAGCTACGACCAAGGGACTGGGACACCCCCCTCTTGGATTGAAGCTTTCGAAAGCGGGGCGGCGGTTCGAGCGCTCTTCGTCCGTCCGTTGGGGGTTGGTATTGCCGGTACTCGTGCGTTGCGGGGATTTCGGTTGTCTCTCGCGGGAATGTCGCGAAGCGGCGGAAATGCAATCCGGTGTCTGCGCCCCGAAGGGGCGCGCCAACATCCGGAGCGAGCCCGAAGGGCGAGCGACGCAAATTCACGCGAGAGACAACCGAAAGCCCCGCCTCGAATCCCTTCCAAATGAATCCCGAACTCGTCGCACTCGCCCAACGCCTGATCTCGTATGAGACCTGTGAGCCTGAGACGGTTTGGGAGGCCGCCGGGTTCGTCAAGGGCTGGCTCGAGGCGCGCGGGATCGAGGCCGGCCGTGACTCGGTTCACGGGCTTCCCGTCCTGACCGCCGAGGTCGGGGGCGGTGACGGGGTTCCGACGGTCGTTCTCGAGGGCCACCTCGACGTCGTCCCCGGCCGCTCCGAGCAGTTCGAGCCGCGGATCGACGGGGATCGGCTCTATGGGCGGGGCGCCTATGACATGAAGGGGGCGCTGGCGGCGATGATGACCGTCACCGCGGCGATGACCGAGCAGGACGGGGTCCGGGTGCGGCTGGCGGTGGTCGGCGACGAGGAGTCCGAGGAGGGCGACGAGCGGGGCTGCGACCACCTGGTCGACTCCGGCTTCCTCGGCGACTTCGCGATCACCGGCGAGCCCACCGACCTCCACATCGGGGTCGAGGCCAAGGGCGTCCTGGCGATGCGGCTCGAGGTGGCGGGGACCGCGGCCCACGGGGCGACGCCGTGGCTGGGCGACAACGCCGTGCTGAACGCGATCGACGTTTTCCGGAGTATCGAGTCGCTACCGTTTGCTCGTCACAGCTCCGAGCTGTTCGACCGCCCCTCGATCAACCTGGGAAGGATCTGGGGCGGCGACGCGCTCAACAAGGTCCCCGACCGATGCGTCATCGACGTCGACATCCGCTACCTCCCGGGCCAGGACCCCGATTCGATCCTTGCCGACGTGCGGGCGATCGAGGGGGTCGAGGCGACCGAGCTGCTGACCCGGCCGCCAGCGATGGTCTCGCGCGACTCGGCCTTCGTGCGGGCGCTGGGCGAGGCGACGGCCGCCCACCACGACGGCGAGCTGATGAGCGTCGGCCGCGACGGCGCCTCCGATGCGGTCTCCTTCCTGCGGGTGGGGGTGCCGGCGGTCGAGTTCGGGCCGATCGGCGCCGGTCACCACGGGCCGGGGGAGTGGGTCTCGGTCAGCTCGCTCGAGACCTACCGGCAGGCGCTCGAATCGTTCCTCCGCTCGCTGCCGGGGAGGCTGAGTGAGTAGTCACGGCGAGATGGGGCCGATCAACTCCGGCTGGTCGGCGCGCAAGCCCCCGCCCGAGGGCGACGGCACCGAGCCGCCGCAGAAGAAGCGCTACTGGTGGCGGTTCACGCTGGCGGCGGTGTTGATCGTCGGCGTCGCCGCCGCGGCGACCTCGAGCAGCGTCCTGCTCTACCTGCACGGCGTCGCCGACGCCCTCGCCCGCAACAGCAAGCATTTGAAGAGCGAAGTCGAAGACCAGCTGGAGCACGTCCACGGCGGCGAACCGCAGACGATCCTGATCCTCGGCTCCGACAAACGCGCCGGCGCCGAATTCGCCGAAGACCCGGGTCGCTCGGACACGACGATGCTGCTGCGTCTCGACCCCAGCAAGGGCCTGATCTCGGTGCTCTCGATCCCCCGCGACCTGCAGGTCGAAATCCCCGGGTTCGGGACCGAAAAGTTCAACGCCGCCTACTCCTATGGCGGGCCGAAATTGACCCTGAAAGTGGTCAAGGAACTGACCGGCCTGAAGATCAACCACGTCGTCAACATCGACTTCCTCGGCTTCGTCCGCGCGGTCGACGCGATCGGCTGCGTCTACGTCGACGTCGACCGCCGCTACTACCACTCCAACGCCGGGTTGCCGCCCTCCGAACAGTATTCGGAAATCAACATCCAGCCCGGGTACCAGAAGCTCTGCGGCAAAAAAGCGCTGCAGTACGTGCGTTATCGACACACCGACACCGACATCGTCCGCTCTGCCCGCCAGCAGGACTTCATGAGCCAGGCCCGCAAGCAGGTCGGGCTCGGCACCCTGCTCGACGACCAGGAACACCTGACCGACATCTTCACCGAATACACCACCTCCGATATCGGCAGCGTCAAGGAACTGCTGCGCTTGATCGACCTGGTGATCGAATCGCGCAACTCCGAACTGAACCAGGTCCACTTCCCGGCTGAACTGGGGCCGAGCTTCGTCTACGCGTCGGACTCGGCTATCCGCCACGCGGCGAAGGAATTCATGGGCGAAACCGGCGCCGACTCCGGTGGCTTCCCGGAAAAGAAGCCGCTCGCCAAGAAGGGCTCCAAGGGCAAGAAGAAGAAGGACAAGAACACCGCCAAGCCAAAGAAGGAAAAGACGAAGCCGAAGGCGGAATACACGACGACCGGCTCCGACGAACTGGTGCCGGCGGCCGAAGCCGGCTACGCCGAGGGCAAGATCGTCGCCCGCCACGTCGGCGGCGGCTTCCCCGTCTACTACCCGACCCGGTTGCCGCCGGGGGCGGCGTTCGTCGAATCGAACCCCTACGAACACGTCGTCGACCCGCGCGTGTACCACCTCAAGGACAAGGACAAAGTGCGGCACCCCGCCTACCGGATGGTCGGCGTCTACCAGCCCGAATACGAAGTCACCTACTTCGGGATCCAGGGAATCCGCGGTTGGGAAGACCCGCCGATCCTCGACAATCCGAGCGAAACCAAGCAGATCCACGGCCGCGAGTACGACATCTACGTCGAGAGCGGCAAGGTGACGATGGTCGCCTGGCACCGCGGCGAAAACACCTATTGGGTCTCCAACAGCTTGCAGGACTCACTTACCAACGACCAGATGATCGGCATCGCCCGCTCGGCGAAGGTGATCGTCCCGAAGCGGAAGAAACCCCAGAACGGAGGAAAAACCCCATGAGCGAGGACCGCCAGACCCCCGTCGGCGTCATCGGTGTCGGCTGGGTCGGCCTCGTCACCGCCACCTGCTTCGCCGAGCTCGGGCACCCGGTGATCGCGCGCGACATCGTCCAGGAGAAGGTCGACGCGCTCTCGCGTGGCGAGGTGACGATCCACGAGCCGGGCCTGACCGAGCTGATCCAGCGCAACGCCGAGCGGATCACCTTCACCACCGACATGGACGAGCTGCTGGCCGGCGCCCGGCTGCTGTTCGTCTGCGTCGACACGCCGCCGACCTACTCCGGCGACGCCGACCTCTCGCGGGTCCGCGCCGTGGTCGAGGAGCTGCCGCACGACGGCAGCCACGTGCTGATCATGAAGAGCACCGTCCCGGCCGGCACCGGCACCTCGATCCGCCGCGACATGCCCGGGCTCGCCTACGTTTCCTGCCCCGAGTTCCTCAAGGAGGGGACGGCGGTCGCCGACTTCATGAACCCCGACCGGGTGGTGATCGGCGCCGACGGCGGCGACGAGGAGGCTGCCGCCGCGGTCGCGGCGCTCTACGAGCCGCTCGGCGGCGAGATCCTCCGCACCGACGTCGCCAGCGCGGAGATGATCAAGCTCGCCTCCAACGCCTTCCTGGCGACCAAGATCTCGTTCATCAACGAGATCGCCAACGTCTGCGAGGAGGTGGGCGCCGACGTCGGTCAGGTCGCGGCCGGGATGGGCCTCGACGAGCGGATCGGCAGCTCCTTCCTGCGGGCCGGGATCGGCTACGGCGGCTCCTGCTTCCCCAAGGACGTCAGCGCCCTGAAGATGCTGGCCGGCAACACCGGGTACCACTTCCAGCTGCTGACCGCGGTGATCGAGGTGAACGAGCTGCAGAAGCGGCGCGTCGTCGGCAAGCTCGAGAAGCACCTGGGCTCGCTGATCGGCAAGCGGATCGCGCTGCTCGGGCTCGCCTTCAAGCCGGACACCGACGACATGCGCGAGGCCTCGAGCCTGGTCCTGGCGGCGCGGCTGCAGGGCGAGGGGGCGGAGGTCGTCGCCTACGACCCGGTCGCCCGCGAGCGCGCCACCCAGCTGCTGGGCTCGGTCGAGATGGCCGCGACGCCGCAGGAGGCGCTGGCCGGCGCCGACGCCGCGGTGCTGGTCACCGAGTGGCGCGAGTTCGCCGAGCTCGACTGGGCCGACGCGGCCGCCCGGATGGCGCGCCCGTTCATGGTGGACGGCCGGAACTTCCTCGATCCGCAGAAGCTGCTCGAGGCCGGCTTCGAGTACGAGGGAATCGGGCGCGTGGTCGCTCCCGGCAAGGTCGGCTCGCCCTCCTAGGTCGAGTCGAGCGGGTAGGGTCCGCCGCCCATGCAGGCGATCGTCCTCGTCGGCGGTGAAGGCACGCGGCTGCGGCCGCTGACCACGCATGTCCCGAAGCCGGCGCTGACCCTGGTCGACCGGCCGTTCCTCGCCTACATGGTCGAGTGGCTGGCCGGTTACGGGGTCGAGGAGGTCGTCCTCGCCTGCGGCTTCCTGCCCGACGTCCTGCGCGCGGAGCTCGGCGAGCACGAGCACGAAGGGGTGCGGCTCACCTACGTCGTCGAGCCCGAGCGGCGCGGCACGGGCGGCGCCATCCGCTTCGCCGCCGACGCGCTCGGCGAGCGGCTCGGCGAGCGCTTCCTGGCGCTGAACGGCGACGTCCTCGCCGACCTCGACCTCGGCGCGCTCGTGCGCAGCCACGAGGAGCGGGGGGCGAGGGGGAGCCTCGCCCTCTACGGGGTCGAGGACTCCTCCCACTACGGGCTGGTCACGACGAACGCCGACGGGGCGGTGCTCGAGTTCACCGAGAAGACCGGGGAGGAGGTGCCGGGCGAGATCAGCGCCGGCGCCTACGTGCTCGAGCGCTCGGTGCTCGACCTGATCGCGCCGGACACCGAGGTCTCGATCGAGCGTGAGGTCTTCCCGCGGCTGGTCGGGAACGGGCTCCACGCCCTGGCGCTCGACGGCTACTGGATGGACTTCGGCACCCCCGACCGCTACCTGCAGGCAACCTGGGACATCCTCGAGGGCCGCGTCGCGACGAGGGTGCAACCCACCGCTCCGGGCCTCTTCCTCCATCCCGAGGCCGAGATCCATCCCGAGGCCGAGATCGGCCCGCGGGCCGTGGTCGGGCCGGGATGCCAGGTCGGCTCTGAGGCGGCGGTGGTCGGCTCGGTCCTGCTGGCCGGCAGCTCGGTCGGCGAGGGCGCCCGGGTCGGCGACTCGATCCTCGCCCCCCGCGCCGTCGCCGAGGCCGGCGCGGTCCTGACCGGCGCCGTTGTCGGCCGGGAAGAGAAAGTCCCGGCGCAGACGTGATCCGGACGCCGGCGTGATCGACGACGTCCTCGGCATCCCCGACCAGCTCCGCGACGCCCTCTGGCGGGTCGAATCGGCGCGCCTGGAGGCGGCCGAGGCCGAGGGCCTGCTGGTCTGCGGGATGGGCGGCTCGGCGATCGGCGGCGACCTCGCCGCGGCGGCGCTCGGCTCGCGCCTGCGGCGGCCGCTGGTGGTCAGCCGCGGCTACGCGCCGCCGAGCTGGGTCGGCGAGGGCTGGACCGTGCTCTGCTGCAGCTACTCGGGCGGCACCGAGGAGACGATCTCCTGCTTCGACGCCGCGACCGAGCTCGGCGCCCGCCGGCTCGTCGCCAGCACCGGCGGCGCCCTGGTCGAGCGGGCGCGGGGGGCGGGCGTGCCGGTGGTCGGGCTGCCGGGGATCTTCCAGCCCCGCGCCGCCGTCGCCTACTTCTTCACCGTGGTCGCCGAGGTCGCGGCGCTGGCCGGGGCGGCGCCCCGGATCGCCACCGAGATCGAGGCTGCGGCCGACTTCCTCGGCGGCGAACTCGAGCAGCTGAAGCACCAGGCGGCGGAGATCGCCGCCCAGCTCGAGGGCCGGGCGCCGGTCGTCTACGGGGCCGAGCTGACGGCGCCGGTGGCGCGCCGCTGGAAGACGCAGGCGAACGAGAACGCCAAGGTCCCGGCCTTCTTCCTCGACCTGCCCGAGGCCGACCACAACGACGTCTGCGGCTGGGCGACCGCCGCCCGCCAGGACTCCTTCGCCGCCGTCTTCCTCGAGGACCGCGACGCCAACCCGCGGGTCGGCGAGCGCTTCCGGCTCACCGCCGAGGCGGTGGCCGAGGCCGGCGCGCCGGTGGTGCGGGTCGAGACCGCCGGCGAGACCCCGACCGCGCGGCTGCTGTGGACGACGATGCTGGGCGACCTGGTCTCGCTCGAGCTCGCGACCCGCCGCGGCGTCGACCCGCTCCCGGTCGAGGCGATCGACCGGCTCAAGCAGGCGCTGGGCTGAGCGCGGGCTCCCGCCCGTACCCCCGGGTCCGATAGCTTCCCGGCCGATGCGCGCCATGGTCCTCGCCGCCGGCCTCGGAACCCGCTTGCGGCCGATCACCTACACGATGCCGAAGCCGATGGTGCCGGTCGTCAACCGGCCGGTGATGGAGCACATCCTGCTGCTGCTGGCCCGCCACGGCTTCACCGACGTCGTCGCCAACCTGCACTGGTTTCCGGAGCTGATCGAAGAGCGCTTCGGCGACGGCTCCGACTTCGGCCTGGCGCTCAGCTACTCGCTCGAGGAGCAGCTGCTCGGGACCTCCGGCGGCGTCCGCAACGCCCGCGAGTTCCTCGGCGACTCCTTCCTCGTCATCTCCGGCGACGCGCTCACCGACATCGACCTGGCGGCGATGCGCGAGGCGCACGAATCCCACGACGGGATCGCCACCCTGGCGACCAAGCGGGTGCAGGACACGAGCCAGTTCGGGGTCGCGATCACTGGCGCCGACGGCCGCATCCAGGGCTTCCAGGAGAAGCCGGACCCGAGCGAAGCCCTCTCCGACCTCGCCAACTGCGGCATCTACATGTTCCGCCAGGAGATCTTCGACTTCTTCCCCGCGCCCGGGACCAGCAGGGCGGCGGGACCGGAGGACCCCGACGGTTTCGCCGACTGGGCGATGGACGTCTTCCCCCGCCTGCTCGAGGGCGACGTGCCCTTCTACTCGCACGAGATCGACGCCTACTGGAACGACATCGGCGACCTCGAGGAGCTGCGAGCCAGCTCCGTCGACGCCCTCGAAGGCGCGGTCGAGGTGCAGCTCGAGGGCGAGGTGGTCGACGGCTACCGCAGCGGCGACGCACCGGCCGAGGGCAAGCTGCGCGGCCCGGTCCTGCTCGGCGCAGGCTGCACGATCGCCGAGGACGTGCGAATCGACGGCCCGGCGGTGATCGGCGACGGCGTGACGATCGGGGCGGGCAGCAGGTTGAAAGAAGTGATCGCGCTGCCCGGCGCGGAGATCCCCGCCAGCGCAGTTCTGGTTGGCGCGATTGCCGGGTGGGCCGGGTAGGGATCGGGGTTAGCCGAGCGCGGCTGTGGTTGAGCTTATGAGGGACGGGGAGCTGTCCAGGCTTCAGCCGTCCGACGGAGCTGTGTGGTCGCCCCTACCGCGAAACGTGCGTCCCTCGTCACAAAGCGTGCTGAAAGAAAGCACTTTCTGCGCACCACACGTGCGCATTTCCTCGGCAGGCTCGGGGCATGGAGTTGTTCGAGACCGCCGTCGCCACGATCGTGCCGCCGCTGTGCGCGGCGTGTGGGCGGCCGTGCCGGCCGCAAGCTGTGCTCTGCAGCCGTTGCGGGCGGCGGTTGGCGGCTGCGGAGCCGCTGCTGAGCGCGGGGCCGCCGGGGCTCGACCGGGCCTGGTCGTCGGCTCCGCATGAGGACGTCGCCCGCTCGCTGGTCTCGGCGCTGAAGTTCCGCCACCTGCTGCCGGTCGCCGACCTGATGGCCGACCGCATCCACTGGCTGGCGCCGGCGCACATGCTGAGCGGCACCGTCGTCGCCGTCCCGCCCGCCCCATCGCGGTTGCGCCGCCGCGGCTTCGACCCCGCCGGCGAGCTGGCCGGCGCCCTGGCAGAGCGGATCGAAGCGCCGCTCGGCCGCTGCCTCGTCCGCCGCGGCAGCCGGCGTCAGGTCGGCCGTCGCCGCGCCGAGCGGCTCGGCCGGCCGCCGCGGATCAGCGCCTCCGGGTCGGTGCCACCGAGCGTCCTGCTCGTCGACGACGTCCTCACCACCGGCGCCACCCTCAGCGCCTGCGCCCAGGCCCTCCGCGGCGCCGGCGCCAAGCGCGTCGTCGCCATCACCTTCGCCCGGAGGCTCTGATGCGCCCCGCGACGAGGTTGCCTTTTCGGGCGAATAGCGCCCGAAAAGGCAACCTCATGGCCCCGCCCGTCCGGCGGGGGTCAGGCCTCGGCGGTGCGGCCTCGCAAGCGGCCGGCCACCTTCCGCGTCGCGCGCCGGTTGCGGCGCAGCTCGCGGTGCTTCTTCACCTGCCGGCGCAGGTCCTCTGCCAGCTCGTGCACGGTATGGGTCATCTGCGGCGAGCACTCGTGGGCCCGCAGCGTCACGCCCTTCAGATGGAAGGTCGCCTCGGCGATCTGGTTGTCGGCGATCGAGGGGTTGCGCTCTTCGGAGAGCACGACTTCGAGCGTCGCCAAATCCGATACCTGCCTGCCGAGGCGTTGGAATCGCTTCCTCACCATCTCATGCAGCTCGTCCGTCAGCTCGACGTTCCGACCCCGAATCTCCATCCGCATGAGTGCCTCCTTGTCGGTTCCGGTCCGATCGTACGCCCGGCGACGGCCGCGGGCAAGCCCTCGCCACACAGCGGCCGCTACCCTTGAGTCAATGCCGGCTATGGACCTAGTGACCAAGGCCTTGCGCGCGGGGGAGGGCAGGAAGTTCAAGGCCTACCAGAAGCGCGCGGAGGCGATCAACCGCTACGAGCCCGAGATGGAAGCCCTCTCGGACGAGGAACTGCGGGCCGAGGCGGATTCGCTGCGCGAGCGCGCCCGCGGCGGCGAGTCGCTCGACGAGCTGATTCCCGAGGCCTTCGCGCTGACCCGCGAGGCCTCGCGCCGCACCACCGGCCAGCGCCACTACGACGTCCAGCTGATCGGCGGCATGGTCCTCCACGACGGCGCGATCGCCGAGATGAAGACCGGCGAGGGCAAGACCCTGACCGCCACCCTGGCGGTCTTCCTCAACACCCTGGCCGGCGACAGCGTCCACGTCGTCACCGTCAACGACTACCTGGCCCGCCGCGACGCCGAATGGATGGAGCCGATCTACGAGGCGCTCGGGGTCACCGTCGCCTCCCTGCAGGACGGCGACGATCACGAGACGCGGCAGCGCAAATACGCCTGCGACGTCACCTACGGCACCAACTCCGAGTTCGGCTTCGATTACCTGCGCGACAACATGTCGCAGGCGCTCGAGAACTGCGTCCAGCGCGATCACAACTTCGCGATCGTGGACGAGGTCGACAACATCCTGATCGACGAGGCGCGGACGCCGCTGATCATCTCCGGCGCCCCCGAACAGGCGGCGCAGACCTACTACACCTTCGCCCGCCTGGCCAAACAGATGGAGGGCGTGCCGGCGAAAGAGAAACTGAAATCGCTCGGGGAGTCGCGCGACACCTCCGAGGCCGAGTACGACTACGAGTACGACGAGAAACACAAGACGGTCGCGCCGACCGAGCGCGGGGTGAAGAAAGCCGAGGAATTCGTCGGCGTCGACAACCTCTACCTCGGCGAACACGGCAATCTCGTCAACCATCTCGTGCAGGCGCTGAAGGCCGAGTCGCTCTACAAGAAAGACGATGACTACGCGGTGATCGACGGCGAGGTGATGATCATCGACGAGTTCACCGGCCGCATCCTCGAGGGGCGGCGCTGGTCGGAGGGGCTGCACCAGGCGGTCGAGGCCAAGGAGGGCGTCTCGATCCGCGAGGAGAACCAGACCCTGGCGACGATCACCCTGCAGAACTACTTCCGCCTCTACGACAAGCTCTCCGGGATGACCGGCACGGCGCTGACCGAGGCGACCGAGTTCATGAAGATCTACGAGATCCCGGTGGTCGAGATCCCGACCAACCAGCCGATGGTCCGCCAGGACCACAACGACCAGATCTTCAAAACCAAAGACGGCAAGTGGAAAGCCGTGATGGACGAAATCGTCAGCCGCCACGAGTCCGGCCAGCCGATCCTCGTCGGAACCGTCTCGGTCGAGGCCTCGGAGATGGTCTCCGAGGCGCTGAAACGCGACGGGATCAAGCACAACGTCCTCAACGCCAAGCCCGAGCACGCCGAACGAGAGGGCGAGCTGATCGCCCAGGCGGGCCGCAAGGGCGCGGTGATGATCGCCACCAACATGGCCGGCCGCGGCGTCGACATCAAGCTCGGCGGCGACGCCGAACACCTGGCCATCGCGGAGCTGAAGAAGAAGGGGATCAACCACGACTCCGAGGGCTACGAGGAGGCCCTGGCCGAGAAGACCGAGGAGCTGCGGCCGCAGTGCCAAGCCGAGGCCGAAGAGGTCCGCGAGCTCGGCGGGCTCTTCATCTGCGGCACCGAGCGGCACGAGTCGCGCCGCATCGACAACCAGCTGCGCGGCCGCTCCGGCCGCCAGGGCGACCCCGGCGCCTCGCGCTTCTTCCTCTCCGCCGAAGACGACGTGATCCGCCTCTTCGCCGGCGACCGGATCTACAAAATCCTCGACAAACTCGGGCCGGTCGACGAGGACGGGACCGAAGTCCCGCTCGAGGCGAAGATGCTGACGAAAACCGTCGAGAACGCCCAGAAGAAGGTCGAGGAACAGAACTTCCTGATCCGCAAACGGGTGCTCGAGTACGACGACGTGATGAACGAGCAGCGGCGCGTCGTCTACAAATACCGCCGCGAGATCCTCGAAGGCCGCGACATGTCGGAGACCGCCCGCGACGAAGTCGAGGGCGTGATCGAGCGGCTGGTCGAGGAGTACACCGCCGGCGACCTGCTCGAGGACTGGGACCTCGGCGAGCTGGAGACGCAGCTGCGCCAGATCTGGCCGGTCTCGCTCGAGGTCGGCGGCCTGGCGCCGGAGACGGTCAACCGCGAGGACCTCAAAGACGAACTCGACGAAGACTCGATGAAGGCCTACGACGAGCGCGAAGACCAGCTCGGCGAGGAGCTGATGCGCTACGTCGAGCGCTCGCTCCTGCTGCAGGTGATCGACAACCGCTGGCGCGAACACCTCTTCGACATGGATTACCTGCGCGAAGGCATCCACCTCCGCGGCTTCGCTCAGATCGACCCGCTCGTCGCCTACAAAAACGAGGGCTACTCGATGTTCGAGGAGCTGATGCACTCGATCTGGGAGGAGTTCTCGAAACTGATCTACCGCGCCGAAGTCGAAATCGAAGGCAGTCCGAACGGGGCTCCCACGCCGGCCGCCCAGACCGCCGCCCTCGACTACTCGGGCGGCACGATGGAGGCCCAGCCCTCGGCCCTGCAGCAGGTCGCCGCCGCCGGCGGTGCGGGCGCGTTCGAAGTCTCGACGTCCCAGGCCGCCGGCCCCGGCAATGGCGGCGGCGGCAACGGCGCCGGCAGCGGCGAGGTGGTCGAGACCGTGGTCAAAGACGAGCACGACAAAATCGGCCGCAACGACCCCTGCTGGTGCGGGAGCGGCAAGAAGTACAAGAAGTGCCACGGCGCCTAGCCGCGCCGGTGACGCCGCCCGCCGCCCGCCCCGATCCGGTGCGGGAGTTCGTCCGGGCGTTCAACCAGCGCGACCTCGACGGCTTCGCCGCCGTGCTCGACCCCGAGATCGAGCTGCACGCCTCGCGTGGGCTGCGCAAGGGAGTCGAGGCGGCGCGGCTGTGGGCGACCCGCAAGCCCGGCGGGGTGCAGCAGGAGATCGAGCTGGAGCAGCTCTACGAGGACGGCACCGAGGGCGGGGGAGGGCGCGCGGTGGCGCTGATCGTGCGCACCTGGCACTGGGAGGACTCCGGCGAGCTGGCGGGCATCGAACCGATGGCCTGGGCCTTCGAGCTGCGCGACCATCGGGTCCTCTCCTGGCGCCCCTACGAGGACCGCGAGGCGGCCCTGCGCGAGTGGGGGTTCGGCCCCCAGGCGTCCTGAGCCGGTTATCCGCACGCCCCGGGCGCGGATATGCTGCCGCCCGATGACCCGCCTCAAGCTCTTCGCCGCGGCCGTCGCCCTCCTGGTCCTCGCCTCCGCCACCATCGCTCAGGCGCGGTCCTACCCGAAGCCGCCGCTCGGAGCCTGGCAGCTCGAAGCCGGGGCCGGCTTCACGCTGAAGAACGGCAGCGGCAAGTCGAAGGGCCAGGTCGTCCTCAGCAACCTGCACTTCCGCAGCCCGGGGGGCGAATACTGCCCGGCCCAGGGCTCGGTGAAGGTGCTCGGCAGCTATCCGCTGAAGCTGTTCCGCCGCGGCGGCTACTCGGCCTGGGGCGTCGGCAAGAACGCCGGCGGCGAACCGACCTACATGGCAGCGAAGATGGTGGTCGGCGGCAAGACCGAATCCGGCAGCTTCTTCCTGCTCTGGAACTACCAGGACCCGAGCCAGGTCTTCAGCGGCGGCGCCAAGTTCGGCGAATGCACGCTCGAATTCTTCGGCGGCGGCCCGAAGTAGCTCTGACAGTAGTCTTGGCGCCATGGCCGACGCGCCCACCGAAGCCGTAGCACCGCGCCTCGCCGCTGTCCGCGAGCAGCTGTCCCTGCTCTCGGACTACCTTTGACCCGGCTGGGCTAGAGGCCGAGGCGGCGCGCCTCGAGGGGGAGATGGGCGAGCCGGGATTCTGGGACGACCAGGAAACCGCGGCGAAGACCTCGGCGGCCCACGCCCGCGCCGGGCGGCGCCTGGAGATGTTCCGCTCGCTCGAGTCCGACGTCGCCGACCTCGGCGATCTCGCCGAGCTGGCCGACGAGGACCCCGAGATCGCGGCCGAACTCGATGCGCAGCTGAGCGCGGTCGAGGCGCGCCTGGCCGAGCTCGAAGAGGCGCGCCTGTTCAGCGGCAAATACGACGCCGGCGACGCGGTCGTCACCGTCCACGCCGGCGCCGGCGGCACCGACTCCCAGGACTGGGCCGAGATCCTGTTGCGGATGTACCTGCGCTGGTCCGAACGGCGCGGCTTCGAGGTCGAGATGGCCGAGGCGTCGCCCGGTGAGGAGGCGGGGCTGAAGTCGGCCACCTTCATCGCCCGCGGCGAGAACGCCTATGGCCTCTTCGCCGCCGAGCGCGGCGTCCACCGGCTGGTCCGGATCAGCCCCTTCGACTCCTCCTCGCGCCGCCACACCAGCTTCGCCCAGGTCGACGTCGGGCCACTGGTCGAGGGCAACGTCGCGGTCGAGATCGACGAGGGCGACCTGCGGATCGACACCTACCGCGCCTCCGGCGCCGGCGGCCAGCACGTCAACAAGACCGACTCGGCGGTGCGGATCACCCACCTCCCGACCGGGATCGTCGTCCAGTGCCAGAACGAGCGCTCGCAGACGCAGAACAAGGCGGTGGCGATGCAGTTCCTGCGCTCGAAGCTGATCGAGCTGGAGGAGCGCAAACGGGCCGAAGAGCTGGCGAAGGCGCGCGGCGAGGTCAAAGACGTCGCCTGGGGCTCGCAGATCCGCTCCTACGTCCTGCACCCCTACACGATGGTCAAGGATCACCGCACCGAGCACGAGGTCGGCGACGTGCAGCGGGTGCTCGACGGCGACCTCGACGAGTTCGTCCGCGACTACCTCGAGAAGACCGCCGTCGCCTCGGCGAGCTAGTGGCCGGCGCAGCCGAGAGCCCGGCGCCTCTGCTCACCGCCGAACGGCCGGCGGCCGGCGAGCCCGAGGGGCTGCTCGTCCTCCATCACGGCCGCGGCACCAGCGAGGCCGACCTGCTGCCGCTCGGCGACGCCCTCGACCCGCAGCGGCGCCTGCGCGTGGTCGCGCCCCGCGGGCCGCTGCAGATCGAAGGCTGGCCCGGCTACCACTGGTACGCGGTGCCGCGGGTCGGCTATCCGGATCCCGAGACCTTCTTCGCCGCCCGCGCGGCGCTCGCCGCCCTCCATGACCGGCTCTGGGAGGAGACCGGCGTCGGGCCCGAGCGGACCGTGCTCGGCGGCTTCTCGATGGGGGCGGTGATGAGCCACGCGCTCGGCTGGAGCGGCGACCGGCCGGCGGTCGCCGGCGTTCTCGCCTTCAGCGGCTTCGTCCCCACCGTCCCCGGCTGGGAGCCGGCGCTCGGCGATCGCGCCGCGACCCGCGCCTTCGTCGCCCACGGCGACCGCGACCCGGTGATCGGCGTCGAGCTCGGCCGCGCCGCCCGCGACCTGCTGCAGGCGGGTGGGATCGACGTCACCTACTTCGAGAGCGAGGTCGCCCACCAGATCGATCCGGGCAGCCTCGCCGCGGCGACCGGCTGGGTCGCCGAGACCCTCGGTCGCTAGCTCGGAGGGTCCAGCTCAGCTCGCGCGGCCGGCGCGCGAGGCCTTGGCCCGGCGCGATGCCGTCGGGTCGGACCACTGGAAGCCGGCGCCGGCTTCCTTGCGGGCGCTGAGGTGACGCTCGAAGCTCTCGCCGCAGAAGCCGGGGGTGTTGATCGCGTGCATCCCGACGCTGAATTCGCGCGCCGCCAGGACCCGCGTCATCTGGCCGTCGGACAGGCTCTCGGTGGCGTGGAAGGTGCCGGAGCGGCCGAAGTGGCCGGTGTCGGTGCCGAGGTCGAGCGAGCCTTTCGGCCCGCGCAGGCCGAGGTCGATCGCGACCGCGCTCGACTGGAAGGTCCTGTAGCGGACGGTCAGCCGCACCTGGTTTCGCCCCGGCAGCGCGGCGACCGTCGCCTCGGCGCTTTCGAGCCGGCATTCTTCGGCTTCTTCTGCTTCCAGTTCGCGTTCTTCCTCGGCTTCTTCGCAGGCTTCTTCCTGCGCTTCGTCTTCGAATTCGCAGTCGTCGGCCGCTTCTTCTTCGTCTTCTTCTTCGAGTTCGCCGGCGAGGCCTTCGTCTTCTTCTTCGGCTTCGAAGGGGTCTGAGGGCGCCGGCGGGCCGGCGAGCGGCAGGGTCAGCGCCGCCGCGCCGTGGGCCAGCCCGAACGAGCTGAGCACGGCGACGAAGACGATCGCGAGGACGGTGGCGAGCCAGCGGTAGCGGTCCACGCCCCTTTATCGGGCGCGCGAACCGCCGGCTTTAGCGCTGGCGCTGGGCCTCGAGGGCGAGCAGCGATTCCTTCATCGCCAGCCCGCCGGCGTATCCGCCGAGGCCGCCGCCGAGCCGCAGCACCCGGTGGCAGGGGACGACCAGCGGGATCGGGTTGCTACCGCACGCGGAGCCGGCGGCTCGCACCGCCCGCGGGTTGCCGGCGCCGGTCGCCATCTCGGTGTAGGTGCGGGTCTCGCCGTAGGGAATCGCGGCGATCCCCTGCAGCACCTGCTGGCGAAATCCGTGGCTGAGGCTCCAGTCGAGCGGCAGCTCGAAGTCGCGCAGCTCGCCGGCGAAGTAGCGGTCGAGCTCGCGCCGCGCCTCGTCGAGCCGCGCCGGCGCCTCCAGCACCCGCGGCGAGACCTTCGCCGCCAGCTCCTCGAGCAGTCCGTCGGGATCCTGGTTCGGCAGGCCGATCCGGATCAGGCCGCGCGGCGTCTGCGCCAGCAGCAGCGTCCCGAACGGCGAGTCGGTGCTGGCGTAGGCGACGTCGAGCAGCCCCTCCGCCGCGGCCCGCTCGCGGAAGCGGTCGATCGCCTTTTCGGTCGTGGTGGTCATGCCAGCTCCTTTCTCAACTTCCTCAGTCCCTCGTGCAGGCTGCGCCGCGCCGCCTCCGGCGAGCAGCCGAGCGCCGCCGCGATCTCCGCGTGCGGCAGGTCGCTGCCGAACCGCAGGGTGACCGCGGCGCGTTGCTTCGGCGGTAGCGCCGCCACCGCCTCCCAGGCATCGTCGCCGGGCGTCGGCTCATCGAGCGGCTCGGCGCTCGCCTCCGCGATCTCCTCGACCTCGGCCACCGGTAGCGGCCGCCGGCCGCGGGCGCGGTGGTGGTCGATCGCCTTGCGGTGGGCGATCGTCAGCAGCCAGCCTCGCAGGTTGCGGCCGTCCTTCAGGTCCGGATAGGCCCGCAGCGCCGCGATGAAGGTCTCCTGGAAGGCGTCCTCGGCGTCGCTGCGCCCGACCGCTCCCCGCAGCAGCCCCATCACGTCCTGGGCGTAGCGGTCGAGCAGGGTTTGAAACGGCGGCAAGGCGTTCACTCTGTGGATTAAACGTGCCGACGCCGACCGACGTGAGATCGCCCGCGGGCGTGCCGCTCTAGGCTTGCGCGATGGCTGAGACCCCCGGCGAGACGCTGGAGCAGGCCGTGGCGCGGGCGCTGGCCGAGGACGTCGGCAGCGGCGACGTCACCTCGCTGGCCACCGTGCCGGAGGCGGCGCGGGCGCGGGCGCGGATCGTGCAGAAAGAGCCGGGCGTGGTGTTCGGCCTTGCCGCGGTTGTCGAGGCGATGCGGCAGTGCGGGGTGGAGGAGGTCGAGCCGCTGGCCGCGGAGGGCGAGTGGCGGGACGAGGTCCCTGCCGAGGTCTTCAACGCCGAGGGGCCGGCGCGGGCGCTGCTCGCCGCCGAGCGCACCGGGCTCAACTTCCTCGGCCACCTCTCGGGGATCGCGACGATGACCACCCGCTACGTCGAGGCGGTGGCCGGCACCGGGACCACGATCCTCGACACCCGCAAGACCCTGCCCGGGCTGCGCCAGCTGGAGAAGGCGGCGGTGGCGGCCGGCGGCGGCCTCAACTATCGGCTCGGCCTCTACGACGCGATCCTGATCAAGGAGAACCACATCGCCCTCGCCGGCAGCCTGGCGCGGGCGGTCCACGGCGCCCGCACCGCCTATCCCGACCTCGCGATCGAGGTCGAGGTCCGCAACCTCGACGAGGCCGCCTATGCGCTCGGCACCGGCGCCGACCGGCTGCTGCTCGACAACATGGACCCGGAGACGCTCGCCGCCGCCGTGGCGCTGCGCGACGAGCACGCCAGCGGCGCCGAGGGCCCTTCGCTCGAGGCCTCCGGCGGCATCACCCTCGCCAACGTCCGCGCCGCCGCCGAATCCGGCGTCGAGTTCATCTCGATCGGCGCTTTGACCCACTCCGCGCCCAACCTCGACTTCTCGCTGCTCCTAGAGGTCGCGTAGTGGCGCGTTAGTCGCCGCATAGGCGACTTTCGCGCCAATCAGGCCGCGGTGCCCGCCGGGTCGACGGCGCCGGCCAGCAGCTCCACGGAGCGCACGCGTGCCGCGACGGTGTTCGCGTAGTGGACCGTGATCAGCTCGTCGGCGCCGGTCCGGCCTCGGAAGTCCTCGAGGTAGGTGGCGGTCTCCGCGGCGGTCCCGATGGCGGTGTAGGTGAGCATCTCGTCGACCGCGATGGCCCGCGGCGAGGCGAGGATCGCGTCGACCTCCTCGCTCGAGAGCTGGCGGTCGCCCCGGCCGAAGAGGTTGCGGACGCGGGACCGCCGCGTCGCCTCGAGCTGCTCGGCCGCCTGCTCGGCGGTCTCGGCGGCGATCACGCCGACGCCGGCGATCACGTAGGGGCTCTCGAGCTGCGCCGAGGGCTTGAAGTTCTCGCGGTAGACCGCGATCGCGTCGAACAGCGCCTGCGGCGCGAAGTGCGAGGCGAAGGCGTAGGGGAGGCCGAGCTCGGCCGCAAGGTGGGCGCCGAAGAGCGAGGAGCCGAGGATGTAGAGGGGGACATGGGTGCCCTCGCCGGGGATCGCGTGGACGGTCGGCAGCGGGCTCTTGTCGCTGAGCAGACCCTGCAGTTCGACCACGTCCTGGGGAAAGCGGTCGCTGGCGAGCGGGTCGCGCCGCAGCGCCCGCCAGGTCACCTGGTCGGTCCCCGGCGCCCGCCCCAGCCCGAGGTCGATCCGCCCGGGGTGGAGCTCCGCCAGCGTCCCGAACTGCTCGGCGATCACCAGCGGCGAGTGGTTGGGCAGCATCACGCCGCCGGCGCCGAGCCGGATCGACTCGGTGTGGGCGGCGACGTGGGCGATCAGGACCGCGGTCGCCGAGGAGGCGATGGCGCGGATGTTGTGGTGCTCGGCGTACCAGACGCGCCGGTAGCCGGCGCGCTCGGCCGCCCGCGCCAGCTCGACGCTGCCGGCGAAGCTCTGGCCGATCGTCTCCTCGCGGCCGACCGCGGCGAGGTCGAGGATCGAGAGCGGGAAGGACTTCATCGCCGATATCTCAGCAAACCGGCCCCGCCGGCCCGTCTACTTGAGCAGTTTCGAGAGCCGGCGGTCCTTGAGGACGCGGCCGCCGGTCTGCTCCTCGGGGCAGTAGTTCATCTGGTGTTCGGAGAAGAAGACGGCCTCGATCGTCGTCCCGCAGCGCGGGCAGGGCTCGCCCTCGCGCTTGTGGACCTGGAGCGGCATCGGCACCTTGTCGGGGACCTCGGGGCCGATCGCCTCCTCGTAGTGGTCGATCGCGTCGCCGAGCACGTGCAGCGCGGCGTGCAGCCGCTCGACCTCTTCGGGATCCAGTTCGCTCCCTTTCTTGAACGGCGAGAGCCGCGCCTCCCAGAGGATCTCGTCGACCCAGGAGCGGCCGATCCCGGCGATGTCTTTCTGGTGGCGCAGGAGCGGATGCAGGTGGCGGGGCTTGTCGATCGCCGCCGCGAGCTCCGCCAAGGGTGGCGCCGGCCACGCTTCCGGCCCGAGCGTCGCCACCATCTCGTCCTCGGCGACCGCCTCGGAGGGCAGCAGCTTCGCCCAGGCCCGCTGCTTGGTGCCGAACTCGCGCAGCCGCAGCTCGCGCCCGTCGCCGAGCCGCACCAGCACCCGCGAGGCGCGATCTTTGAGCGAGGCGCGCTTGTCGAAGACCCGCAGCCGCCCAGCCGACATCAGGTGGATCAGCAGCGAGAGGTCGCCGAGCTCGACCACCGGCATCTTCGCGATCCGCCGCACCCCGGTCACCTCGCGGCCGACCAGCGCATCGAGCGGCGGGTCGAAGGTCTTCATCACGTTCATCCCCGGGGCGAGCACGGATTCGACCTCGGCGCCGCGGATCGCGGCGTCGGTGCGGCGGGCGACGATCTCGACCTCCGGCAGCTCCGGCATGCAGTGAGCGTAAACGGCCGGAAACCCCGACTGGATAGACTTGTCCCACGTTCATTCGACTGGCCTCGCCTGCAAGGGCTGCCAGCGAACATGAGGAAAGGAAGGGCTGCTGATGCAGGAGCTCCCGACGATCCAACCCACCCTGGCACCGGAGCTGACGCCGGAGGAGATCGCCGATCTCAGCGGCGAGGTGCGCGAGCTCGCGCGGCAGCGCGATGCCGTGATCCTCGCCCACAACTACCAGCTGCCGGAGATCCAGGACGTCGCCGACTACCTCGGCGACTCGCTCGGGCTCTCGCGCCAGGCGGCCGCCACCGACGCCGAGGCGATCGCCTTCTGCGGCGTCCACTTCATGGCCGAGACCGCCTCGATCCTCTCGCCCGAGAAGACCGTCCTGATCCCCGACCTCGACGCCGGCTGCAGCCTCGCCGACCCGATCACCGCCGACCAGCTGCGCGCCTGGAAGGCCGAGCACCCGGGCGCCCTCGTCGTCATGTACGTCAACACCTCGGCCGAGGTGAAGGCGGAGACCGACTACTGCTGCACCTCCTCCAACGCCGTCCAGGTCGTCGAGCACATCTGGGCCGAGCACGGGCCCGAGACCGAGATCCTCTTCGGCCCCGACATGTGGCTGGGCGCCTTCGTCGAGCGCGAGACGGGTCTCCGCGAGGATCCCGAACGCCGCGCCCGCTTCCACGTCTGGGACGGCGAGTGCCATGTCCACGCCGGCATCCGCCCCGACGACATCGCCCGCACCCGGGCCGAAAACCCCGGCGCCGAGCTCCTGATCCACCCCGAGTGCGGTTGCTCGACCCAGGCGATGGAGTACGTCGCCTCCGGCGACATCGACCCCGAGGGCGTCCACATGCTCTCGACCTCGGGCATGCAGTCCTACGTCGAAGCCCACCCCGAGGGCGAATTCATCGTCGCCACCGAGAACGGCATGCTCTACCCGCTGCAGCAGGCGGCGCCGCAGGCGAACCTGATCGAGGCCAACCGGATGGCCTTCTGCAAATACATGAAGATGATCACCCTGCCGAAGCTCCGCGACTCGTTGCTGGAGACGAAGTTCGAGGTCTCCGTCGCCCCCGAGGTCGCCGTCCGCGCCAAGGTCCCGATCGACCGCATGGTCGCGATCGGCTAGCCCGCCGCGCGTCGCCTGTCAGAGAAACGTCAGGCGAGTCTTAGATAACTCTCAGCCCCGCTTTAGCGCTTGGTCAGCGAGCCGGGGGAGGGTGCGGGAGCGCTCCCTCGAAGGAGCGTTCGAACCACCGCCCCGAAGGAGGCCGAGATGGAGAAGGACGAGCACCCCCAGGAGACGCTGGTCGTCGCCGCCCGCACCGCCGAGCACCCGCAGCTGCTCGCAGCGCTGCGCCGCCACGCTCGCGAGCGGCCCACCGCCTACACGCTCCTGGTCCCGGCGCTGCCCTCGTGGGAGGGGAGCGAGGACGTCGACCTCACGGCCGGCTGGTCGGACGCGCTGACCCGGGCCGAGCGCGCCGTCCGGCGCCTGCGCGAGGCCGGGCTCGACCTGCGCGAGGCGATCGTCGGCGACGCCGATTGCGCCGCCGCGCTCGGCGATGCCGTCCACGCCCGCCACTTCGACGAGGTGCTGCTGGCGGCGCCGCAGCAGGACGGCGCCGGCGAGGCTCATCTCGAATTGCAAAGAATCGCTAATACTTCGCTAAGATCTCGCTCACCTCGCTTGGGCGCGTTCTTGCGCGGTCGAGGGGGCGCAGGAGTCAATGTGTCTGCGCAGAAGGCTGCACCCCGATGGCGAGACGACGCAAGAACAAGGACCAGGTCCCGGAGCGCCCCCGCACCCGCGGTCGCCGCGCCCCGATCATCGAGCTGAACGAGGTCACCAAGGTCTATCCCGGTGGCCATATGGCGCTCGACCGGGTCTCGCTGGCAATCGGTCGCGGCGAGTTCGTCTTCCTCGTCGGCCCCACCGGCTGCGGCAAGTCGACGCTGATCAAGATGCTGATCCGCGAGCTGAACGCGACCGACGGCTCGGTCCGCATCGCCGGCCGCGACATCGGCACCCTGCCGGAGAAGAAAATCCCGCAGCTGCGGCGCAACATTGGCACGGTCTTCCAGGACTTCAAGCTGCTCCCCAACCGGACCGTCTACGACAACGTCGCCTACGCGCTGCAGGTGATCGGCGCCAGCCGCGCCGAAATCCGCGAGCAGGTGCCCTCGACGCTGCGCCTGGTCGGCCTCTCGACCAAGCTCCACAGCTACCCCGACCAGCTCTCCGGCGGCGAGCAGCAGCGCGTCTCGGTCGCCCGCGCCTTCGTCAACCACCCGCCGCTGCTGCTGGCGGACGAGCCCTCGGGCAACCTCGACCCGGTCACCTCGATCGGGATCATGCAGCTGCTCTACCGGATCAACAAGACCGGCACGACCGTCGTCGTCGTCACCCACGACCGCGAGATGGTCGACTCGATGCAGCGCCGCGTGGTCGAGCTCTACGAGGGCCGGGTCGTCCGCGACGAGATCTCCGGCGGCTACACCGAGGAGTCGACGACCGAATTCGGCATGCGGATGCGGGCCGAGATGGGCGTCGGCCCCGAGGGCCAGACCAACGGCCACGGCCACGACTACGAAGCCCTGCGCTGATCCCCATGGGCCGCATCATCTTCTTCTTCCAGGAGGCGCTGCGAGCGATGCGCCGCAACGGCGCTCCGAGCGTCGCCGCGATCATCACCACGGTCGTCACCGTGGTCCTGCTCGGCGTCCTGATCCCGATCTTCCAGACCACCCAGGCGAAGTCGAACGAAGTCCGCGGCGAGCTCAACATCCAGGCCGAAGTCTTCCCCGACGCGACCAAGGCCGAACTGGTCCAGTTGCGCGAAACGCTGCGCGGCGTGCCGCACGTGGCTCAGGTCGAGTTCATCACCAAGGCCCAGGCGCTGCAGGAACTGCGCGAAACGCTGGGGGTCGAGAAGGCGAGGGAACTGACCTCGCAGCTGCACGAAAACCCGCTGCCGGCGAGCTTCCGGATCACCCCCGACGACGCCTCGAACCTGCCTTCGATCCGCACCGCCTTGAACGAAACGAAACCGGACGGCTCGAAGCAGCTCTCGCCGGTGCTCGGCCGCACCTTCGAACGCCAGGACGCCTCGAAGCAGATCGAGAAGGTGACCAGCGCCCTGAAGATCGTCCTCACCGTGATCACCGCCTTGCTGGTGCTCGCCTCGCTGATGCTGATCGGCAACACGATCCGGCTCTCGATCTACACCCGCCGCCGCGAGGTCGAGGTGATGCGGCTGGTCGGCGCCACCCGCTGGTTCATCCGCTGGCCGTTCATGATCGAGGGCGTCATCGTCGGCTTCATCGGCGGCCTGATCGCCATACTGATCCTGTGGCTCGGCAAGCTCACGATCGTCGACCCGCTCAGCAGCTCGTTCTCCTTCCTGGCGGCCCAGAACAGCAGCACCCTGACCTTCCCGGCGATGATCGTGATCCTCTTCGCCGCCTCGGTGCTGGTCTCGACGCTGGGCTCGGGAATCACCCTGCGGCGCTTCCTCAAGGTCTGAGGCCAGGGCGTTGAGGCTGCGCGGGGCCGTGGCCTTCGCGGTGGCGCTTGTCGCGCTGCTCTGCGCCGGGCTCTGGCTCGGCGGCCACCCCGGCGTGCTGCCGGAATTCGCGCGCGAAACGTTCGTCGACGAACCGGGCGGGCTGAGCGCCGAAGGGGCGGAAATCCTCGAAGACAACTACTGGCGGAAGACCGGCCCGACCGAGCTCGGCAACGCCTCGCTGCAGGGGATGGTGCGGGAGCTGCGGCGCCGCCACCACGACCGCTTCACCGAATACTTCTCGCCCGAAAACCTCGCCAGCTTCAACCAGCAGATCGAAGGCCACTTCTCGGGGATCGGGCTCTCGGTCTCCTCGGTCAAGCGGGGGCTGCGGGTCGAGCAGGTCTTCCCGGGCTCGCCGGCGGCGGCGGCGAAGATCGGGGTCGGCGAAGTCGTCTTCGCGGTCGACGGCGAATCGATCGCCGGTCTCACCAGCACCGAAGCGACGGAAAAGATCAAGGGGCCGGAAGGGACCGAAGTGACGATCGCCGTCCTCGACCCGAAGACGAAGAAGACGCGGCAGCTGACCCTGACCCGGGCCGAGGTCAGCCTCCCCAACGTCAGCCACGAGCTGGAAGAGGTCGACGGCAAGAAGCTCGGCTACGTGCGGATGCTCTCCTTCAGCGAAGATTCGAGCGAACAGCTGCGGCGGGGGGTCGAAAAGGTCGAAGGCGAAGGGGCGGAAGGGTTCGTGATCGACCTCCGCCACAACCCCGGCGGCCTGCTCGAACAGGCCGTGCTCAGCGCCAGCATCTTCCTGCCGAAGGACCAGGTCGTGGTGACGACCAGATCCCGCACCCAGGGCGACAGCACCCACGAAACGGCCGGCGACAACCTGCCGGCGAAGCCGCTGGTGGTGCTGGTCGACGGCGGCACCGCCTCGGCGGCGGAGATCCTCACCGCCGCCCTGGCCGATGACGGCGACGCGACCACGGTCGGCGAAACGACCTACGGCAAGGGCGTCTTCCAGGAGGAGCACTCGCTCGCCAACGGCGGCGCGCTGAAGATGACGGTCGGCGAATACTTCACCCCCGACGGCGAAAACCTGGCCCGCACCCACGGCATCCATCCCGACGTCCACGTCGCCTTCGACATCCACGGCAAAGGCGACAACCAGAAGGAACGGGCGCTGCAGGTGCTGGCGGGCAAGGTCGGCGGTTGAGCGGGCGCCGCCAACGGGCGCGCCCCCGGCAACGAAGCCGCCGCCAGCGGCCGACGGCGCGTGAGGCGGTCGCCGAGCTGCTCGCCGAGCAGCTCGGGTTCCGCGGCTTCCGGCCGGCGCTCGAGGACGAAGCGCGGCGGGCGGCGAGCGCGGCGGAGCGGCTGCCGGTCGAGCGCCGCGACCTGACCGAGCTCTCGACCTTCACCGTCGACCCGGCCACCGCGCGCGACTTCGACGACGCGGTCTCGGCCCAGCGGGAGGGGGACGGGTTCCGGCTCTGGATCCACATCGCCGACGTCGCCGCCCACGTGCGGCCGGGCTCGGCGCTCGACCTCGAGGCGCGGCGGCGCGCCAACAGCACCTACGTCCCGGGCGCGGTCGAGCCGATGCTGCCGCTGGCCCTCTCCAGCGACGCCTGCAGCCTCGCCCCCGGGGTCGAGCGGCTGGCGGTGACGACCGAGATCGAGCTGGGACCGGGGGCGCGGCCGCTCGCGACCCGCTTCTACCGCAGCCTGATCCGCTCCGACGCCCGCCTCGACTACGACCAGCTCGACCAGGTTTTCGCCGGCCGCCGGCCGCCGCCGCCGGCGGTCGCCGAACCGCTCGGGGCGGCGCGCGAGGTGGCCGCGCTGCTGGGCGGGCAGCGCGGGGCGACCGAGCTCGAGGTCGAGTCGGCCGAGCCGGAGTTCGACTTCGACTCCGAGGGCGAGGTGACGGGCGCGCGGCGGGTCGAGCAGACCGAGTCGCACCGCCTGATCGAGCGGCTGATGATCCTCACCAACGAGCAGGTGGCGCAGTTCCTGGTCGCGCGGCGGGCGCCGGCGATCTACCGCGTCCACCCGCAGCCCGACCCGCCGCGGATCGAACAGCTGCTCGAGCAGCTGGCGGCGCTCGGGATCCCGACCCCGCCGCTCGGCCAGGGCCTCTCGCCGCGGAGCGCCGGCCAGGTGGCGGCGGAGGCGAGCCGGCTGGCGCTGCGCGAGGCGCGGCGCCGGGGCCACGGCAGGGCGGCCTACGTGTCGCTGGTGCTGCGATCGCTGAAACAGGCCTCCTACAGCGAGCGGAACAGCGGCCACGCCGGCCTCGGCAGCGAGGCCTACGCCCACTTCACCTCGCCGATCCGCCGCTACCCCGACCTGGTCGTCCACCGGGCGCTGCTGGCGGCGCTGCGGGAGGGAGAGGAGGCTCCGTCGCTGCGCACCGCCCGCGACGCCGCCGCCCACTCCTCCGCCCGCGAGCGCGAGTCGGCGAAGATCGAGCGCGCCGCCGACGACGTCTGCGCCGCCCACCTGCTCGAACGCGAGCTCGGCGAGCGCGGCCTCGACGCCGTCTTCGAGGGCGAGGTCTCGGGGGTGATCCGGGCCGGCGCCTTCGTCGCCTTCGGCGGCGAGCTCGGCGACGTCTACGAGGGGATGCTGCCGGCGCGGACGCTGCCCGGCGATCGCTACGAGCTCGACCGCGCCGAGGTGGCGCTGACCGGCCGCGGCGACGGCGGCCGGGCGATCCGCCTCGGCGACCCGGTGAAGGTGCGGGTGACCGGCGTCGACGCCGACCGCGGCCGCTCCGATCTCGAGCTGGCCGGCTAGGCTCGCCTGTGGCCAAAAAGCAGAAGAAGAGGCGCGAGCCGGCCTCCGGCGACGTGGTGACCAACCGCCGCGCCCGGCACAAATTCGAGCTGGTGGAGAAAATGGAGGCGGGGATCGTGCTCACCGGCTCCGAGGTGAAGTCGCTGCGCAGCGGCAAAGCGCAGATGACCGACGCATACGCGGTCGTCGACCGCGGCGAGGTCTGGCTGCGCAATGTCCACATCCCGCCGTATGAGTTCGCGAATGCCGACGCGCACGAGGCGACGCGGCCGCGGAAACTGCTCCTGCACCGGGGCGAGATCGAGCGGCTGATCGGCAAAACGGCGCAGAAAGGGCTGACCCTGGTGCCGGTGCGGATCTACTTCAAAGGCCCGCGGGCGAAGGTCGAGCTGGCGCTGGCACGGGGCAAGGAGGGCCGCGACCGGCGCCGTGAGATCGCCGACCGCGAGACCCGCCGCGAGGTCGAACGGGAGTTCAAGGGCCGCATGCGCTGACCCCCGGAGGGGCTGGTGCCAACGGTTCGAACGTCGGTCCACTTCCACGGCCAAGCGACCCTTGCATCGGCCGGCAATCCTGCAAGGATGCAGGCGAATGCTGCCCAGCGCCCTCCCGCTCGCTGACTCGGTGCCGAACTACGTCAGCGACCACACGATCTACTTCGTCGTCGCGCTGGTCCTTGCGATCCTGCTGCTGCTCCTGGTGGTCAGCATCACCCGCCGCCGGGCGGAGGAAAAGGAGAAAGCGAAAGCCGACGCGAGGCCGGCCGGTGAGGGCTCGGGGGCGCCGCCGGCAACCGCCGCCGAGGCTGCCGGAAGCACGCCGCCGCCGGGCGTCGGAGCGCCGCCACCGCCGCCGGGTGCGCCGATCGCCGAGGGTGTCGCCGCGGGCGCTGCGAACGCCGCCGGCGCCGGCGCGAGCACGCCGCCGCCGGGGCCCGGGGCGCCTCCGGGCGCAGGGGGGACGGCGCCGATCGAGACCCGCACCGAGAAACGCAAGCGGCTGCGCGAAGAGCAGCGCCAGCAGCGCGACCAGATGCGCCAGGCCCGCCGCGCCGAGGTCCGGCGCCGCAAGGACGTGCGCCAGGAGCAGCGCGGCGGCGGCAGGCCCAGCGAGGCGCCGCCGACGGCTGCGGCGGCCGAGGTCGCGGCGGCAAGCGCGGCCGCCGAGGCGGCGGCTGCGCCGGTCGAGCAGAAGACCTTCTTCGGGATCAAGTACGGCGGCGGCAAGCGCAAGCGCGAAGCCGCCCTCGCCGAGCAGCGCCTGACGGCGGCACGGGCGGCGATGGAGCGCGAGGCGGCGCACGCGCAGGCGAGCGCCGCCCAGGGCGACGCCGCTCCGGCGGATGACGCCGCAGCGCTCGACCCCGCCGACACCGCGGCCCTGCAGCCAACCGGCGAGGCTCCGCTCGCCGCGGTCCCGCCGCTGCCCGACACCGGAGCCTCGGCACCGCCGCCGGTCGCCGAGCCCCCGTTTTCCAGGCCTTTCGAGGCGGACGCCGAGGGGCAGCCGGCGCCGGACCACTCACCTGCCCTGGAGGAGCCGCCGCTGATCGGCTCGGTCCCGCCGCCGCCGGTGGGCGAGGCGGTCACCCCGGCGCCGCAGGAGTACGACGCCGTGGCGGCGCAGCAGCGGGTCCGCGACAAGGTCGCCGAAGTTCGCTTCGAGGAGCAGCGGATCCGCGCCGAGGCCGACCGCCGGATGCGCGAGGCCGAACGCCTGCAGGGAGCGCCGCCCCTGGCCGAGGCCGGCCCGGGGCGGTCGCCCGCCGCCGCGTCGCCGTCCGAGCCGCCCGCGGTCGAGCCGCCGCCGGCATCGGTCACCTCCGAGCAGCCCGCGGTGGCGCCCGCCGTCGACCTGGCCAGCGCCGAGCAGCTGCTGAAGGAGCAGCGCGACGCGCGCGAGCGCTCGATGGTCGAGGCCGAGGCGCGCCTGCGCGAGATCGAGGAGCGGACCAAAGCGGCCGAACAGCGGGCCGAGGAAGCAAAGCGCCTGGAGAGCCTGAAAACCGAAGAAGACGCTCACGCCCAGCGCCTGGCCGAGATGCAGCGCGGCGTCGAAGCAGCCGAAGAGCGGGCCCGCGAGGCCGAGCGCCGCGCCGCCGAGGCCGAGCAGGCGGTGCTCCGTGCGGTCGAGGCCGGGACGCCTTCGGCGGCCGGCGCCTCGCAGCAGACCGCCGAATTCGCCTCGCCGTTCGCGGCGGAGGAGTCGGCCCCTCCGGAGCCGCCGGCGCCGTTCCCGTCGGCACCCGAGCCGCTTGCCGCGGAGCCGCCGAGCGCCGTGCCCGAGCCGCCTGCCTTCAGCCCCGAGCCGCCGGCGCCGCCGCTGAGCGCTGCACCGCCGCCGCCGGCCCCGGAGCCTGCCGTCGCGCCAACCCCCGAGCCGCCGGCTCCCGAGCCCGACACGCCCGCTCCTTTCGCATCCGACTCAGAGCCTTTCGCGCCCGAGCCCCCGCGTCCCGAGCCGACGATGCCGGGGCCGGCGGCCGGGTTCGACGACGAGCCGCTGCCGCCGGGCGGCTCGCCCCAGACCGGTCAGCCGACGCCGCCGGTGGCCCCGCTCGACCTCAACGTCGTCACCTTCGAGCAGCTGCGGGCGCAGAACCTCTCGGTCACCCAGGCCACCCGCCTGCTCGCCCACCGCGAGCGGCTCGGCGGCTTCCGCTCGGTCGACGACCTCGACCAGGTCCCCGGCTTCCCCGAGGACGTGCTCGCGGACCTCAAGGCCCGCGGCACGATCTAGCGCCTACTCGCCGCGCTCGTACTTCTCGAGCAGCTTCAGCCAGACCTCGCTGCGGGTCGGGAACGGCGCGATCGCGTGGCGCAGCCGCCGCAGCGGCACCTCGCCGACGATCGCGACCGTCGCCGCCTGCAGGAAGTCGGCGGTCTCGAAGCCCGTGAAGGTGGCGCCGACGATCGTCCCGGCTCCCTCCTCGACGACGATCCGCGAGGTGCCGCCGGTGCCCTTGCCCTGGAAGCTGGCGCCGGCGCTGCCCTCGGTGGGGACGTCGACGGCGCGCGCGTCGAGGCCGGCTTCGCGTGCCTGCGCCAGCGTCTTGCCGACGGCGGCGACCATCGGCTCGGTGAAGGTCACCCGGGGCGGGCCGATCCGTTCGGCGCTCGCCTCGGCCTCGCGCCCGAGCAGGTTCTCGGTCGCGACCCAGGCCTGGTACTTGCCGACGTGGGTGAGGAGGGCGCGCCCGTTGACGTCGCCGATCGCGTAGAGCCACTCGCTGCCGCCGACCCGCAGCCGGTCGTCGGCGCCGAGGAAGCCGTGCTCGTCGGGCTCGACCCCGATCGAGTCGAGCCCCAGCATCTCGGTGTGGGGTCTGCGCCCGACCGCGACCAGGATCTCCTCTGCCTCGACCTCGCCGCCGGCCTTCAGGCTCGCCACCACCCCGGCGCCGCCGGCGCGGACCGAGTCGACCATCTCGCCGAGCCGGACGTCGACTCCGAAGCGGCCGCGCAGGCTCGCCGCCACTTCCTCGCCGGCGAAGGGCTCCTCGCGGCCGAGCAGCTGCTCGCCGCCCTCGACCAGGGTCACCGCGGTCCCGAGGCTCGCCCAGGCCTGCGCCAGCTCGCTGCCGACCGGTCCGCCGCCGAGCACGATCATGCTGGCGGGGACGCGCTCCGCGGTGGTCGCGTCGCGGTTGTTCCAGGCGCGGACCGAGTCGAGGCCGTCGATCGGCGGCATCGCGGCGCCGCTGCCGGTTGCGACCACCACCGCCCGGGTCGCGGTCAGGGTGGTGTCGCCGACCCGCAGCCGGCGCTCGCCGGAGAAGCGTCCCTCGCCGCGGAAGAGCTCGATCCCGCGTTCCTCGAGCCAGGGCAGCTGGACCGAGTCGTCGCGGTCGTGGATCACCTCGTCGCGGCGGGCGAGGATCGCCGCCGGGTCGAGCTTCGACTCCTCGCCGACCGGGACGCCGGGAACCCGCCGCGCCTCCGCCAGCACGTCGGCCGGGCGCAGCAACGCCTTCGACGGCATGCAGGCGTAGTAGGAGCATTCGCCGCCGACCAGGTCGCGCTCGACGACCGCCACCCGCCAGCCGGCCTCGGCC
>DASXOF010000046.1:0-4875 GCA_036494495.1 Solirubrobacterales bacterium | reverse complement strand
CGGCTTTCAGCTCGCTGAGGCGGGCGCCGGCCAGGAGGCGGTCAGCCGACTGCGGCGAGAGCTCGGCGAGGAAGCTGTCGGCCCAGGCGGCGGCGACGGTGGGCGGGAACTCCTCGAGGCAGGAAGGAGCACGCGGATGCGCGCCGACCGTCATGCCCTCCTCGTTCCCCATCTCCTCTGAACGAGAGTAGCGGAGGGGGGTCGCGGCGCTGGGCAGGCGCCCGGCGCCGGCTCCTGCCTAGGCCACCCGGTTCTCGATCGCGCCGACGCCCTCGACCTCGATCCGGACGACGCTCCCGCTGGCGAGGAAGCGACCCTCCGGGTGCCCGACGCCCGCCGGGGTGCCGGTCAGGATCAGGTCGCCCGGCAGCAGCGTCGCCAGCCGGCTGGCGAAGGCGACCACCTCGGCGACGCTGTGGATCAGCTCGCTCGAGCGGGCCTCCTGGCGCAGCTCGCCGTCGACCAGCGTGCGCAGTCCGACGTCGTCGGGGTCCTCGTACTCGTCCGGGGTGCAGACGCAGGGGCCGACCGGGGTGAAGGTGTCGAAGCTCTTCGCCTTCGAGGGGTCCGACTTGCCGCCGTTGAAGGTCCCTTTCTGGACGTCGCGGGCGCTGACGTCGTTGGCGGCGGTGAGGCCGAGGACGTGGCTCCAGGCCTCCCCCGGCTCGATCGCCGCGGCTTCGCGGGAGACGACCACGGCGATCTCGCCCTCGAAGTCGACCCGCTCGGGCGCCAGCGCCGGCAGCTGGATCGGGTCGTTGGGGCCGCTCAGCGAGGAGGTCGCCTTGAGGAAGAGGACGGGATGCTCGTCCTCGCTCTTGCGCCCGACCTCGTCGGCGTGGCTGGCGTAGGCCCAGCCGACGCCCCAGACCTTCGACGGCCGCCGCACCGGCGAGCGCAGCTGCGAGGGGTCGAGCGGCGCCGTCTCGCGGGCGGGCAGCGCCGCCAGCTCGGCCGCCGTGCCGCCGTTGCCGAGGAAGTCGTCGAGCCCGCCCACGCCGGGGGCGATCAGCTCGACCTCTCCGTCGGCCAGGCGGCCGATCCCGGCGTCGGTGACTACGTATCGCGGCATCTGGGTCTTCCTCTCAGTTGGTGCTCGCCCCGCCGCGGATCTGCTCGAAGGCCTCGAGCAGCGTCGCGGTCGGGTTGGTCGGACGTTCGCTGCAGCGCAGGGCGACGTGGCCGTCGGGGCGGACGAGGACCGCGCCGCCGGCTCGGACCCCGTAGGTCCGGGCCCACTCGCCGTCCTCGTCGAAGAGGTCGCGGCCGATCTCCAGGCAGCCGATCGGCACCCCGCGGGAGGCGACCGCGCCGGTCGCCTCCGCCCAGCCCTGGTCGGCGTCGGCGAGGAGCACGAACCCGGTCTCGAACAGGTCGGTCGTCCACGCCTCGCCGCCGCCGGGGCGGGTGAGGCGGGCCAGCGGGGCGCGGGCGCCGGGGTGGGCTTCGGGCCGGTAGGGGTGGCGGCCGTCGGGCTGCTCGATCGGCTCGTCGCCCTCGGGCACGAGGGCGCCGCGCGGATAGGCGAACCCGAGCTCGAGCGCGAGCTTGTCGAAGTGGTCGCGCTGGTGCTCGATCTCCTCGCGGAAGCGGCGGCGCTCGGCGACGGCCACCGAGCCGCCGGCCTCGAGGCGGGCGAGCACCGGGGCCGGGTCGGGGCTCCAGGAGGCGATCCGCTCGAGCCGCAGGAAGTTGTCGACGCTGCGTCTGCAGAACAGCTCGGCCACCGGCTTGCGCTCGGCCTCGTAGCTCTCGAGCAGGGACTCGGGGGCCCAGCCGTCGAGCACCGCGGCGAGCTTCCAGGCCAGGTTGTGGGCGTCCTGGACGCCGGTGTTCATGCCGAAGCCGCCGGTCGGCGGGAAGCGGTGGGCGGCGTCGCCGGCGAGGAAGACGTTGCCGGCGCGGTAGTGCCGTGCCACCTGCCCGGACATCACCCAGTGGCCGACTTCCCGGATCTCGGGCTCGACCTCCTCGCTGCCGACGGCGGCGCGGACCAGCGCCTCGCACTCCTCGATCGACGGGTCTTCGAGCTCCATCCCGGCGCTGTCGGCGCGGACGTGGAAGGTGTAGCGGGAGTGCCCGTCCATCGAGATGAAGACGCCCTGGACGCGCGAGTTGACCACCCAGTAGAGGACCGCCGGGCGGTCGCCGACCCAGGGGGAGAGGTCGACGGAGAGGTGCATGGCGACGAAGCGGGCGAGCTCCCGCGGCCCCTCCATCCCGATCCCGAGCCGCTGCCGGGTGCGGCTGCCCGCGCCGTCGGCGGCGATCACGTAGCGGCTGCGGATCGGGTCCTTGCCGCCGGCGACATCGACCTCGACCTCGCCCGGGCGCGGCTGGCTCACCGCCTCGACCTCGGCGCCGTAGCGCACCTCGTTCCCCGTCAGCTCGAAGAGGCGCTCGCGGAGGATCGCCTCGACCACGTCCTGAGCGCAGGAGACCTCCGGGCAGAGGGTGGCGTTGGCCCGGACCGAGACGTGCTCCTCGGCGTGCCCGGCGTAGGAGATCTGACCGAGCTCCTCACCCGCGATCGCCGTCCGCCAGGTGAAGCTGCCGAGCGCCGCGGCCGGCAGCCCCGCAGCCCGCACCCGCTCCTCGACCCCCCAGAGCCGAAACAGCTCGAGCGTCCGCGGATTGCAGACATGTGCCCGCGGATGCCGATCCGGCCCCTCCCGCCGATCGAGCACCGCCGCCGGAACCCCCTGCCGCGCCAGCGCAATGGCCATGCTGACGCCAACGACCCCACCACCAACAATCGTCACCTCGCACTCCCGCCCCGTCTTCGACCAGCTCGTCACCGCGGGGAGTATCAAGATCTCTTAACTCACTGTCAAGGTCACTAGTCCCTCTGCCAGTCGAGCCGGAGAAGGGTGACCCTCCCGACGAACTCCTGCGAAGCAGCGGCGGGAGGGTCACCCTTCTCCGGCGGCGCCTACAATCGACTGATCTCTTGATCTTCAGTAAAGAACTCGCTAGCCTGCCTTCATGCCCACCACCCAGATCGCCGACCGCCCCGAACCAACCTTTGCCCGCGCCCGCCCCGCCCTGCACCACGTCCAGCTGAAGACCGCCCGGCTCGCCGAGATGATCGATTGGTACGTCGAGGCCGTCGGCCTGATCGTCACCTACCGCTGCGATCGCGCCGCCTGGCTCTCGAACGACGACGCCAACCACCGGCTCGCGATCCTCGCCACCCCGGGCCTGCGCGACGACCCGGACAAGGTCGGCCACGTCGGCCTGCACCACACGGCCTGGGAGTTCCCGACCCTCGACGGGCTGCTCGAGCTCTATGAGCGCCTGAAGGCCGCGGGGACGCTGCCGCACCGGACGGTCAACCACGGGCCGACGACCTCCTTCTACTACCTCGACCCCGACGGCAACAGCGTCGAGATGCAGGTCGACAACTTCGGCGACTGGCGGCGCTCGATCGAGTTCTTCCGCAGCGAGGACTTCGACCGCGACCCGTTCGGCCCCGGCGTCGACCCCGAGGCGCTGGTCAGGGAACGGGCGAACGGGGTGGACCCGGGAGAGCTCGCGCGCCGCAGCTACGCCGGCGAGTTCCCCGTCGCGCGCCCCAACGACCGGCGCATACCGATCGAAAGCTAGCCCTCGGTCGTCTCGTAGGCGACGAGGATCTTGTCGAGCAGGAGCTGGACGATCTCGCTCGCGGTCCGCGCCCTGATGCCGGGGACGTTGAGGCCCTCGAAGAGGACGACGACGAGTTCGACGACGTCGTTTCGGTCGGCGTCGTTCTCGAGCCCGTGGAAGACCAGCCCCTCGTCGACGAGGTCGCGGACCCAGGCGATCAGGCGGTCGTGCGCGGCCGCCACGACCTCGGATTCCGTCAGCAGCTCGTGCATCGTCATGTGGAGCTGGCGGTAGGGGCGGAGGTCGGCGAACCCCTCGAGCAGGCGGTCGAACGGGTCGCCGCCGGCGCCGCCCGCCGGGACCCTTTCGATCTCGCGATCGAGCACCCGGTTCCACATCGCGGCGAGCAGGTCTTCCTTGGTCGGGAAGTACCAGTAGAGGGCGGCGTTGGCGACGCCCACCGACTTGGCGATGTCGGACATCCTCGTCTTCGCGTAGCCGCGGCTGAGGAAGAGCTCGGTCGCCGCGGCCAGCAGCTCGTCGACCCGTTGTTCGCGCGGGATCACCTGGCGATTGCGGGGCACCCGGCGAACCCTAGATGGTTGCTCTGGGAGGGCCTGGCGAACTCCGGCACCCTTGCGGACTCAGCGCCCTCGAGCGGACTGCATTTGGGTCCTCCTGGGGTCGATGCAGTTTTCGTCCGGTGGGGAAGCTTTGGGCTAGGTGACAGCGGGGGCGAAGCGGCGGTGGATTCGGCTGGTGATCAGCCAGGCTCCGCCGTCGGCGAGCGCGAACTCGACCTGGCAGTCGGTGACCGCCTCGATCTCGAGCTGTCCGTCGGCGGTCCGCTGGGCGATCAGCAGCTGGGCGCTCGCCTCGGCGGTGGAGGCCGAGGTCATCGCGAAGCAGAAGTTCGAGTCGAGGTGGCGGGTGTGGCGGTCGCTCGCCGCCTCCCGCCGCTGCAGGAAGCCGAGGATCTCGTCGCGGCCGCGAAACGCCTTGCCGCGAACCTCGAAGAGCCCGTCGTCGGCGACCAGGTCGATCGCCCGGGTCGCGACTCCTTCGTCGATGAAGCGGTGGAAGGCGCGAAAGGCGGATTCGCAGGCGAAGCGCGCCTGCAGCTCGTCAGCTTGCATCCGGGGCCCCCTCAGTCCGCCGGCGCGAGCGTCGCACCCGCCGAGGTCGCCACCCGGTGAAGGCCCGCCGGGTCGAGCAGGCGCAGGTGCCCCTTGGCGCCGCCGACCCGTTCGACCAGCCCTTCGCGCTCCATCGACTTGATCACCCGCG
>DASXOF010000045.1:0-6830 GCA_036494495.1 Solirubrobacterales bacterium | reverse complement strand
TTCGAGGAGCCCTACGAGCACAACTGCCTGGTCAACGCGATGTGCATCGGGCTGGCGAAGACCGAGGACATGGTCCGTGCCGCCGCCGCCGGGGTCGGCAACTCGGTGGTCTTGATGGGCGCCACCACCGGGCGCGACGGGATCGGCGGCGCCTCGGTGCTGGCCTCGGCCGAGCTCGGCGAGGGCGATGAGGAGAAGCGGCCGACGGTCCAGGTCGGTGACCCCTTCGAGGAGTCGAAGCTGGTCGAGTGCTGCCTCGAGCTGCTGGGGAAGGGGCTGCTGGTCTCGCTGCAGGACCTCGGCGCCGCCGGCCTCACCTCCTCGGTCGGCGAGATGGCCTCGGCCGGCGGGGTCGGGATCGACATCGACGTCGCCGCGGTGCCGCTGCGCGAGCCCGACATGGAGCCGTTCGAGATCATGGTCTCCGAGTCCCAGGAGCGGATGCTGGCGGTGGTCGAGCCCGAGCGGGTCGCCGAGGTGCGGGCGGTCTGCGAGAAATGGGAGACCGCCTCGGCGGAGATCGGCGTCGTCACCGACAGCGGCCTGATCAAGGTGACGAAGGACGGCGAGCCGGTCGGCGAGATGCCGGTCGCGGCGCTGGTCGACGGCTGCCCGCTCTACGACATCGAGCCGGGCGAGCCCGAGGGCTGGGTCTACGGCAACCGCGCGACGCTGGCGCCGGGTGCCGACGCCGAGGCCACCCTGCTTGCCCTGCTGGCGGCCCCCAGCATCGCCTCCAAGCGCTGGGTCTTCGAGCAGTACGACTCGATCGTCGGCTCACGGACGACGCAGCGGCCGCAGTCGGCAGACGCCGCCGTCCTGCAGCTGCCCGAGGCGGAGTCGGCGATCGCGGTCTCGATCGACGGCAACGGCCGCCGCGTCGCCTGCGACCCCTACGCGGGGACGGTCGAGGCGGTGCTCGAGTGCGCCCAGAACCTCGCCTGCGTCGGCGCCGAGCCGCTCGGCCTGACCAACTGCCTCAACTTCGGCAACCCGGAGAAGCCGGTGCCGGCCTGGCAGCTCGACTGCGCCGTCGACGGCCTCGCCGACGCCTGCCGGGCGCTCGGCGTCCCCGTAGTCGGCGGCAATGTCTCCCTCTACAACGAGGGCCCCGACGGCCCGATCTACCCGACCCCGGTGGTGGCGATGGTCGGCGAGCTGCCCGACCCCGCGCTCGCCGCCGGCTCCGCCTTCGCCCGCGAGGGCGACGCGATCGGCCTGCTCGGCCCGTTCCAGCCGGCCCTCGCCGGCTCGGAGCTGGCGAAGCAGCGCGGCGAGCTCGCCAAGGGTCTCCCCCAGCCCGAGGTCGCTGCCGTCGCCGTCGCCTGCGCGACCGTCCGCGACGCCGTCCGCGGCGGCCGCCTCGCCTCCGCCCACGACGTCTCCGACGGCGGCCTCGCCTGCGCCCTCGCCGAGTCGGCGATCGGCGCCGGCCTCGGCTGCCGGGTCGACCTCGGGCCACTGCTCGAGCGCGGCTGCGGCGCCGAGGAGGCGCTCTTCGGCGAGGGCCCCGGCGGCTTCCTCCTCAGCGGCGACCGCGCCGCGCTCGAGGCCCTCGGCGCCGTCCACCTCGGCGAGGTCGGCGGCACCACGGTCGAGATCGCCGCCGGCGAGCACAGCGTCGCCGCCGCGGTCGAGTCCCTGGCCACGGCCTGGAACTCGCTGCCCGCACGCCTCGACGGCTGACCAGCCGACGCCGACCAGCCACTCCGGGACGGGCCGCCCCGGCCCGCCCCGGCCCGCGGCGTGGCGCGGCCAGGCGCAGCGCGGACTTGCACTTTTGGTCGGATAGCGACCAAAAACGCAGATCCGTCCGTGGTGGACCGCCGGGGGCGGCGCGGCGGTCAGGCGGCGCGGCGCAGGACCGGTGCCGCCAGCGCCGCGACGAAGAGGGCGCCGGAGCCGGCGATGACGAAGGTCGTGCGGGGTGAGGTGGCGTCGACGAGGGCGCCGCCGACGGGAGCGGCGAGGCCGAGGCCGAGCGCGAAGGCGGCGACGCCGATGCCGAAGACGCGGCCGACCATCTTGCGCGGGACGTAGCGCTGGATGATCGTGTCGCCGGCGCCGTTCATGACCCCGTTGCCGCCACCGGCGATCATCTGGAAGAGGGCGGCGAAGACGATCAGCGGGGCGAGGCCGGTGAGCAGGGTGCCGAGCGCGATCAGCGTCAGCCCGGCGAGGAAGAAGCGCGGCGGGGGCACGTGGAGCCGGGCCAGGATCCCGAGCGAGCCGGCGAGCATCCCAATGCCGAAGGCGGCGGTGACGAAGCCGAAGACGGTGGAGCTGCCGCCGAGCGTGTCGCGGACGAGGAAGACCAGTGCGACCTCGTCGAAGGCGACAAAGGCGACGACGAAGAACAGCGCCAGCAGCACGGTCCGGATCAACTGGTTCCCGGCCACGTAGCGGAGGCCGCTGCGGATCGAGGCCCAGATCCGCTCCGGCGTCTCGCCAGCCCCGCTCGGCAGCAGGAGCGGCAGCCGCGTCGTCAGCAGGGCCGAGACGAGGAAGCTGGCGGCGTTCAGCCAGAGCACCGAGGCCGGCCCGAAGAGGGCGAAGAGGGCGCCGCCGAGCGGCGGGCCGACGACGATGTTGAAGTTGTGGGCGATGCCGAGGGTGGCGTTGGCGGCGAGCAGCTGGTCCTCCTCGACCAGCGCCGGGATCGCGGTCGAGCGGGCCGGGCCGTAGATCGTCTGCAGCGCCGCGGTGACGGCGACGAGGCCGAGCAGCGGGCCGAGCGGGGGCAGCGTCGCCAGCAGCGCGAAGCAGGCGGCCTGGGCGAGGTCGCAGAGGACCATCGCCCGCCGCAGCTCGACCCGGTCGGCGAGCGCCCCGGTCAGCGGGCCGAGCAGCTGCGGCAGGCTCATCGCGAGGACCAGGGCGCCGACCGCGACGCCGGTTCCCTGCTGTTCGGCGACGTAGAGCGTCAGCGCGGTCTGGGTCGCGCCGGAGCCGGTGTAGGAGATCGCGATCGCCAGCCACAAAGCTCGGAAGCGGGGCTGGGAACGGAGCAGCGAAAGCGCCGTGGCCACCGTCGCAGTCAATCGCACGACCGTTTAACGAACGTTTAGGGAATCGTTGAGACGGGCAGCTTCTCGTCTGGAGCCGTCGCCAGGAGCGACGGTCCCGACGAAGGGAGAAGGGTTTGAACAGTGCGGGCGCGAGGCCAGTCTCCGGATGCCTGGCGGCAGCCGCGGCGGTGGCGGTCCTGGCCGTCCTGCTCAGCGCCTGCGGCGGCTCGGGCGGGCCGCCGCAGATCAAGTTCTTCGTCGCGATCCAGCCGGGCGGGACGATCGAAGCGAACTCCGAACGCTGCACCAAGGAAGCGCACGGCCGCTACACGATCAAGCCCGAACTGCTGCCCAACGACGCGACCCAGGCGCGCGAACAGCTGGTCCGGCGGCTGGGGGCGAAGGACCCCTCGATCGACGTGATCGGCCTCGACGTGATCCGCACCGCCGAATTTGCCAACGCCGGCTGGATCGAGCCCTGGAAGGGCAAGCTGAAGGAAGAAGCGACCGAAGAGGTGTTTCCCAGCGTGATCGAAACCGCGTCCTTCGAGAAGCAGCTCTACGCGGCCCCGTTCAACACCAACACCCAGGTGCTCTGGTACCGCAAGGACCTGGTCCCGAAGCCGCCCAAGACCTGGGACGAAATGATCGAAATGGCCGAAGGGCTGAAGGAAGCGGGCAAGATCCAGGTCCAGGCGGAACGGTACGAGGGCTTCATGGTCTGGGCCAACGCGCTGATCGACAGCGCCGGCACCGAAATCCTCTCCGGCCCCGAAACGGTCGACCTCGAACAGCAGCCGACCGAAGAAGCGCTGGCCGTGATGGGCCGGCTCGCCAACTCCTCAGCGGCCTCGCCGAACCTGCCGACCTCCAACGAGGACACCGCCCGGCTCGCCTTCGAGGCCGGCGAAGCGGCGTTCATGACCAACTACACCTTCGCCTTCGCGAGCGCCAAAGAAAACGCCCCCGAAATCGCCAAGGAGATGGGCGCGGCACCATTCCCGCGGGTCAACGACAACCCGGCGAAACCGCCGCTCGGCGGCTTCAACCTGGCGGTCAGCTCCTACTCGAGCCACAAGCAGATGGCGTTCGAAGCGGCCGCCTGCCTCTCGAACAAGGAATCTCAGGAAACCGCAGTCGAACTCGACGGCCTGCCGCCCTCGCGCTCTGACCTCTATGCGAGCAAGGTCGTGAAGAAGGCCTACCCCGGCTTCGCCGGGCTGGTCAAGGAAATGGTCGAAGCGGCCGGGCCGCGACCGGCGACGCCCGCCTACGAAGACGTCTCCTCGGCGCTGCAGCGCACCCTCCACCCGCCGGAAAAGATCGACCCCGAAGACACCGAAGGCCTCTACGAGGAACTGAAGTCGAACCTCGAAGCCGCGGTCAACCGGGAAGGGCTGCTGTGAGCTCGCGGACGCGCTCGGAACGGAAACTGGGCTGGATGCTCTGCGCGCCGGCGGTGATCGTGATGCTGCTCGTCACCGCCTACCCGATCGGCTACTCGATCGTCCTCTCGCTGCAGAAGATGGACCTCCGCTTCCCGGGGCAGAACGAATTCGTCGGCCTCTCCAACTACGGCACGGTGCTCTCCTCCGAACTGTGGTGGACCGACGTCTTCAACACGGTGTTCATCGTCATCGTCTCGGTCGCGATCGAGCTGGTCCTCGGGATGGCGATCGCGATGGTGATGAACCGGGCGATCTTCGGCCGCGGCGTGGTTCGCACCTCGGTCCTGATCCCGTACGGGATCATCACCGTGGTCGCCGCCTTCGCCTGGCAGTTCGCCTTCGCCTCCGAATCGGGCTTCGTCGACCACCTGCCCTTCGTCTCCGAAGAATTCAACTGGTTCGGCGGCCGCTTCAGCTCCTTTGCGGTGATCATCGCCGCCGAGGTCTGGAAAACGACGCCGTTCATGGCCCTGCTGCTGCTGGCCGGGCTGGTGACGATCGACGACCAGCTCTACGAGGCGGCGCGGGTCGACGGCGCCAGCGCCTGGCAGCGCTTCACCCAGATCACCCTGCCGTTGATGAAACCGGCGATCCTCGTCGCCCTGCTGTTCCGCACGCTCGAGGGCTTCCGCGTCTTCGACTCGATCTTCATCATGACCCGGGGCGCGCTGGAAACCGAATCGATCTCGATCCTCGGCTTCAACCAGCTGATCAACCGCCTGAACCTCGGGCTCGGCTCGACCGTCTCGGTGCTGCTGTTCGTGATCGTCGTCCTCGTCTCGGCGCTCTTCATCAAGGGCTTCGGCGTCAAGGTCGAGGAGGGGCGGCCGGGGGGCTGAGATGAGACGCGACGGCAAGGAAGTCACGCTGTGGAGCATCGCGATCATCCTGGTGCTGGTCTTCGCCCTGGTGCCGGTGCTGTGGCTGCTCTCGCTCTCGCTGAAGCCGCCGAGCGAGATCGCCGACGGCCGCCTGATCCCCGAACACTTCTCGCTCGAAAGCTACAAGTCGCTGTTCGAAGGCGGCTTCGAAGACAGCCCCTTCCTGCACCCGCTGGTCAACTCGATCGTGATCGCCCTGATCACCACCGTGATCGCGATCGTGCTCGCCTCGTTCACCGCCTACGCGATCGCCCGGCTCGAATTTCCCGGCAAGCGCCTGATCCTCGCCGGGGCGCTCGCGATCGCGATGTTCCCGCCGATCTCGATCGTCGGCCCGCTCTTCGACATGTGGCGGGCTTTCGGCATCTACGACACCTATCCGGGGCTGATCATCCCCTACCTGACCTTCTCCCTGCCGCTGGCGATCTACGTCCTCACCGCCTTCTTCCGCGAGATCCCCTGGGACCTCGAGCAGGCGGCGCAGGTCGACGGCGCCACCCCGTTCCAGGCCTTCACCAAGGTGATCATGCCGCTCGCCGCGCCGGGGGTCTTCACCGCGGCGATCCTCGTCTTCATCTTCTGCTGGAACGACTTCGTCTTCGCGATCTCGCTGACCTCGTCCAACAACTCGCGGACCGTCCCCGCCGCCCTCGCCTTCTTCACCGGCGAATCGACCTTCACCGAACCGACCGGCTCGATCGCGGCGGCGGCGATCCTGGTGACGATCCCGATCATCGTCTTCGTCCTCTTCTTCCAGCGCCGAATCGTCTCCGGCCTCACCGCCGGGGCCGTCAAGGGATAAGGAGCCCATGCAATGTCAGAGATAGCCCTCGAAGGTGTGACCAAGGTCTTCGACGACGGCTACGAAGCCGTCAAGGACATGAACCTCGACATCGGCGACGGCGAGTTCATGATCCTGGTCGGTCCCTCGGGCTGCGGCAAGTCGACGGCGCTGCGGATGATCGCCGGGCTCGAGGACATCTCCTCGGGCGAGCTGAAGATCGACGGCGAAGAGGTGAACGACCGCTCGCCGAAGGACCGCGACATCGCGATGGTCTTCCAGAACTACGCCCTCTACCCGCACATGACCGTGCGCGAGAACATGGGCTTCGCGCTGAAGCTGGCCGGGGTCGACAAGGCCGAGATCGACAGCAAGGTCGAGCAGGCGGCGAAGACCCTCGACCTCGAGGCGCACCTCGACCGCAGGCCGGCCAACCTCTCCGGCGGCCAGCGCCAGCGGGTGGCGATGGGGCGGGCGATCGTCCGCAGCCCGAAAGCGTTCCTGATGGACGAGCCGCTCTCCAACCTCGACGCCAAGCTGCGGGTGCAGATGCGGACCGAGGTGGCGCGGATCCAGTCGGAACTGGAGACGACGACCGTCTACGTGACCCACGACCAGACCGAGGCGATGACGCTCGGCGATCGCCTGGCGGTGATGCGCGACGGCGTGCTCCAGCAGGTCGGCACGCCCGACGAGCTCTACAACCGCCCCC
>DASXOF010000044.1:0-10980 GCA_036494495.1 Solirubrobacterales bacterium | reverse complement strand
CGCTCGGCCTCCATCCGGGTGTAGCGGATGCGCAGCCCGCCGGTCGCGGCGCTGCCGAAGAACTGGCCGATGTTGAGGAAGAAGACGATGTAGGCGAAGCCGTCGACCGGCAGCGCCCGCAGCAGCAGCACCGTGGTCAGCGCGCTCATCCCCCGCGAGGCGACGTCGAGAGCGAAGGTCGAGATGAAGCCGCGGGTGAACTTGCCGAAGCGCTGCGTGAATTTGCCAAGCCGCTTATGCAGAGCCGTGAAGTATCCTGCCTCGGCTTGATGAGCGCCCTCGTCCGGACCACTCAGCAGCTGGCCGATCTCTCCGAGCTCGCGCTCGAGGCGCTGCCGCAGATGTACCTGCCGGATTCCGGCCTCTTCGCCCACAAGACGACGGTCGAGAACGGCCGCTACGTCAACGCGCGCCCCAACGTCCTCTACTCGTCGGACTCGCTGATCGGGATCCTCAGCCAGCGCCGGCGCTCGCCGGACGAGGTGATGGACCTCGGTGCAGCGATGGACGGAGCGGTGCGGGCGGCAGCCGAGCGCCGCTTGCCGGACGAGCTGGGCAACATGATCTGGGCCTGCACCCTGGCCGAAGACCCGCGCGGCGAGGACCTGCTGCGGGAGCTCTGCGAAGTCGATCCCGAAGCGGAGTCCGGCGGCAACCTCGGCCTCGTCCTCTATGGCCTGGTCGCCGGGGCGCGCGCTTACGAGGGCCAGCGCGACGCCGCGATGGCCAAGGCGCGCGAGGTGACGGCCGACATCACCGGGCGCTTCGTCCCCAAGGCCGAAGTCTTCACCGGCGCCAAGCACCGCCGCGGGCTGCCGCGGCGCGAGCTGCTCGAATACGGGATCGCCAGCTTCGCGGCGCAGGTCTACCCGCTGCACGGCCTCGCCGCCTACTACATCTACTCGGAAGAGACCCCGCACCCGGCGGTCGAGACGGTGGCGCGGCGGATCGTCGACGCGCAGGGGCCGCTCGGCCAGTGGTGGTGGATCTACTCGACCCGCGAGCGCACCGTCGTCGAGGGCTACCCGGTCTACTCGGTCCACCAGGACGGGATGGCGTTCCTCGGCCTGATGGAGCTCGAGCGGCTCGGCATCGGCGGCTTCCGCGAGGCCCTGGCGCTCGGCGTCGAGTGGGAGCTGGGAGCGAACGAGCTCGGGACCTCGCTGGTCTCCCAGGAGCCGATCTCGATCGCCCGCTGCATCCAGCGCCGCGGCAGCCAGGCCGACGGAATCTACGGCGTCTCGCAGCTCAACTTCGCCCGCATGTTCACCCGCTCGCTGGCGCCGCGACTGGCCGGCGACCGCGTCACCGCGGCGCCCGAGAACCTGGAAATGCTGCTCGAGTGCCGCTCCTACCACCTCGGCTGGCTGCTCTACGCCGACTCGCTGGTGCAGGCAGCCCTCGAGCGCGAGCCGGTCTGAGCGGACCTGCGGTCAGCCCAGCTGCCGCCGGAGTCGGAAGGCGAGCTTGTCGGCGGTGGCGCGAAGGGTTGCGCGGCGGGTGAGCTGGGCGCGCCAGCGGGCGGCGTAGGCGGGCAGGGCCGGGTCGGGGTGGATCAGCGCCAGCGCTTCGAGCAGGACCGGGTGCAGGCGCTGGTAGAAGGGCTTGGCGAGGTCGGCGGCGCCGCCGTGGCGGCCGAGGCTGTAGAGGGTCCACCAGCCGTTGTCGTAGCGCGGCAGCAGCTCGACCACGCCGGCGGCGCTGCGCTCGAACAGCTGGCGGGCTTCGCCGTCGCCGTCCACCAGCGCCAGCTCGTGGACTCCGAAGAGGGCGAAGATCCAGCCGTTCAGCACCGCCAGCGGCGCCGGCGTCGGGTACTCCTCGAGCACGGTCGTGCCTTCGAGCGTGCGCTGGACGCCGCCCTCGGCGACCGGCGTCAGCAGCGGCGGCAGCGCCTCGCGCGCCGCCTCCAGGTAGCGGGTCTCGCCGCTCAGCCGCTGGGCGCGGAGCAGGACCGAGATCGCCTGGCCCTGCGCCATCGCCGAGATCCAGCCGGGCCCGAGCCCGTACTTCGGCACTGCGAACGCGGTTCGCCAGGCGCTGCCTCCGGCTGCCGGCTCGCGATGGTCGAGCAGCCAGTCGGCGAGGCCGAGGAACTCGCGCTCGACCGGCTCGCCCTCGATCCGCAGGTCCCAGTACCCGAGCGCCGCCTGGGCGATCGGGATCACCCACTCGTCGCGCTCGCCGAAGCCGTCGACCGGCATCCCGGCGACCGCGTGGCGTGCCTTGTGGCGGAGGTCGCAGTAGTAGCCGCCGAGGCCGGCGGGCTCGAGGTGCCGGCCCAGGGGCTGGGGGGCGAAGTCGACGGTGCGCCCGAACGTCGATGCCAGGCCGCCGGCGAGCTCGCGATAGCCGTCCCGGCTGCGCTGGAGGATTCTTTTCATGCGGTTTGGGTCGATCGGGCGCCGCGCCGATAACTTTGACGGCCCGTGGCAATCTACCGGCGTATCCAAAGGCGATGAACCGCCTCGCTCACCCCTCGCGGGGGGATCTGCTCGCTGCCGGGGTGGCGGCTGCCGGCGCGCTCCTGATCGGCGTCCTGGCGGCGAAATCGCCGGTCTACGCCGCGCTCCTGCTCGGCGCCCTGGGGGTCGGGATCGCGATCGCCCGCTACGGCCTCTTCGCCGCCGCGGCGTCGGCCTTCGCACTGCTGCCGTGGCTGGTGATCTTCGAAGGCAAAGCGCCGAACCAGGTCGGGACGCTGGCCGCGTTCGGCGGCGCGGTGGTGCTGCTGGCGCTGGTCTGGCCGCTGGAATTCAAGTCCCGGCTGCTGCCGATCGCGGCCTTCTTCCTCTTCGCCGTGATCACCGCCCACTTCTGCTTCGCGACCGATCAGGAACAGTACATCCAGTGGGCGAAGGAGATCGTCTTCATCATGATCGGCCTCGCCACCACCTCGGTCCGCGGCCAGGAGCTGCTGCCGCGCTTCAGGAAGCCGGTCTACGGCAGCTGCGTCGCCGCGATGATCGTCCACGGCTGCATCATCGCCGCCGGCCTCGGCGAGGTCGGGACCTATTACCACGCCGGCGAGCGCCTCGGCTTCACCGGCGAGGCCCCCCATCCGCTGGCGCTGATGACGATGATCATCGCCTGCGCCGGCCTCTGCAACCGCACCAACCTCGGCAAGGTGGCGGGCTTCGGGCTGGGGGCGGTGCCGGCGGCGCTGACCGGGGTCCGCTCGGCCCTGATCGGCCTGGCGGTGGCCCTCTTCGCCTTCCTCTTCAAATCCGAGGTGAAAATGAAAGCGGTCCTGGTCCTCAGCCTGATCGCGATCGTCGCCTTCGCCACCGGCGCCCTCAACGTGGTGACCGAGCGCTTCGCCTCCAACGCCAATGAATTCTCGTCCTTCTCCAGCGCCGGCTCGGGCCGCGGCCTGATCTGGACGGTCGCCCTCAACGCCTGGAACGCCGCCGGGCCGGTGGCCTGGGTCTTCGGCACCGGCCTGCGCTCGATCCCCAAGTTCGAGCTCGCGGCGATGGGCAAGGAGCTGATCGGCCACAGCGACATCGTCGAGGTCCTGGTCCAGTTCGGCGTCGTCGGCTTCGCCGCCTGGGCCGCGATCTGGACCGGCCTGCTGCGCTCAGGCTCCTCGCCGATCATCCTCCTCCCGATCCTCACCTTCGGCGTGGTCAACGGGTCGCTGGAATACGTGGGGCCGCTGGCCACGGGGTTGGTGCTGGCGGCTGCCTTCGGCCATTCCCGGAACGAAGAGCCCGAAGAGGTCGGCCGCCCTCCCGACTCCTAGTCGCGCTTCCTCGGAGCGGCTCCGACGATGAGGTTGCCTTTTCAGGCGATATACGCGTGAAAAGGCAACCTCATCGGAAGAGGCCGTCTTGCCTTACCGGCGGGCGTGGAGGGCGCGGGCGGCGCGGAAGACGAGCTTGTCGGCGCCGGCTCGGGCGACGCCTAGGTGCGTGTCCTGGGCCCGCCAGCGCTCGGCGTAGCGTCTCAGCGTCTCCTCGCCCGTGATCAGGCCCAGGCCTTCGAGCATCACGGGGTGGAGGCGCTGGTAGAAGGGCTTCGCGAGGTCGGGGCGGCCGTGGTCGTAGAGGCTATAGAGGGACCACCAGCCGTTGTCGTAGCGGGGGAGGAGCTCGACCACGCCGGCGGCGCTGCGGTCGAAGAGCTGGCGGGACTCGGGGTCGGAGCTGACGAGGCTCAGCTCGTGGACTCCCCAGAGGGCGAAGATCCAGCCGTTGAGGACCGCGCAGGGCTTGGTGGTCGGGTACTCCTCGAGGACGGTGACCCCGTCGAATTCCCGCTGGGCGCCGCCGTCTGAGACCGGCGTCCGCAGGGGGCCGAAGGCCTGCTCGGCGAGCCGCAGGTAGCGGTCCTCGCCGGTCAGGGCGTGGGCGCGGAGGAGGACCGAGATCGCCTGGCCCTGGCCCATCGCCGAGATCCAGCCCGGGCCGAGGCCGTACTTGGGCACCGCCGGCCAGCAGGGCCAGACGAGCCCGACCTCGGTCTGCTCGGAGCGCTCGACGAGCCAGGCCGCCACGTCGAGGAACTCGGCCTTGGTGTCCTCGCCGTCGAGGTGCCGCTCCCAGTAGCCCAGCGCCACCTGGGCGAGCGGGATCACCCAGTCGTATTCGGTGCCCTTCATCTCCTCGAGCGAGAGGCGGGTCTTGCCGCTCAGGTCCGAGTAGTAGCCGGCGACGCGCTGGGGGTCGATGTGGCGCCCCAGGGGCTGCGGCGAGAAGTCGAGGGAGCCGCCGACCATCGACCAGAACGCCCTTTTGGTTTGGATCACGAGGCCCGCTGCCCGGCCCGGCCCGCGTACGGCCGTCGCCTCGGTCTCCGCCTCAGTGGTCAAGGCAGCCATTATGATGCGCCGCCAGGTCGACCCTCGGACGATGACCAGCTCCAGCAAGCAACCCCGCGGGCCAATGGTCGCTTGCGTCAGCCTCGACCCCCGCGGGCCGGGGGGCATGGCGGAGGTGCTGCGCTCGCTGCTGGCCTCGCCGCTGGCGGAGCGCTACCGGATCCGGATGATCGTCACCTACGCCCTCGTCTCGGCGCCGCGGCGGCTGCTGCGCTTCCTCGGCGCCCTGGTGGAACTGGTGCTCTGGTGCCTGGGGCGGGGGACCCGGATCGTCCATGTCCAGGGGGCGGTGCGGGGGAGCCTCTACCGCAAGTCCGTCTGCGTCTTCATCGCCCGGGCGCTGCGGCGGCCGGTGCTGCTGCAGATCCACGCCGGCCCCGGCGACATCGAGGATTTCGTCGCCCGCCTCGACGGCCTGCGCCGCTCGCTCTTCGCCGCGGCGATGCGCCGCGCGACCCGCACCGTCGCCGTCTCCAGCGGCAGCGCCCTGGCGCTCGAACGCTGCTTCGGGGTGACCGGGATCGGGGTGCTGGCGAACCCGGCGCCGGCGGTCGAGGACGGCGGCAGCGACGTCGGCGCCCCCGGCGGCGCCACGGTGCTCTACCTCGGCGGCTTCGCCGACCCCGCCAAGGGGGGCGAGGCGCTGGTGGCGGCGCTCGGGACCGTCGCCGCCGCGCGCCCCGAGGACCGCTTCGCCCTCTACGGGCCGGGCGAGCCGCCGCCCGCCCTGGAGGACCTCGGCGCGCGGCAGGCCAACGTCGCCTGGGGCGGCTGGCTCGACGAAGCGGCCAAGCGGCAGCAGTTCGCCGCGGCGGCGATCTTCGTCCTGCCATCGATCTCAGAGGGCCTCCCGGTGGCGCTCCTGGAGGCGATGTCCTGGGGACGGGCGATCGTCGCCACCCGGGTCGGGGGCGTGCCCGACGTCGTCGCAGACGGCGCCGAGGCGCTCCTGGTCGAGCCCGGCGACCCGGCCGCGCTGGCAGCGGCGCTCGAGCGGCTCCTCGGCGACCCCGAGCTCCGCGCCCGGCTCGGGGCCGGCGCCGCCCGCCGCGCCGCGGCGATGAGCGAGGAGGCGATCTGGGGACAGCTCGACGCCCTCTACCGGGAGCTGGCGGCATGAGGGCCTGGCAGCAGCTCGGCAAGACCCGCGACGCCGCCTTCCTCGGCTACCACGCGCTCGCCGATAACGGCCCGCCGTTCCTCTCGATGTCGCCCGCGGTCTTCGAGCGCCAGCTCGACTTCCTTGCCGCCAAGGGCTACCGCAGCGGCGGCAGGGCCGACCTCGAGGCGCTCGCCGCCGGTCGCCGGCTCGGCGGCCGCCACGCCTTCCTCACCTTCGACGACGGCTTCCTCGACACCTACGAGGTCGCCGCGCCGCTGCTCGCCCGCCATGGCTTCACCGGCTTCCTCTTCGTCCTGCCCCGGCACCTCGACAGCGGCTCGCCGCTGGCCTGGCCCGAGGTCGCCGGCGAGGTCAGGCGCCACCCCGAGGTGATGCGCTCGATCAGTTGGGAGATGGCCGAGGAGCTCGCCGCCGGCGGCTGGGAGATCGGCAGCCACACCCTCACCCACCCGCGCCTGACGAAGCTGGGCGACGAGGAGCTGCGCCACGAGCTCGAGGGGTCGCGGCGTCTCGTCGCCGCCCGCCTCGGTCGCTGCGACACGCTCGCCTACCCCTTCGGCGCCTGGGACGAGCGGGTCGAGCGGGCCGCCGCCGCGGCCGGGTACCGCTTCGCCTTCACCCTGCCGATCGAGTCGCAGCGCGACGCCGGGCCGCTCTCGATCCCGCGGCTGACGATCGACGACCGCGACACCGTCGCCCGCTACCGGGCGAAGCTCAGTCTCGCTGGTCGGCTGGCTCTGTTCTCGCAGCTGCGTCCGCTGGTGCGGCGGCTGCGACGCCACCAGGTGCACTCGAACGCCGAGTGAAGCGCTCGCGCAGCACCATGCCGACGAAGCTCGCGTTGGTCGGCAGGTAGCGCTTGGCGAGCCGCCGCGGTTCCTGCGCCATCCGGTAGGCCCACTCGAGCCCGGCCCGCTGCAGCACCACCGGCGCCCGCTTGGTCACCCCGGCGATCACGTCGACCGAGCCGCCGACGCCCATCGCGAACGCCGCCCCGAGGCTCGGCCCGAGCCGGCCGAGGAAGTGCTCCTTGCGCGGCGAGCTCATCGCGACGAAGAGGACGTCCGGCTTCGACTCGCGGATCGCCTCGGCGACCGCGTCGATTTCCTCGTCGCCGAAGTAGCCGTGCTGGGAGCCGGCCACGACCAGCTCCGGGTAGCGCTCGCGCAGGCGGCCGATCGCCTTCTCCAGCACCTCCTGCTTGGCGCCGAGGAAGTAGACGCGGTAGCCACGCTCGTTTGCCGCCCCCAGCATGCGCTGCATCAGGTCGATGCCGGCGACGCGTTCGGGCAGCCGGATGCCGAACAGGCGCGCGGCCCAGACCACGCTCTGGCCGTCGGCGGTGACGAGCTCGCAGCTGTTGACCGCCTCGCGCAGCTCCCTGTCGGACCTCATCGCGACGAGCTTGGCGGCGTTGACGCTCATGTGCTGCAGGTACTCGCCGGCGGCGATCGCCCGCTCGCAGCGCGCCACCGCTTCGTCCATGTCGACGACGTCGAGGGGGGAGCCGAGCAGCTCGACCCGGGTGCCGTGCGGGGTTGCCGGCATCGTTGCCGTCACCGCCTAGCCAGCGTCGCTGCGGCTGCGGGCGACGCGCGCGCGCTGGCCTTTTTTGCCCGAGCCGGAGCGTGCCGGTGACTGCGGGGGGTGGCCGTTGCTGACCTCGAAGCGCGCCGCGCCGCTTTCCGCCTGGTAATAGCTGGAGCGGGGCGGGCGGGAGGTGCGGTTGACGACGACGCCGAGCAGCGGCGCCTTCAGGTTCTCGAGCTGGTCGCGCAGGCGCTCGGCGCTGTCGCGGGTACTCGCTTTGAGCCGGGAGACGATCACCACGCCGCCGACCTGGCGGACCAGCGGCAGGGCGTCGGCGGTCAGGGTCGCCGGCGGGGTGTCGACGATCACCCGGTCATACCGGGCGTGGGCCCAGTCGAGCAGCTCGCGCATCTGGCGCGAGCCGAGCAGCTCGCCGGGGTTCGGCGGCAGCGGCCCGGCCGGCAGCAGGTCGACCCCGTTGATCCGCCTGATCGCGCCCCGGGCGTCGAGCGATTCGGCCAGCACCAGCCCGAGCCCGACCTCGGTCGAGAAGCCGAGCTCGCGGGCCATCGTCGGCCGGCGCATGTCGGCCTCGATGCAGAGCACGCTCTGGCCGGCCGCGGCTTCGGCGAAGGCGACGTTCCAGGAGACCACGGTCTTGCCGTCCTGCGGCGCCGCCGAGGTGAAGAGGATCGACCCGGTTTCGCTGCGGGCGTTGAAGTAGCGCAGGTTGGCGCGCAGCATCCGGAAGGCCTCCTCGGCGGCCGGATCGGCCTCGGGGTGGGTGAGCCCGTCGTGGCGGGCGATCGAGGCGCTCTCGGGGATCGTGCCGAGGATCGGCACCCCGTAGATCGCTTCGAGCTCTTCGGGATCGCGGATCCGGCGGTCGATCTGCTCGAGCAGGAGGACGACGCCGACCGCGAGGATGATGCCGAGCAGGACCCCGAGCGCGACGTTGCGTTTGGTCTGCGGCGAGGACGGCGCTTCCGGCACGGTCGCCCGCTGCGCCAGTTCGGCGCGGCCCGTCTCGATCGTCGCCAGGGTTTCGAGTTCCCGCGCCTGCCGTGCGAGGCTTTCGCCCGTCTGGCCTTCGAGTTCGGCCGGCGGCAGGGCTTCCAGCTTCGCTTCGGTCAGTTTCTGCGCGCGAACGAGCTTGGCGCTTTCCACTTCGCGGCTGTAATCGATGAACTGTTCGGCGAACTCGTTGGCCAGCCGCGCCGCCAGCCGGGGGCTTGCATCGGTTGCGGAGATGCCGATCAGTTCCGATTCGCCTTCGGCGGCGACGCTGATCTTTTCCCGGACTTCGTCGCTGTCGAGCCCGGCGTTGGGCAGCGCCGCGGCGGTGCGAACGGCGATCTCGTCTGACGAGGCGAGTTTCAGGTTGGTCGCCATTTCGCGGATCGGTTCGACCGAGTTGGGCGGGGTGAGGCCGAAGATCTGCGACTGCAGGTTGGCGTTGGCGAACAGCAGCGAGGCCGAGGCCGTGTATTCCTTCGTCTGCATCTTCGAGTAGCCGAAGGCGACGATCGGGACGGTGAGGAGGCAGACCAGGACGACCACCCAGTGGCGGCGAGCGACCGCCAGCCCCCGGGTCAGGGCCGGGGTCTGCTCGTTCGCTTCAGCTCGATTCACTGGGTTCACCTTACGCTTCGGATTCGGCGCGGCGGCTGCCACAGCCTCAGTACGCGCCCCGGCCCGAGAGTACGGCGGGCAGGGTCGCGAGCAAGATTTCGATGTCGCGCGCAAGCGACCAACCGGCGACGTACTGGTAGTCGAAGCGGACCATCTCCTGGAAGGGGCTCTGCGAGCGGCCGTAGATCTGCCAGGGGCCGGTCAGCCCAGGCCGCAGCTCGACCCGGCGCAGGTGCCAGTCCTCGAGTTCTTCGGCCTCCTCGAAGATCAGCGGGCGCGGGCCGACCAGGCTCATCTCGCCGCGCAGCACGTTGGCCAGCTGCGGCAGCTCGTCGATCGAGGTGCGGCGCAGGAACTTGCCGACGCGGGTGACGCGGGGATCGTCGCGGATCTTGAACATCACCCCGTCCCCGGCTTCGTTCTGCTCCTCGAGCTCGTCCTTGCGCTGGTCGGAGCCGACGTACATCGAGCGGAACTTGAGCAGCTTGAAGGCGGTCTTGTTGCGGCCCGCCCGTTCCTGGCGGAAGAAGACCGGGCCGCGCGACTCGAGCTTGATCGCGATCGCGATCGCGATCAGCACCGGCGAGAACACAAGCAGCGCCATGGCCGAGCCGGCGACGTCGACGATCCGCTTGGCGACGCCCGCGGTCCGGGTCAGGTGGGCCGGGCCCATCGAGATCAGCGGCAGGCCGCCGACCTGGTCGAGCGAGCGGGCGCCGTCGAGGAACTCGAACAGGCGCGGCACCACGTCGATCGCGACGCCGGCGTCGCGGCAGGTGCGGATCGCCTCCAGCAGTTCGACGTGGCCGGCGCGGGAGAAGGCGATGATCACCCGGTCGACGTTCTCACTCTCGAGGATCTTGCCGAGCTGGTCGAAGCGGCCGAGCCAGGGCAGTTCGGTGCCGCCGACGTCGTGGACTTCGTCGTCGACGATCCCGACCGGCACGAGGCCGTACTGGTCGTTGTTGCGCAGCTTCTTCACTAGCTGCCCGGCGACGACGCCGGAGCCGAGCACGAGGGTGCGCTGGCGCAGGTCCTGGGCGCGGTGGATGCGAGCGCGCACGGTGGTCCGCCCGAGCGTGTCGAGGCCGGCGATCAGGGCGACCGCGATCAGCGTCAGCAGCGCCGGGTGGGGGAGCGAGAACAGCCAGGCGATCCCCAGCACCGGCCAGCTGAGCAGCACCAGGGCGACGAAGAAGGCCGGCAGTTCGCCCAGGGCCGAGGCCCAGGAGGCGAGCTGTTCGCCGCGGTAGAGGCCGAGGCTGAAGGCGGCGAAGGTCCAGAGCGCGGCGACGGCGACCGCGAAGCCGACGATCGTCGCCAGGCTCTCGCCCGGCGCGACGAGCAGCGAGGCGATCAGCCCGGCGAGGAAGCCGGCCAGTCCGTCGGCGACCCAGAGGCGCTGGCCGAGGACGACGCCGCGGCGCCGGGCCCTGGGCGATGCCTCGAGCCGGAGGCCGACGCCCCCACCGCTGTGGGAGCGCGCTGCGGTTGAAGTCTCCATCGTCAGTTATCTCTTCGAGTCAGCCCTTGGGGCGGTTCACGGTCTCGGCGGGTCCGAGATACCGCCGTGGTTCCGTATCGTCTGTTGCGCCGGCAGGCTTTAGTCAAGGGGGAGCTGCCGGGGCCCCTTGAAAAATAACGGCCGCCGAGGGGGCTTTAAACCCCAGTTTGAGGGGCGAATCCCTAGTAAGTATTGACCGCTGCGAGGCTGGTGCCGACGACGATGTCGTCGTGTTCGACGATGCTGACCCCGCTGCTGTACTGCGAGCGGTAGATGCCGGCCTTGAGATAGGTCTGCGGCATCTGGATCGTTTCGCCGTACATTCGCGTCGCGCCGTCGGCGAGGATCTGCTGGGCGCCGTCGAGCCAG
>DASXOF010000043.1:0-2903 GCA_036494495.1 Solirubrobacterales bacterium | reverse complement strand
CCCAGCAGGCGGTTGTTGTAGGCGAAGAGGAAGCGGCCTTTTCCGCGGGGCAGGAGCTTGGGTGGCAACGATTCGAGGTCGACTCGTCCACCCAGTTGTCGTGCGGAAAGCATCAGCTTGCCGTTGTTTCCGAACGATGGGTCCAAGTGGCCGCTCTGCTTGGCTGCCGCGGGAGCCGCAGCCACGAGTAGCGCGGACACCGCAAGCACGGTGACAATTGCTGTCTTCGCCCAAGACCCTGCCGCATAGATCCGCTTACACATCCTTCGCCTCCATGAATTGCCTGACCGATTTGCACCGAGAAGAACCCCCAGCGGTCCGAAAGTCGCGCTGCATGCCCCTGGCCGCCTGGCCAGACCTGATACACAAGACGTATGAAGCGGTCGGTGGGGAAGCGTTCGGGGCGGTCGGTGGGGAAGCGGGCGGCGCGGGCCGGGGCGTTCGCCGGGGTCGCCGGCACGGGGCTGTTTGCGGCCGGGACCGCGGCGGCCTGGCACTGGCTGGCGCGGCGGCCGCTGCCGAAGACGGCGGGGACGATCGAGCTGCCGGGCCTCCACGGTCGGGTGACGGTGCGGCGCGACCGCTGGGGCGTTCCCCACGTCGAGGCGGCCGAGCTCGAGGACCTGTACTTCGCCGAGGGCTTCTGCCACGGCCAGGAACGGCTCTGGCAAATGGACTTCTACCGGCGCGTGGTGCGGGGCCGGGTCTCGGAATTCGCCGGTGCCGAGACGCTGCCGGTCGACCGGCTGATGCTGACCCTGGGGATCCGCCGGGTGGCCGAGCGCGAGGTGGAGGAGCTCGACCCGCAGCTGCGGGCGCGGCTGCAGCGGTTCTGCGACGGGGTGAACGCAGCCGCCGCCGCGGCGCCGGCGCCGCCCTTCGAGATGCAGCTCCTGCGCCTCGAGTTCGAGCCGTGGCAGCCGGTCGACATCCTCAGCCTCGGCAAGCTGCTCGCCTTCGGCCTCTCGACCAACTGGGAGCGGGAGCTGGTCCGGGCCGACATGGTCCGCGAGCTCGGCCCCGAGCTGGCGGCGCGGCTCGACCCCACCTACCCGCGCGACAACCCGATCGTCACCCAGGAAGCGTGGAGCGGCGACGGGGTCGCGATGGCGGGCCAGATCGACGCCGTGCGGCGCGCGCTCGGGCTCGCCGCCGAGGCCAGCGGCTCCAACAACTGGGCGGTCTCCGGGGAGCGCTCGGCGACCGGCTCGCCGCTCGTCGCCGGCGACCCGCACCTGCCGCCGAGCATGCCCGGCATCTGGTTCGAGATCGAGCTGCGCCATGGCGGCCGCTTCGTCCGCGGCGCCTCGCTGCCGGGGATGCCCAGCATCTACATGGGCCAGAACAACGACGTCGCCTGGACGATCACCAACGTGATGGGCGACACCCAGGACCTCTTCATCGAGCGCGTCGAAGGCGACACGTACCTGTTCGAGGGCGAGTGGCGGCCGCTCGAGCTGGTCGAGGAGGAGATCCCGGTCAAGGGCGGCGCGTCAGAGCGGCTGGTGGTGCGCTCGACCCACCACGGCCCGATCGTCAACGCCGCCCTCGGTGCCGACGAGGCCGAGCCGCTGGCCCTGGCCTGGACGGCGCTGCGCGAATCGACCGCCTTCGACGGCATGCTCGAGGTGCTCGCGGTCGAGTCGGGCCCGGAGCTGGTGGCGCTGCTCGAGGGCCACACCTCGCCGCCTTCGAACATGGTCTGGGCCGACCGCCACGGCTCGATCGGCTACAAGCTGATCGGCCGCCTGCCGCTGCGTCGCGGCGACTGCCCCGACCTGCCGAAGCCCGGCTGGGACGGCGAGTTCGAGTGGGAGGGGCTGATCCCCTACGACGAGCTGCCGGAGGTGGTCGACCCGCCGAGCGGGTTCCTCGTCACCGCCAACAACCGCATCGTCGGCGACGAGTACCCGCACCACATCACCAGCGAGTGGCTCGACGGCTTCCGCGCCCGCCGGATCGAGGAAATGCTGGGCGAGCGCGAGCGCCACGACCTGAACGACTTCGAGGCGATGCAGACCGACGTCCTCTCGCTGCCGGGGCTGGAGGCGGCGCGCCGGCTCAGCCGCCTGCACCCGCGCGGCCAGCGCGAGCGCTCGGCGATCGAGCGACTGCGCTCCTGGGACGGGCGGCTCGACCCCGACACCGTCGCCGGCACGATCTACCAGGCCTTCATCCTGCGGCTCGCCCGCGAGGTGGCGCGGGCGGCGATCGGCGACCGCGACCTCGGCGAGCGCTGGCTCGACCGCGCCGACAACGGCTTCACCCCCCACAGCACCTCGCCCTGGCGCTGGCACTCGCACCTGATGGCGCTGTGGGAGGAAGAGGACCCGCGGCTGATCGGCCGGCCCTGGGAAGACCTGGCCCTGGAAGCGCTGTCGGGTGCGCTCGACGACCTCAGCGACCGCTTCGGCCCCGACCCCGAGGGCTGGCGCTGGGGGAGCGTCCACGAGATGGAGTTCCCGCACCCGCTCGGCGACGCCAACCCGCTGCTGCACCGGATCCTCAACCGTCGCCTGCGGGCCGGCGGCGCCCAGGAGACCGTCAGCCAGGTCGCCTACGACCCCAACGACCCCTACCGGGCGGTCTGGGGGCCGAGCTGGCGGATGGTCGCCGACCCGGTCGCGCCAGACCGCTCCCGCTGGCAGATGTTCACCGGCCAGTCGGGGCACCCGGCCAGCAGGCATTACGACGATTTGCAGGCGGACTGGCTGACAGGGCGTACGCAGCCGATGTGTGGCGAGGGGCCTTGGGAAGTGCTGGAGCTGGCGCCGACTGGCTAGTGGTTTGTGGGCTGGCGAGGGTCCAGCTGGCGGAGGTTGGCGGTAGGCGGCGGTCGGCACTGCCTCCTCACTCGGCCTGACGGCTGAAGCGAGTTCGGCTGGCGCCCCGGTCGAGCTCCG
>DASXOF010000042.1:0-5355 GCA_036494495.1 Solirubrobacterales bacterium | reverse complement strand
GACCGGCGTCCTCTTCGCCGACCTGCGCGGCTTCACCAGCCTCACCGAGCGCAGCGACCCACAGGAGGTCAGCACGCTGCTGCGGCGCTTCTACGCCTGCGCCGAGGACGTCCTCTTCCCGGAGGCGATCATCGACAAGCTGATCGGCGACGAGGTGATGGCGCTCTATCTGCCGATGTACGGAGGGCTCGACGACCCGGCGACGACGATGCTGGAGCAGTCGCGCGAGCTGCTCGCTGAGGTCGGCTACGGCAGCGAGGAGGGGCCTTTTGTCGAGGTCGGGATCGGCCTCGACTACGGCGAGGCCTTCGTCGGCAACGTCGGCGGCGGCTCCTACAGCGACTTCACCGCGATCGGCGACGTCGTCAACGTCGCGGCGCGGCTGCAGGGCGAGGCGGCGGGCGGCGAGATCGTCGCCTCGGCGCGCCTGGTCGAGCGCCTCGACTCGACGCCCGGCGAGCCGATCGAGCTGGCCCTGAAGGGCAAGGCGGAGCCGGTCGCGGCCTACCGGATCGGCGCCTGATTGGCGCGATAGTCGCCTATTCGGCTACTTACGCGCCAGCTTTGGCCGGCGAGGCCGGGTGTTCCTTCGCCCAGCTCGCGATCGCCCCGGAGCCGGACACCACCTCGCCGTTGTCGAGGACGAGGATCGGCACCTCGTTGGTGCCGGAGAGCTTCTTCACCTCTTCGCGATCGGCGCTGCGCTTGCCCCAGGTCCAGGGCATCATCCGGTAGCCGCCGACGGTCTTGATCTCGTACTCGTAGCCGGCCGCGTCGAGCGCCTTGCCGGCTTTGCCGCACGGGTGCGCGAAGGCCGGTCCCGAGGTCTTCTGCCCGCAGGTGTAGAGAACCATCGAGCGGGACCCTAACCGGAAACTGGCCGTTTGGCCAGGGTCGGCGTTCAGGCGCTCAGACGTTGATGATCCGCGCCGCCAGCACGCCGGCGTTTTTGGCCCCGTCGATCGCCACGCAGGCGACCGGGATCCCGGGCGGCATCTGCACCGCCGAGAGCAGCGCGTCGAGGCCGCCGAGGCTCTTGCCGAGGATCGGCACGCCGATCACCGGCAGCTCGGTGTGGGCGGCGGCGACCCCGGGCAGCGCCGCCGACATCCCGGCGCCGGCGATGATCACCTTCATCCCCCGCATCTTCGCGTTGGTGCAGTAGTCGCTGACCAGCTCCGGGTCGCGGTGGGCGCTCATAACCCGGACCTCGCAGGAGATGCCCTGTTCCTGCAGGTACTTCTCTGCCGGGAGCATCTTCTCCATGTCGTTCTTCGAGCCCATGATGATCCCGACCAGGGGCTGCTCGGTGTCGAGCTCCTCGATCTCCTCCAGCTCCTCGGCCATCACCTGTTCGCTGGTCTGCGGCTCTGAGATCTCGCTCATGATCGGGGGTCGTTCCTCTCTGACTGGGCTGGTCGGGCTAGCTGGGGTCTGGGTCCTGGTCACCGCGCGGGCGGCGATGTCGGTGCGGATCTGCATCCCGTCGAAGGAGATCCGGCTGGCCGCATCGTACGCACGATCGCGCGCCTCGGCGGGGTCGGCCCCGAGGGCGGTGACGTTGAGCACGCGTCCTCCGGCGGTGACGATCCCGCCGTCGCGCTCGGCCGTGCCGGCGTGGGTGACCTCGGCCAGCGCCGCCGCCTCCGCCAGGCCGCTGATCACGTCGCCCTTGGAGGAGCTCTCGGGGTAGCCGGCCGAGGCGAGGACCAGGGTCACCGCCCACTCCTCCGCGAACTCGGCCCGGGCGCCGGCGAGGCCACCGGGCTCGCGGGCGGCGAGGAAGAGCTGGGCGAGGTCGGAGCGCAGCCGCGGCAGCACCGCCTGGGTCTCGGGGTCGCCGAAGCGGACGTTGAACTCGAGCACCTTGGGGCCGGCGGCGCCGATCATCAGGCCGGCGTAGAGGACGCCGTGGAAGGGAAGGCCGCGCTCCGCCATCGCCGCCACCGCCGGCCGGTGGACCCGGTCGACGATCGCCTCGACCGCGGCGGCGTCGAAGCCAGGGACGGGGGAGTAGCTGCCCATGCCGCCGGTGTTCGGCCCCTGGTCGCCGTCGAAGATCCGCTTGTAGTCCTGGGCGGGGGCGAGCGGCACCACGTTCTCGCCGTCGCAGAGGGCGAGCAGCGAGAGCTCCTCGCCGTCGAGGAACTCCTCCGCCACCACGGTGGTCTCGCCGAAGCGCCGCTCGGTGAAGAAGAGGTCGAGCGCGGCGGCGGCGTCCGACGCGCCCTCGCAGATGATCACGCCCTTGCCCGCCGCGAGGCCGTCGGCCTTCAGCACGGTCGGGTAGGCGGTGGTGGCGAGGTGCGCCTCGGCCTCCTCGCGGCTCCGCAGCAGCGCGTGGCCGGCGGTCGGGACGCCGGCCTCCTTCATCAGCTCCTTGGCGAAGGCCTTCGAGCCCTCGAGCTCGGCGGCGGCCCTGGTCGGGCCGAAGGCGGGGATGCCGGCCGCCTCGAGCGCGTCGACGGCGCCGGCGACCAACCCTGCCTCGGGGCCGATCACGGCGAGGTCGATGCCGAGCTCGCGGGCGGCGGCGACGATCGCCGCCGGGTCGTCGGCGGCGACCCCGGGCAGCACCTCGGCGTCGGCGGCGATGCCGGCGTTGCCGGGCGCGCAGAAGACCTCCGGCGAGGAGGCAGAGCGCGCCAGCGCCCGCACCAGCGCGTGCTCGCGACCGCCGCTGCCGACGACCAGAGCCTTCACTTGAGAGCGACCTTCACTAAAGCGAGTCGGCGAGGTCCTCGGTCGGCATCGCGCTCAGCGTCTGGCTGGTCATCGTGCCGCGCGAGCCGAGCTCGATCGAGACCTTGGCCATCGTCTCGGCGTCGGGCGCCTCGACGATGGTGACGAAGTCGTACTGGCCGAGCGTCGCGTACTGGGCGATCACCTTGGCGCCGATCTGCTCGACCTCCTTGTTGACCTCGGCGACCCGGCCGGGGTTGTTCTTCAGCGTCCGCACGCCCTCGGCGGAGAGGTTGGTGAGCATCACGTAGGTCGGCATGGCCCGAAGCCTAGTACCCCACCGGATGCCGCACCACGAACCCTTCGGGATACGGAGGCTCCGCATGCCACCGCGGCCCGGTCCCTTCGGCATCGCCGACCGTGTCCCAGCGAAGCCCCGCCACCACCATGTAGGTGTGGGTGGCGTTGGCATAGATCGTGATCCAGCGCCCGGGACCAGCTTCCCCGTAGCTCTCTAGAGCTCCGGAGGTGAGCGGCGTATCGAGCAATCCAGCCCCGTAGAGCGCAAAGGAGACCGCCCCCGAGCAGTCATAGCCGTAGGAGTACCAGGACCCGTGCCCTCCGCCCCAGACATACGGAGTGGTCGCGATCGAGTTGGCAGCCGCGATCGCCGCCTTGACGGCAGGGGGAGCAGAGCGCGGAGCAGAGGCCAAGCCATCGGGGTTCAAAACAGACTGTTCCCCAGGCACTTCTTCGCCACTGCCGAGCGGAGCGACCCGCCAGTCGACGTAGGAGAGCTTGCAGGCGCCTTCGATCTCGGAGGCTTCGGAGAGCACCGCCTGCACGTACCACTGCGCCTGGTTATGGGCAAAGATCCCGGCTTCGAGGGACCCTGCGGCCCAGATCGAGCGCGCCAGGGTGGCGGCGGAGTCGGCGATGTCTGCGTGGCGGATATGGCCATCGCCATCGCCGTCGACGGCAAAGCGCTTCCACTCGGAGGGATCGAGCCCGAGTGGGCCTTCGCTCTTCATCTGCGCCTTGCTCATCCCCCGCCCGAAGTCAGAGCCGAGGCGGGCGATCGCCGCCAGGGCCCAGACCCCGCGGCGTCCCAGTTCATAGCGCCCCGCCGCTGACTCGAAGGCTTCCATGTATTCGGCCGGGATCTCCCTGCGCCAGCCCTTGGCCGGATCGCAGTGCAATACCTCGATCTGGGGACCGAGGCTGCCGGAGGTAAAGGCCGCGTCGCCGACTTCAGAGGCGTAGCAACCGGCATTGGCCAATACCTCTGAGACGTACCAGTCGGCGTGGTTATAGGCATAGATCGCGCCGTAGGTGTCAGCCGGCATCCCGGCCGCAGAGAGATAGCGGGCGGCGGCGAAGATCGCGTCTTCGGGATTGTCGGGATCGGCGACCCCGTCGCCGTTTGCATCGAGGCCGTATTCGCTCCAGGTCTGCGGCATGAACTGCATCCAGCCCTCTGCTCCCGCTGAGGAGGGACCGAGGTTGGATCCGAAGCCCGTCTCCACCGCGTTTATCCCCGCCAGGACCGCCGGTCCCTGGGGGCCGAGGCCGTATTGGGTAGAAGCTGCCCGGTAGATCGGGATCAATACCGGCGGCACTCCGGTGGCGGCGCAGGCCGAGGAAGGGAGCGAGGGGATCTGGAAGGCGGTGCTTGGTTCGGAGCCGAGGGCGTTGGTTGCTTCTTCGCCTTCTTTCCGTTCTGCTTCCAGTTCTTCTGCGGAGGGTTCGCTCTGGGGCTGGGGCTTGCCGGTGGCTTCGGCGTCGGTGCCGCCGTTCGGCGGCTTCTGCGGCGATTCGGTCGCCGGCTCGACCGGCTTCGCCGGCGCCAGCGGCGAGACCCCGTGTTCCCCCTTCGCTTCCGGCTGCTTCAGTTCGGCGCCTTGCGCGAAGGCCGACGCCGCTTGTTCGACCGAGTCGCCGTGGATCGCTCCCTGGCCCGGGGGGCTGGTCGGCTCCGCCGCCCGCGCGATCGCCACCGGCACCGCCAGCGCCACCGTCGCAGCGGCCACAGCCGCCGCCGCGCGGCCTCTGCGCAGGCGCGGTTCCATCAGCCGAGGACGTTGGTGACGCGCCATTCGACGCGCTTGCCGGACGTGCCGGGGTCGACCTTTTCCATCTGCAGCCGCAGCTCGCTCGTCACCCCGACCCGCAGCAGCGAGACGCTCACCGAGTAGACGCGGCCCTGCGAAGGCCCGGCGACCACGTTCAGCACCTTCGCCCGCGGCACCTTCAGCCCGGCCGGCTGCTTCGGCGGCCGTTCGAGCAGCGCCTTCGTCAGCTTCGGCGTCGCCGTGGCCTTGAACGCCTCCCGGAAGTCGCCCGCTTCGCCGCCGGTCTCGTAGACGACGAACCCCGTGGCGAATTCGCGCGCCACCTTCAGCGCCGCCGGCCCAGCCGGCGCACCGTTCGGGACCGCGTCCCGGGCGGCGGAGCTCGCCGTGGCGCCTTCGTCGTTCGCCGGCTTCTTCTTCGGATCCGAGGAGATCGTCGCCGAGGCCGGGGAGGAGGACGAGGCTCCGGACTGAGAATCCGTAGCCCCCGCTTCCGACCCCGATTCCGATGCTTCGCCCGAAGTCGCGCCCTTTTCAGCCGCCTTGGACCCGCCGGTCTTCTCACCCCCCTTACTTGCGGGTGAGGGGGGTGAGAAGACCG
>DASXOF010000041.1:0-32375 GCA_036494495.1 Solirubrobacterales bacterium | reverse complement strand
GTACAGAAGTGTGGCGCCTGCCACACGCTCTCCCACGCCAACTCCACCGGCACGATCGGGCCGAACCTGGACGACGCCTTCGCCGCCGCGCGTGCGGCGGGCGGCTTCGACTCCTCCACGGTCGAAGGGATCGTCAGGAACCAGGTCGAGAACCCGCGCCCCTCGAATGGCAATCCGGCCGCCTCGATGCCCTCCGACATCGTCGAGGGCACCGACCTCGACGATGTCGCCGCCTACGTCGGCAAGTACGCCGGCGTGCCCGGCGCGGCGCCGCCGGAAGTCGAAGGCGGCCCCGGCGCCCAGGTCTTCGCCAACAACGGCTGCGGCGGCTGCCACACGCTCGCCGCCGCCGGCTCGAGCGGCGTCACCGGCCCCGACCTCGACGAAGTCCTCCCCGGCCAGAGCGCTGAAAAGATCCACGAGGACATCGTCGACCCGAACAAGGAAATCGCCAAGGGCTACCCGGCGAACGTGATGCCGCAGAACTTCGGCGAAACCATTCCTGCCAACGAACTCGAAGAGCTCGTCGAATACCTGCAGGAAGTCGCCGGCCAGGAAAAAGGCTGAGCGGCTGAGGGGAGGCGGCGAACAGCCGCTGCGATGATCTCCGGGATGCGGGACCGCCTTCAGATCTCTCCCCACCGCTACGCCCAGGTGACGGCGGTCGCCCTCGCCGCCCTCGCCCTGATCGTCCTCACCGGCGCCGCCGTCAGGCTCACCGACTCCGGCCTCGGCTGCCCCGACTGGCCGCGCTGCTACGGCGGCACGACGCCGCCGCTCGAAACCCACGCGGTGATCGAGTTCGGCAACCGGGTGCTGACCGCGTTCGTCGGCATCGCGGTGATCGCCGCCGCCGTCCTCGCCTTCTTCCGCCGCCCCTACCGCTGGCACCTGGCGCTGTTCGGCGGCCTGCTGCCGCTCGGGGTGATCGGCCAGGCGATCCTCGGCGCCCTGGTCGTCAAGTACCACCTGGCGCCGGGGCTGGTGATGTCTCACTTCATCCTCTCGATGGTGATGCTCGACGCGGCCTTCGCTCTCGCCTGGTGCTCGCGCTACGAACCCTGGGAGCGGCGGCGCTCGCGCGACCGGCTCGGCGTCTGGTCGGTGCGGGCGCTGATTCCCTTCGGCCAGCTGACGATCCTGCTGGGGACGATCGCGACCGCCTCCGGGCCCCACGCCGGCGCCCACGCCGGACAACCCGTCCACCGCTTCGACTTCGAGGGCACCGGCACGCTCGAATGGGTGGTCCAGCGCCACGCCCTGATCGCCACCCTCTACGGCCTGGCGGCGATCGCCGTTTGGCTCATTCTGCGCCGTCCTGGCGGCGACCGGCGGGCGCTCAAGCCCCTGACCGTGGTCCTCGGCCTGCTGGCCCTGCAGGGCGTCGTCGGCGGCTTCCAGTGGTACCTCGAACTGCCGACCGAGATCGTCTGGGTCCACATCGCGATCGCCACCGGAAACTGGCTGGCGATGCTGTGGACCGTCGCCGCCGCCGGCCGGCTCGAGCCGCGCGGTGAAGCGGCGCCGGCAGCGCCCGAGCGCCGCGACGAGGCCGAGGCCGCGCCGGCGGGAGCGATCTGAGCCGGTGTGCTCCCGTTCTGGCTCTCGATCGGCTGCCTCAGCCTTCTCCAGGCGCTCTTAGTCGCCCTCCCCCGCCCGGCCGAGCTGCCGGCCCTCGAGCGGCTGCGGAGCGGCTGGTGGGCGCTCTGGCTGCCGCTGCCGATCATCCTCACGATCGGCGTGATCGCCCTCGACAGCACCAGCGCCCGCTTCTTCACCTATCTGGCCCTGGTCTTCGTGCCCCCCTGCGCAGCGCTCGCCCTCGGCGCCGTGGTCCGCGGCGCCCGGCCCTGGCTGGCGTTCCTGGCGGTGCCGCTCTTCGCCCTCGCCTGGGCGGCCGAGGGGACCTTCGGCGGCGACACCGCGGCGACGGCCCTCTCGGCGCTCGCCTGCGTCACCCTCGGCTGGCTGCTCGCCTGCGTGGTGCCCTCGCGCTGGCTGAAACTCGGGATCCTGGCGATGGCGGCGATCGACGCCTACCTGGTCGGCACCGAACTGCTGCAGCAGCCCAACGGCGTCCTCAACGCGGTCGCCCCCGCCGCCAACCTGCCCCGCCTCCAGCTCGTCCACTTCGGCTCGGCGGTGATGGGCTTCGGCGACATCTTCATCGCCGCCACCCTCGGTGCCCTGCTCGCCGGCGACCGCCGCTGGCAGCTCCGAGGCGCCATCGTCGCCGCCGTCGCCGGCTGCGCCTTCGACCTCCTCTTCTTCACCCTCGACGTGCTCCCCTCGACCGTCCCGATCGCCTTCACGCTGGCGGTCCTGGAGGTCTGGCGCCGGGTGTCGCCGGTCAGTGCACCGCGATGAAGCCGAGCGTGCCGAGAAACAGCGTGATCTGAGTGCCGAAGAGGGCGATGAAGCCGTGGGTCATCGTCCGCTGGATCGTGTCGAGGCGCGCTTCGACCTGCGAGAAACGCAGGTCCACCTGCACAAAGCGTTGATCCACCTGCTCGAATCGCCGGTCGATCTGGACAAGGCGGTCATCGACCCGGCGGAAGCCGTCGCCGACCTTGCCGTTCAGGTCGTCGAGCCGCTCGTCGGTCCACCGGTCTCTCATCGTCGTCACGGCCATGCAAGCACAGTAGCGGAAGAGATGCAACGAATCGTCAGCAAAACAAAATCTTCAGTCGCGACTTTCGCGCCGCTTGCGCACGGCCCACCGGTACGCGTGCACGCACCCCGCGATCATCGCGAGCCCGAGCAGAATCGCGCCCACCAGTGGCGTCGTCAGCAGCGTCACCGCGACCAGGAACGCAACAACCGCTCCGACGATCAGCACCCATTTGAAGACCGCCTCCTCGTTGATCCTCACGGCGTCAGTCTCTCAGTCCCGCCGGGGATTTCCTGCTCACATCCGTCCCTGACCCGAACCACGCACGGGCGCGAAAACGAAGCCTGGGTAGGACGCAGGGAGCGAAGGGAGGGGAGCGCACTAATAGTGCGTGACCCGACCTGAGCGACCGAGGACACCCCCAGGCGCCGGTTTGCAGCGTCCGCCCCGGTCTTACAGCACGTAAACGGTAAGGAAGACGATCAGCCACATGATGTCGACGAAGTGCCAGTAGATCCCGGGCACCTCGACACCCAGGTGATCCTCCGGCTCGGGGCCGAAGTGGCCGCGGAAGGCGCGGATCGTGGCGAAGCTGAGCAGCAGCAGGCCGACGAAGACGTGGGCTCCGTGCAGGCCGGTGAGGCTGTAGAAGATCGTGCCGAAGGAGAGGTCGCGGGCGCTGAAGCCGATGTGCGCGTACTCGTTGATCTGGATGAACAGGAAGGTGGCGCCGAGCATCCAGGTGAGGAGGAGGCCGAGTTTCATGCCGGTCCGGTTGCCGCGGCGAATCGACTCGAGGGCGTAGTGGACGGTGAAGCTCGAGGAGACCAGGATCGCCGTGTTGAGGCCCGCGACCGCGACCGGCAGTTCGTACGGTTCCGGCGGCCAGTGGGCCGGGTTGACGACGACGCGGAGGAAGAAGTACGAGGCGAAGAAGGCCCCGAACACCATCACCTCGGAGATGATGAAGAGGAGGATGCCGAGAGTCTGGCGGTCGATCCGCGAGCTCTGGTTGGCCTCCGGCGGCCCGTGGTGCTCGGCGTGGCCGTGGTCCAGGGTGACGGTCGCGCTCTCCACTAGTGCTCTTTCTCCTCTCCCTCCGCCACGGCGGCGGCGACGGCGGCGGCGGGGCGGCCGACCTCGATGTGCTCGACCTGCTTCTCGGTGATCTCGCGGACCCGGCCGACCAGGTCCTCCTCGAGCCAACGCGAGGTCTCCCCCGTGTAGGTCGAGATCAGGACCTCGTCGATCCGGTAGTGCTCGATCGCGTTCTTCACCGCGAGGAACGGGTCCGGGCTCATCGGCTGGCCGGTCGCGTCGATGTCGGCGCGGTAGAGCGCGGCGAGGGTCGAAGCGAGGTCGCGGACGACGACGTTCTCCGGGACCTCGTCGCTCCGCGGGCAGACCATCGTGTAGCGGTGCGGGGTCGCGGCGGCGCGCTCCTTCAGCCGGTTGACGAGGTCGGGCGCGGCGACGGTTTTGGTCGCGACGACGAGGGTGTGGATCACGTCCCAGCGGATCGCGTCGTCTTCGATCCGCACCTGGATGTGGGTCAGCTTCGCTTCGGCCGCCTCGACCAGCTCTTCGGCCTCGGCGACGAAGTCCTTGCGGGTGAGCCCGAGGCGCTGGCCGGAGAGTGCCGAGAGCAGCACCTCACCCGGCTCGTGGGCGCGCAGCGCGTCGCCCATCGCCAGCGAGGGATCGGGGTCGAGGACCTCGCCGATCGACTCGATCCCGAACTCGCGGAAGACCGCCATCGTCACCTCGACCCGCGAGCGCGCCGCCTCGCGCAGCTCGCCGGCGTCGATCAGCTGACCGACGGAGGGCTGGTTCTGCGGCGCCGCGACGACGACGTTCGAGACCGCACCGGACTCGACCCGCTCGCGCACCGCCGCCAGCAGCTTGCGACCGCCGGCGACCTCGTTGAGGAAGACCAGCAGCGGCCGCGCCTCGGCCTCCGGGCTCATGGGCTGCCCACCACGCTGGGCTGCGGCTCTTTGACCTCCGCGCCTTCGCCGGCCATGATCGCGTGGCGGGCGCCGGGCACGCCGAACTCGTACGGGCCGCCGACGACGCGCGGGATCTCGTCGAAGTTGAAGATCGGCGGCGGCGAGGAGACCTGCCACTCGATCGAGTTGGCGCGCCACGGGTTCGCCGCGGCCCGCGGCCCGAAGCGCCAGCTGACGATCATGTTGTAGAGGAAGACCAGCTGGACGGCGCCGAGCAGGAAGGCGAAGCAGCTGATCAGCAGGTTCCAGTCGCCGAACTGCGAGGCGTAGTCGGCGACGCGCCGCGGCATCCCGTCCATCCCTACCCAGTGCATCGGGATGAAGGTGCCCCAGGTGCCGACCAGCGTGCCCCAGAAGTGGACGCGGCCGAGTTTCTCGTCGTACATCCGCCCCGTCATCTTCGGGAACCAGTGGTAGATCCCGGCGAAGATCGTGAACACCGAGCCGCCGAACAGCACGAAGTGGATGTGGGCGACGATGAAGTAGGTGTCGGAGACGTGGATGTCGATCGGCACCATGCCGAGCATGACCCCGGAGATGCCGCCGATCGTGAAGGTGACGATGAACGCCAGCGCGAACAGCATCGCCGTCGAATAGGTGTGGATCTTGCCGAAGTAGAGGGTTCCCAGCCAGGAGAAGATCTTGATCCCGGTCGGTACCGCGATCAGCAGGGTGGTGAACATCATCGGCACCCGCAGCCAGCTGAACATCCCGGCGACGAACATGTGGTGCGCCCAGACCGAGTAGCTGAGGACGATGATCCCGATCAGCGCCAGCGCCATCAAGCGGTAGCCGAAGATGGGTTTGCGGGCGTGCGTCGAGATGACCTCGCTGATGATCCCGAACCCGGGCAAGATCATGATGTAGACCGCCGGGTGGGAGTAGAACCAGAAGATGTGCTGATAGCTGATCACGTCGCCACCGGCAGCGAAGTTGAAGAAGTTGGTGTGCATGACGCGGTCGAAGAGGACCATGAACTGGGCGCCGGCGATGAACGGGGTCGCGGCGACCACCAGCAGCGAGGTCGAGAGGTTCGCCCAGACCAGCAGCGGCATCCGCCAGAAGGTCATCCCCGGCGCCCGCATGGTGATGATCGTGACCAAGAAGTTGAGCGCGGTCGCGATCGAGGACGCGCCGGCGAACTGGACGCCGAGGTTGAAGAACGACTGGCCCAGCGGGGCCCCGGTCGAGAGCGGCGCGTAACCGGTCCAGCCGGCGTCGAAGGCGCCGCCGGGGGCGAGGAAGCTGCCGACGAAGAGCGCGCCGGCGACCGGCAGCATCCAGAAGCTGAGCGCATTGAGGCGCGGGAACGCCATGTCCGGGGCGCCGATCATCAGCGGCAGCACGTAGTTCGCGATCCCGGCGAAGACGGGGATGATGAAGACGAAGATCATCAGCACCGCATGGGTCGAGAAGAGGCTGTTGTAGGTCGCGGCGTCGACGATCTGGGTGCCCGGCTGCGCCAGCTCGGCCCGGATCAGCATCGCCATCAGGCCGCTGAGGAAGAAGAAGAAGAAGGTGGTGCAGATGTACTGGATGCCGATGACCTTGTGGTCGGTGTTGAAGCGGAAGTAGTCCTTCCAGCTGCGGGCACCGTGCTGCGAGTGGTCCTCCGGGATCGTCGGCGCGCCGACGGCCCAGCGGATCCAGTAGTCGAAGCAGCCGAGGCCCAGGAGGAAGCCGAGCGGCCCGGTGATCAGCGCGACGACGACGTGCGGGTAGCCGGTCTGCTCGGTCTGCCAGATCTCCAGGCCCGAGATCGCGCGGAGGACGACGACGAGGCCGACGCCGAAGGCGGCACCGACGATTGCGCCGAGAATCGCTCGGTACCAGCCGGGACGCTTGATCGCTGCCAACATCAGGTGCTCGCCTCCATTATGCCCCGCCCGCGGTCAGCGGTTCCGACGGGTTCGTTTCGGTGTCCTGTTTGATCGATTCCATGAAGGGTTCCGGGATTTCTTTCTTCAGGGAGGAGACCCACTTGTCGAACTTCGCGGGCGACTCGACGACGACTTTGGCGCGCATCGAGGCGTGGCCGAAGCCGCAGAGCTCGGTGCAGATCAGCTGGTAGGTGCCGATCTTGTCCGGGGTGACGATCGCCGTCGTCGTGATCCCGGGGACGTTGTCTTTCTTGATCCGCCACTCGGGGACCCAGAAGGAGTGGATGACGTCCTGGGAGTGCATCTTGAACTGGATCGTGCGGTTGACCGGGACGTGGAATTCGCCCTCGACGAACTTCATCCCTTTGCCGGGGTAGCCGAAGCTCCAGGCGTACTGCTGGGAGAAGACGTCGACCGTCATCGGGTTCGAGCCCTTGTCTTCGATGTCGTTGAGGACCTTCCAGCTGTAGGCGCCGCCGAAGAGGACGATGATCGTCGGGATCAGGGTCCAGGCGATCTCCAAGCGGGTGTTGCCGTGGATCGGCTCGCCGTCGGATTCGTCGCCCGGCTTCGCCCGGAATTTGTAGAGGGCGTAGAAGAGCATCACCATCACCAGCGAGAAGACGAAGGCGGAGAGGACGATCATCACGTTGAGCAGATCGTCGATCTTGGGCGCCGCGGTGGAGGCCTCCTGGCCGTCCCAGTTGATCGAGAGCATCACCGCCGAGATTGCCGCCGTCCCCGCCAGCGTGGCGAGCAGCATTTTGACTATGGGCAGGCGTCCGTACATCGGGGCGCCGGGCATTCTATTGCTTCAGCGGCGTGAAGCTCTGCGCCCAGAAAGCGCCTTTTCGCACTAGCGCGGCGCTCAAGCGGTGGGGCGCGGAAGCGCCCCCAGATCGCCGGCGGCGGCAGCGAGGACGCCGCGGGCCACGCCCTCCCAGCTCCAGAGGCGAGCGACCGTCTCGACCAGGCTGGCGCGGGCCGCCGCGCGCTCGGCCTCGGGCAGGTCGAACCAGCCCGAGAGGCGGGCGGCGAGCGCCTCGATCGCGCCCGGCTCGACCGGGAAGGAGGTGAGGCAGGCGACCTCGGGGGGCAGCGCCGCCGCCAGCTGGCGCGAGACCTCGAGCATGCCCGAGTGACCGGCCGAGACCGGCAGGGCCCCACAGGCGGCGGCCTCGGCGGCGACCATCCCGAAGGCCTCCGGGAAGGTGCTCGGCATCACCAGCGCCTCGGCCTGCGGCAGCAGCGCCGCGACCTCGTCGTGCTCGAGCCGCCCGACCAGCTCGACCGAGCCGGCGGCGGCGCGGGCCAGCCCGGCGTAGCCGGCGGGCGGGTCGGCGAGGAAGGCGGCGAGGATCGGCAGCGGCGCCTCCGCCCCGCCCTCGAGGCCGCGGCCGCGGCGGGCGATCTCGCGGGCGTCGTCGAGGTCGCCGCGCTCGAGCGCCGCCAGCAGCCGCCGCACCCCCTCCTCCCACTCGCCGAAGCCGACGACCAGGAGCCGCGCCTGCGGGTGGCGGGCGCGGACCAGCGGCCAGGCGGCGAGCAGCAGGTCGATCCCCTTGGAGACGATCAGCTTGCCGACGAAGACGACGAGCGGCGGCCGCGGCCCGGGCGCCGCCCGGAACTCCTCGAGGTCGACGCCGGGCGGGCCGAGCCGGGTCTTGGCCTCGAGCTCGGGCAGCTCCGGCAGCGCCGCCCACAGCGACTCGGCGGTGTGGTGGGAGCCGACGAGGACGCCGTTGGCCGGGGCGAGGCCCTCGAGCGCCAACGGGCCGAAGCGCTCGAGGTGCGGCTTGACCGTGTACTCGAGGGCCGAGCCGTGGATCTTCGCGGCGTACGGGGAGACGCCGGCGCGGGCGAGGATCACCGGCCCCATCACCAGGTGGTTGGCGAGCGCCAGGTCGATGCCGCCGGCGCCGGCGGCGACCTCGCGCACCGCGGCGACGTTCGCCTCGAGGTAGCGCTCGAGCTCGGCCTCGCTCAGTTCCGGGAAGGCCTTCACCTCGAACCCCTCATACGGGTCCTTGACGTAGACGGGGAGTAGCCCGCCGATCTCCGGGACGTGCTGATGGACTCCGGGCAGCTCGACGCCCCGATCCTGGCTCAGCAGATGGACCTCGTGGCCGAGCCGGGCCAGCGCCGGAGCGAGGCTGGCGTTGTAGATGTTGCTGCCGGTGCCCCGCAGCATGTAGCCATGAAAGACGAGGACACGCATCGGAGCCGTCCAAGCTAATAGTCTTCGCGGCGTATGAAGAACGACCGTCAGCTCTACCGCATGCGCGCCGCGGCCTCCGGCCGCGAGGCGATCGCCCACGCCGAGCCGGGAACGGTCTACGTCGATCGCGAGACCGGCGAGGAGATGGAGCCGGTCTCGATGGTCCTGCCGCTCGCCCCCTCGGCCTCCGAGCTCCCCCGCTCGCCCGAGAACCTGCGGGCCTGCCGTCGCTGCGATCAGCTGATCGGGATCGACGTCAGCGACTGCCCTTACTGCGGCCTGCGCCAGAGCCCGCTCTAGGGCTCAACGGCGCCGCCGGCGCCTTTCGGAGATCGCCATCAGGGTGCCTCCGATGCAGAGGCAGGCCAGCATTAGCAGAGCCGTGGCGGTTTCGAAGACCAGCATCAGCGCGAACGTGATCGCAGCTGCCACCGCAGTCAGCTTGCGCTCGTTGACGACAAAGCGATTCCCCCACCGCCTCGCGAATCGGTCTCGCTGAACGGCCGTCGCCCCGAGGCGGATCAGGCCACCGATAACGCCTCCAGCACCGGCCATCGAGAGGGGAAAGTCGAGCCCGATCGTTTCCGGCAGACCGACGGGGCGCGGAACCAGGCTCGTGATCCAGCCCACGACGTGGAGCGCGGTCGACATAGCCCCGACCCTGCCAGGGAAGAGCGCACAGGTGGGATACGAAGGTGGAGGCTTCCGCGCCGGAGGGCTACGGTTTTGCGACCAGGGTCGCGGTGTAGAGCAGGCGGGCGTTCGAGTAGTAGCAGCCGTAGGACTTGGTCTTGCCGACGCCCTGCTGGGGGTGGCCGCCCTGGATGTCGTCCTTCGAGGAGCAGTGTTCGGCCGGGCGGCTGCCGCGCCAGGTGTTTTCGGCGGAGACATTGAAGGCGAACATCGGCGCCCAGGTGGGGATCGTGAGGGCGACGACCTGGCCCTGGAGGACGCTGAGGGGGTGTTCGAGAGCGAAGATCGGGGTCGTGCCGAAGTAGGAGTTGAGGACCTCGAGCGGGCTCTGGCGGACCAGGGTGTATTTGGGCGGCGTGGTGCCTTCGACCGGTTTGAGGATGCCGATCCGGGCCTCCGAGGGGGTGCCGAGGAATTCGTTGAAGAAGCCGACCTCGTTGGTCGTCGTTTCGGTTTCCTTGGTCGAGGGCTTGGCGAGGGTGATCGACCAGGCGACGATCTTGCCGTCGAAGGGCACCTCGTACGGTTTCGCGATGCCGTCGGCGATCGCCTGGAAGCCGGTCACGTGGCCCTCGACCCGGCAGGGAGTGATCTCGACGTTGTTGACGATTTTGCCGGGGCAGGAGGCCGGCGGCGTTTCTTCGGTCTGCCCGAGGGTGACGACCTTGAGCGGTGCCGAGTCGGCCTCGCGCGGCGAGGCGACGTAGATAGCTGCAGCGAGCAGCAGAACGGCAAGCGCGAGCGTTGGCCAGGCGCGGCCAGGGCGTCTGTTCTTCTCGGCTAGTGGCATCTGGGGGTGGCAACACCGGGGTCGGCGGCCAGTTGCGGGGATTCTGCCCACCGGCGACGCCGAATGCCGGGCCGGTGGGCCGTCTGCACGATCCCCCCCACGGCCGCGGCCGGCGCTCTGGGATGGATTAAGGTCGCTGCCGGATGCCCGCGGTCGAGTCGAACCCTGGCGAGGCGGTGCGGGCCGAGGCGGAGCGGGTCCTGCGCCAGAACTGGCGCGAAGGCAGCCGCGGCGAGCTTCGCTTCTCCTACACCGAGCCCAGCCCCCACCGCTACCCGTGGCAGTGGTACTGGGACTCCTGCTTCGCCGCGATCGTCTGGCGGCGGTTCGATCGCGAGCGCGCGAAGCGCGAGCTGCAGAGCCTCCTGGCCGTGCAGCGCCCGGACGGCTTCGTCGGCCACACGATCTTCTGGCGAGCGCCAGTCACCTTTCCCCGGCTGCTCTTCTACAACGTCGCCGACCGCAACTCGCTGCAGACCGGGACGATGCAGCCGCCGCTGCTCGCCTGGGCCTGGCGGATCGCCGTCGGCGACCCGGCCGCCGAACCGCGGATCGCAGCCCAGCTCGACTGGCTCGCGGCGAACCGCGACCTCGAGGGCGACGGCCTGCTCTGGATCGTCCAGCCCGACGAGTCGGGGCTCGACGCCTCGCCCAAGTTCGAGCCGGTCTGGGGCTGGGGAGCGAACGGGCGCCTGGGTTTCCCGCTGCTGGTCCGGCGCGACCGCAAGCTCGGCTGGGACGCCCGCCGGATCCGCGACCGCGGCGGCCCGGTCCTCTGCGAGACCCTCGTCAACACCCTCTGGTCGCTCTCGCTGCAGGCTCACGGCCGTCCCTCGGCGACGCCGGCGCTGGTCGATCGCCTCTGGGACGAGCGGCGCGGCCTCTTCGTCGACGAAGCGATGCCGGGGGCGCTGCGCCCGCAGGCGCTGACCTGGGCCTCGCTGGCGCCGCTGGCGCTGCCGGACCTGCCGGAGGCGATCGGCCGCCGCCTGGTCGAGGAGCACCTGCTGGACCCGCGCGAGTTCCTCACCCCGGTGGCGCCGCCCTCGGTCGCCGCCGGCGAGCCGAGCTACGAGCCCGACGGCGGCCGCGGCCCGATCCGCCGCTACTGGCGCGGCCCGACCTGGATCAACTCGGCCTGGCTGGTCTGGCTCGGCCTGCAACGGCTCGGCTACGAGGAGGCAGCGGCGCGGCTGGCCGGCGGCGTGGTCGGTGCGGTCGCCCGCGAAGGCATGCGCGAGTACTACGACCCTCGCAACGGCGCGGGGCTCGGCGCCAAGGACTTCGCCTGGTCGACGCTGGTCTGCGAGCTCGCGGACCCTGACCCCGCAGCCGCCGCGAGCTACCTCTAGCTCCCGGCGCCCCACCGGTCAACTTCGCCATTGTGCAGTTATGCGCCTTATAGGGGGCATAACTTTCCACTAATTACGCTGAGCGCAAGGCCCCGGGGTGCGGTGGTAGGACGCGCGGGGCGGTTATTTGTAGCGGTAGGTGATCCGCCCGCGATCCAGGTCGTACGGGCTGAGCTCGATCTTCACGCGGTCGCCGGGCAGGATGCGGATGTAGTGGCGGCGCATCTTGCCCGAGATGTGGCCGAGCACGTCGTGCCCGTTGTCCAGTTTGACGCGGAACATCGTGTTCGGGAGAGCCTCGGTGATCTCTCCCTCCATTTCGATCTTTTCCTCTTTGGCCATGCGGGCGCGAACTGTACACCCCAGCCCGCGTCAGGCCGGGTCTCAGAGTCGATTCTGGGCGAGGTGCGCCAAGGCGGACTCGCGGTCGCCGACTTCGCCCGCATACTGCGCCGCCTGCAGCTCGGCGACCGCTTCGCCCAGCTCGGGCCCCGGCTCGAGGTCGAGGGCGGCGGCGATCTCGTCGCCGCGGAGCAGCGGCTGCGGGGGGCCGTCGCGGCGCCAGTCGAGGGCGGCGGCGATCATCTCGCGGGCGAGATCGAGGTGGGCCGAGACCATCTCCGGGCTGGCCAATGGGCCGGCGCCGCGGGCCGAGAGGCGGTCGGCGACGGTCAGCAGGGTTACGTCGACGCCGACCGGGTCGGTCGCGTGCAGGTAGTCGTAGACGCGGCGCGGTGGCAGCGGCCGCTCCGGGATCAGGAAGCCGAGCCGCAGGTGATGGAGGGTCAGCGCCTGCAGGTGGCGGGTGAGCCGGCGGCTGGCGTGGAGGCGCCCGGCGAAGATCTCGCCGATCACCTCGGCGCCGAGCGCGTCGTGGCCGCGGAAGCCGACGAAGCCGTCGCGCTCCTGCCGGGTCTGGGGCTTGGCGATGTCGTGGAAGAGGGCGCCGAAGCGCAGCGCGGTGCCGCGGCTCATCTCGTCGGCGAGCGGCTCGGCGAGCAGGTCGGCGACCTCGGCGGCGCGGTCGCCGGCGAAGCGCTCGAGGTCGGCCTCGATCTCGAGCGCGTTCTCCAGCACCGCCAGGGTGTGGCCGTGGACGTCGAGATGGTGATTCGGGCCCTGCTCGACCCCGTGCAGCCCTGCCACCTCGGGGAGGGCGACCGCGGTGACCCCGAGCTCATCCATCAGCCGCAGGCCGCGCAGCGGGTCGGGGCCGCAGAGCAGCTGCCGCAGCTCGGCCAGCTGCCGCTCTCCCGCCGGCTCGCCCGCATGCGGAGCGGCCGCGCGGGCGAGCTCCGCGGTCGCCGGGTCGAGGTCGAGACCGAGGCCGGCGGCGAGCCGCGGCGCTCGCAGCAGCCGCAGCGGTTCCGCGGCGAAGCTGCGCTCGCCGACCGCGCGGAGTAGGCGGCGGTCGAGGTCGCCGAGGCCGTCGAAGGGGTCGCGCACCTCCTCGCCGCCGAGCCGCACCGCGACGGCGCCGATCGTGAAGTCACGGGCGGCGAGGTCGGCGTCGATCGAGCCCTCGTGGAGCGGCGTCACGTCGACCTGCCAGCCGCGCGCGGTCGCGACCACCCGCCAGGTGCTGAACTCGGAGGAGAGCTCGAAGGCGTGGCCGCCTAGCGGGCCGGCGAGGGCGCGGGCGACCCCTCCCGGGTCGCCGGCAACGGCGAGGTCGAGGTCGCGGACCTCCTCGCCGAGCGCGGCGTCGCGCACGGCGCCGCCGACGATCCAGGCCTCGTCGGCGTCGGAGGGCAGCGCCGCCGCCGCGGCTGCGACCAGGGGCGCCGAGCGCAGCGCCTCGATCATGCCGGCCGCCGCGGCACCCGCGCCGAGACGCCGCAGGTGATCTCGTAGTTGATCGTCCCGAGCCGGGCCGCCAGCTCCTCGGCCCGAATCCGCTCCTCGCCCTGGGCGCCGATCAGGACCACCTCCTCCCCCACCTCGACCCCGGTCTCCGGGCCGAGGTCGACGGTCAGGTTGTCCATCGAGATCGTCCCGACCAGCGGCCGCCGCTCGCCGCCGATCAGGACCTCGGCCCGGTTGGAGAGGCCGCGCCGCATCCCGTCGCCGTAGCCGAGCGGGACGACGCCGACCGAGGTGTCGCGCGGCGCCCGCCAGGTCCGCCCGTAGCCGGCGCTCTGGCCGGCCGGGAAGCGCTTGACCGCGGCGACGTAGCTGCGCAGCGAGAGCGCCGGCGCCAGGCCGCGCTCGGCGGGATCGCCCTGGAACGGGTCGAGCCCGTAGACGGCGATGCCGCAGCGGGCCATGTCGTAGTGGGAGCGGGGCTCGCGGAAGACGGCGGCGCTGTTGGCAGCGTGGGCGAGGATCGCGGGGAACTCGGCCTTGAGGGCGCGGGCGACCTCGTCGAAGCGCCCGAGCTGCTGCTCGAAGTAGCCCTCGTCGGCGCCCGGTTCGTCGGCGGACGCGAAGTGCGTCCAGATGCCGGCCAGCTCGAGGTCGGGGTCGGCGTCGCAGGCGCGGGCGAGGGCGATCACTTCGCCCGGGTCGAAGCTGCCGAGCCGGCCCATGCCGCTGTCGAGCTTGACGTGGACGCGCGCGGGGCGACCGGCGGCGCGGGCGCGGTCGGCGAGAAGCGCCCGGAAGCCCTCGCTCCAGAGCCCCACCTCGGCCTCGGCTCCGAGCGCGATCTGGAGCTCGCTCTCGGTCAGCGCCCCCATCACCAGCAGCGGCACGTGGCCGAGCCGGCGCCCGACCTCCTCGGCCTCGCGCGCGGTCGCCACCGCGAGCCGGGTGGCACCGCCGGCCAGCGCCGCTTCGGCGCAGCCCTCGGCCCCGTGGCCGTAGCCGTCGGCCTTGACCACGGCACAGAGCTCGGCCCCGTCCCGCAGCTCCCCTCGCAGCCGCTCGCAGTTGGCGCGGACCGCCTCGAAGTCGATCCGGGCGACCGCCCGCTCCACGCTAGCCCTCGTCGGAGTCGCCGTCGACTACTGCGGCGAGGGCGTCGGCGCGCGTCACCATCCCCGCCAGGCGGCCGTCCTCGTCGACCACCGGCAGGTGGTTGTGGTGCGACTCGGCGATCTTCTTCGCCACCCGCTCGGCGTTCTCGAAGGTGCGGACGGTGATCGGGTCCGCGGTCATCAGCTCCGAGACTTTGGTCGCAAAGGCCTTTTCGAGCCGCTCCTCGAAGCCCTTCATCGAGCCGATGAAGACGATCCCGCCCATGATGTTGAGGTAGTGCGGCAGGTGCAGGTCGGACTCCTCGTCGCTGAGGACGAGGTCCGACTCGCTGACGATGCCGACGACGACGTCGGCTTCGTCGACGACGGCGATCGCGCCGTGGTCGGTCTTTGCCAGCAGGTCGATCGCCGCGCGAGCGTCGTCCTCGGGCTGGACGGTCTCGACGCTGGGATCCATGATGTCGCCGGCGGTGGCCATGGGTCGCGAGGTTATTCGACCGGGAGGCCGGATGGGCCGTCGGGACGGAGGCCGGCGGGGATCGCGGCGATCACGTCGGTGGCGATCACCGACTCGGGGGCGCCGATCCGCCGGGCCGCCTCGCGGCCGGCGCGGGCGTGGGCGAGGACGGCGGCGCAGGCGGCGGCGAAGGGCTCGAGGCCGCGGGCGAGAAGCGCCGCGGTCAGGCCGGAGAGGACGTCGCCGGTGCCGGCGGTCGCCAGGCCGGGGGCCGAGACCGCGTTGACCGCGACCCGCTCGCCGTCGGCGACGATCGTGTCGTCGCCCTTGAGGACGACGACGGCGCCCGAGATCGCGGCGGCGTCGCGGGCGGCTTCGAGCCGGTGGGCCTCGATCTCCGCCGAGTCGCGCGCCAGCAGGCGGCCGAGCTCGCCGGCGTGCGGGGTGAGGATGGTCGGCGCGCGGCGGGTCGCGATCCGGTCGAGGCGGTGGCCGGCGAAGGCGTTGAGGCCGTCGGCGTCGATCACCAGCGGGCAGCCGATCCGCGGGCCGACTTCGAGGGCGACCGCGAGCGAGTCCTCGTCGCGGCCGAGGCCGGGGCCGAGCACGCCGGCCGCGGCGCGCTCGAAGGCGGCCAGCAGCCCGTCCTCGGAATCGAGCGAGAAGCAGCCGTCGCCGCCCGGGATCGCCCGCGACATCACCTCCGGGTCGGCGCTGGCGAAGACCGCCTGCAGATCGGCGGGGACAGCGACGGTGGCGTAGCCGGCGCCGCCCCGGATCGCCGCTCGCGAGGACATCCGCACCGCCCCGGTCAGCCCGCGCGAGCCGCCGGCGATCGTCACCTGGCCGCTGCTGAACTTGGTCGAGCGGGCGCCGCGCTTCGGCAGCAGGTCGAGGACCGCGGTGCCGATCGTCCCCGCCGCCGGCGCCGGCGGGGCGCCGGCGGGGATGCCGATCGGCGCCACCCGCAGCTCGCCGCTCGCCCACTTGCCGGGAGCGACCAGATGGCCCAGCTTGGCGGCGTGGAAGCTGACGGTGAGGTCGGCCTCGACGGCGGCCCCGGCGATCTCGCCGCTGGAGGCGTCGACGCCGGAGGCGACGTCGCAGGCGACGACCGGGGCGCCGCATTCGTTGATCGCCGCCATCGCGGTCGCCGCCGGCTCGCGGGGCTCGCCGCTGAAGCCGGTGCCGAAGATCGCGTCGACCACGGCGCCCGAGCCGCTCAGGCGCTCGGCGATCGCGGCGGCGCCAACCTCCTCTGCCTCGACCAGCGCCAGGTTCACGGCGGCGTCGCCCTCGATCTCCGCCGCCGGCCCGAGCAGCAGCACCTCGGTCTCGAAGCCGAGCTCACCCAGCAGCCGCGCCGCGACGAAGCCGTCGCCGCCGTTGTTGCCCTTGCCGCAGACGACCCGCACGGGGCCCGGCGGCGCCAGCCCGGCGACCGCCTCGGCGAGGGCGCGGCCGGCTGCCTCCATCAGATCGAGCGAGGGAACGCCCTGCTCCTCGATCGCCCAGCGGTCGGTGGCGCGCATCCCCTCGGCGTCGTAGAGCGGGTGCAGCCAGGGCTCCATCGCCGCAGGGTAACGACGCCGGATTAGATCGTTGCCGGCGCTCAGTCCGTATGGGCGACGGCCACCGCGGCGGCGTTGTCGCGCGAGTGGGTGAGGGAGATCTCGACCCGGCGGCCGGCGGCGGCCTCGGCGGCGCGGCCGGAGAGGCGCACGGTCGGCGGTTCGCCGGCGACCACCTCGATCTCGGCCAGCCCCAGCACGCTGCGCAGGCCCAGCGCCTTCGCCACCGCCTCCTTGGCGGCGAAGCGGGCGGCGAGGTGGCGGCCGGGACGGGCGCGGGCGGCGGCGTACTCGCGCTCGGCCGCGGTGAAGACGCGCTCGGCCATCCGCGGGTGGCGCTCGAGCGCGCGCTCCATCCGCTCGATCTCGAGCAGGTCGATGCCGACTCCGGTGGTCATCGGCGGGCGGTGGCCATCGCCCTACTTGGCGAGGCCGGCGATGATCTTCGCCGTCGTGTGTTCGCCCGAGCTGGAGCCGCCGATCGCCACGTAGCCGAGCTTTTCGAGGTAGGGCCGCGCCTTCATCAGTTCGGCCTGTTCGAGCGGCGAGGCGATCGTTTCGAACAGCTGGACCGCCGAGCGGCCGTTGAGGAAGCCGCTGATCGGCGTGTCGCCCAGGGCCGCCTTCGCTTCTTCGAAGGTCGGTTCCTCGCCCAGCGTCCCCGCCTTTTCGGAGATCGCTGCGGCCGCCGCCTTGGGGCCGTAGGAGACGACGATCTTGCTCTCGCCGGCGGCGACGACCAGCGGTTTGGAGCCGAATTCGGCGGAGCGGATCGAGAAGCCGGAGAAGCCTTCTTCATTGAACGCCGTGATCCCCGGGGTGCCGGCGGAGCGCAGCAGCAGGCCCAGGTTCTTGACCGTGTTCTGCGCTTCGCTCGGATCGCTCGATTCGATCACCAGGGCGCCGCCGAGGTTCCGTTCGCTGTTGCCTTCGACGAAGACGCCGATGTCGCCGATCGAGCTGACGATCGATTCGAGGTCGAGCCCCGACTGTTCGAGGGCGCGCTTGAACTCGTGCGGCGGGATCTGCCCCGGGATGCCGTTTTCGTCGATCCGGTCGATCATCTGCTGCAGCGACTTGCCGTATTCGGAGGTGGCGATCGCGGCGACCGAGCCGGCCGGCAGCGAGGCGAGCAGGCCGCTGGCGTCGCCGCCCGCGACGGTGCCGGACGCGAGGTCCGAGCTGACGTCCAACTCGATGCTTTCGCTGTGCGGGATCAGGCTGACCAGCGCCGTCGAGCCTTCCGGTTCGATCCCCAGCAGTTCGAACCCGAGCTTGGTTTCGGCTTCGATCCCCTGGCCGGCTTCGTCGATCAGCGCGCCGATGTCGACGTAGACGCTGGCGACGCTGTCGTCGGGTTCTTCGTCGGTCGCGCTTTCGAACGACTCGGCGCTGGCGAGGTTTTCGCCGTCGAGCGCCTTGACCATCTGCTTGAAGATCTTTTCTTCCTGCGCGTAGAGCAGCAGGCCTTCGGTGAAGCCGAAGGTCGAGCCGTCGGCCTGGCTCCTGTACTTGACCCCTTCGAACTCGCCTTCTTCGACCTCTTCTTCGCCTTCGGTGACCTTCTCCTCGACGAAGCTTTCGGCTTCGCCTTCGTCGGTCACCTGCAGCGCGCCGCCGACCCCCTTGAAGTTGTCGCCGTCGTATTCCTGCAGGAAGATCCCGGCCTTTTCGCCGAGCCACGGCTCGACTTCCTTTTCGAAGTCGATCGGGCTGCCTTCGTCGCTGGCGGCCTTTTCCAGTTCCTCGGTGATCAGGGTGCCGACGCTTTCGATCCCGGCGATCTTCTCGGCCAGCGAGTCGACGTTTTCGGCGGTTTCGCCACCGGGCTGGATCGAGGCCTCGACGAAGACCGAGGCGCCGGGCGGGGCCGCTTCGGCCGGGTCCTTGCCGCTGTCGGAGTCGCCGCCGCAGGCGGCAAGGAAGAGCGCAGCCGCCAGGGCCGCTGCCAGCAGGAACATGGGGACGAACCGGGGCCTCACCGCTGAGCGCACCCTAGTCGATCGCTCGGAGCCGATCACTCGACCGTGACCGTCTTGGCCAAATTGCGGGGCTGGTCGACGTTGAGGCCGCGGGCGCGGGCGATGTCGTAGGCGAGCAGCTGCAGCGGCAGCACCGCGACGATCGGCTGCAGGATCCAGTCGGTGCGGGCGACCTCGATCGTCTCGTCGGCGACCTCGGGGACGCGCTCGTCGCCGGCGGTGGCGATCGCGATCGTCTCGGCGCCGCGCGCCCGCACCTCCTCGAGGTTGGAGAGGACCTTCTCCAGCACCGGGCTCTCGGTCGCGACGCAGACGACCGGGGTCGACTCGTCGAGCAGGGCGATCGGGCCGTGCTTCATCTCCCCCGCCGCGTAGGCGTCGGTCGGGATGTAGGAGACCTCCTTCAGCTTCAGAGCGCCCTCGAGGCAGACCGGCAGCGCGATGTGGCGGCCGAGGTAGAGGAAGAACTCGCGCTGCGCGTGCTTTTCGGCGACGCCGCGGACGGGCCCGGCGGTCATCGCCAGGGTCTCGTCGATCTTCACCGGCAGCGCCTTCATTTCGGCGACCAGCTCGGCGATCCGCTCCTGCGGCAGCGAGCCGCGTAGCTCCGCGAGCCGCAGGCCGAGCAGGTAGATCGCCGCCACCTGGGCGAGGAAGGTCTTGGTCGCGGCGACCCCGACCTCGAGGCCGGCGCGGGTGAAGAGGATCGCGTCGGCGTCGCGGGTCGCCTGGCTGCCCATGATGTTGGTGATCGCGAGCACGGTCGCGCCGGCCTCGCGGGCGAGGCGCATCGCCGCCAGCGTGTCGGCGGTCTCGCCCGACTGGGTGATGCCGATCACCAGGTCGCCGGGGCCGATCACCGGGTTGCGGTAGCGGTACTCGGAGGCGATGTCCATTTCGACCGGCACCCGCGCCCACTCCTCGATCGCGTAGCGGCCGATCAGGCCGGCGTGGTAGCTGGTGCCGCAGGCGACGATCACGATTCGCCGCACCTCGCGGAGGAAGTCGTCGGAGAGGGCGACGTCGGAGAGGTCGACGCCGTGGCTCTCGGGCAGGCGATCGGTGACCGTCTCGGCGACCGCGTCGGCCTGTTCGTGGATCTCCTTCAGCATGAAGGTCTCGTAGCCGCCCTTCTCGGCGGCGTCGGCGTCCCAGGTGACCTCTTCGGGGGAGCGCTCGATCGGCTTGCCGGTGGGATCGGTGATCCGCACCCCGTCGGCGTCGATTTCGACGATCTCGTCGTTTTCGATCGGCATCGCGGTGCGGGTGTCGGCGAGGAAGGCGGGGATCGCCGAGGCGAGGAAGGTCTCCCCCTTGCCGATCCCTGCGACCAGCGGGCATTCCTTGCGGGCGCCGATCAGGAGGCCGGGCTCCTGGGCGTGCATGGCAACGAAGGCGTAGTGGCCGCGGAGGTCGGCGTAGGCGGCGCGGACGGCGGCGGGGAGGTCGCCGTCGTAGTGGCTGGCGATCAGGTGGGCGACGACCTCGGCGTCGGTCTCCGAGGTGAAGGTCTGGCCTTCGCCCTGCAGCCGGCGGCGCAGCTCGGCGTGGTTCTCGACGATCCCGTTGAGGACGATGTGGACCTGGCCGGAGCTGTCGTCGTGCGGGTGGGCGTTCTCCTCGGTGACGCGGCCGTGGGTCGCCCAGCGGGTGTGGGCGATGCCGATCGTGGCGTCGGAGAGGGTGCCGTTGCCGTTGGCCTGCTTGGCGACCGCGGCGCGGAGGTTGGCGAGGTTGCCGACCGCGTGCACGCTGGCCACGTCCCTGTTCTCGAGCAGCGAGATGCCGGCCGAGTCATAGCCGCGGTATTCGAGCTTTTCGAGCCCCTGGAGGAGCAGCTCCTCACAGGGCCGGGAGCCCACGTATCCAACGATGCCGCACATAGGAGGTCGAACAGGTTAGACGGCGGATACCGCCGGCCGGCGAATTTCGCTCTCGATAAACGTCCAGATGCAACCGGCGCGCAGGAATCGACGGCAAAGGCCGGGCCGGCTTCCAAGCCGGAAACGACGGCCGTGGTTGTCTTTCGTAACCCCAGGCGTTACGAAAGACAACCACGCTTGGCGCCACCAACCGCATGTCGCCCACATTGCGAAGAACCGAGCGGCCCCGTGTACCGGCAGCTCAACCGCCGTAAAGCCGCAACCTCCAGCGACGACGAAGTGCGAGGGAGCGGGTCCTGCCAGCGCTCCCCGGCGCAACCGCCAACGGCCGTCCCTACGCCAGCTGTTCCTTCACCAACTCAACAAGCCGCCCACAGACCTCCCCGGCCTCCTCATCCGTCGGCGCCTCGACCATCACCCGCACCAGCGGCTCGGTCCCCGAAGGCCGCAGCAGAACCCGCCCACGGCCCTCCAGCGCCGCGTTCTCCTTCTCGACCGCCTCCCAGACCGCCACCGCCTCGGCAATCGCCTCGCGGTCGGCGACCTTCACGTTGACCAGCGTCTGCGGCAGCTTCTCCATCGGCACGGCCTCGTGCAGGCCGGCGCCGCCGAGCTCGCGCATCGCGGTCAGGGCGGCGGCGATGCCGTCGCCGGTGAAGACGAAATCGGCGGCGATGATGTGGCCCGACTGCTCGCCGCCGAGGCGCCAGCCGCGGCGGCGCATCTCGTCGATCACGTAGCGGTCGCCGACCTGGGTGATCGCCACCTCGATCCCGGCCTCCTCCATCGCCCGATGGAAGCCGTAGTTGGTCATCACGGTGACGACGACGCCGCCGCCGAGCTCTTCGCGTGAGGCGAGGCCGCGGGCGGCGAGGGCGATCAGCTCGTCGCCGTCGTGGACCCGGCCGGTGCCGTCGACCGCGAGGACGCGGTCGCCGTCGCCGTCGAAGGCGAAGCCGATCTCGGCCTCGGAGGCGGCGATCCGCTCGGCCAGCTTCTCGACGTGGGTGGAGCCGCAGCCGTCGTTGATGTTGCGGCCGTCGGGCTCGACCCCGATCGCCTCGACCTCGGCGCCGAGCCGTTCGAAGATCGCCGGCGCGACCCGGTGCGTGGCGCCGTTGGCGCAGTCGAGCAGGACGCGGCGGCCGGAGAGGTCGAGCGGGAAGGCGGCGGCGAGCTCGCGCAGGTAGTCCTCCACCCCGCCCTCGAGCTCGCGGACCCGGCCGGCCTCGGCCGGCGGCTCGGCCGGGTTCTCGAGCAGCGCCTCGATCCGGGCCTCCTCCTCGTCCGGCAGCTTCAGGCCGTTGCCGGTGAAGAACTTGATGCCGTTGTCGCGGTAGGGGTTGTGGGAGGCGGAGACGACGGCGGCGAGGTCGAGGCCGAGGCGGCGGACGAGGATCGCCGCGGCCGGAGTCGGCAGGACGCCGGCCAGCAGCGCGTCGCCGCCGGCAGAGGCGATGCCGGCGGCCAGCGCCGACTCCAGCATCGGCCCCGACTCGCGGGTGTCGCGGACGATCAGGACCTGCGGCCGCTCGGCCGGCAGGGTGGTGGTTACGGCGCGGCCGAGGGCAGTGGCCAGCTCGGCGCTGAGGAACGTCCCAGCCTCTCCTCGGACCCCGTCGGTGCCGAAGAGCTTGCGCTCGATCGCCGCCACCTGGCTCTCAGCGCTTGCTGAACTGCGGGCGCTTACGGGCCTTCTTGAGGCCGGCCTTGCGGCGCTCCTTGACCCGCGCGTCGCGGGTGAGGAAGCCACGCCGCTTGAGGTCGCCGCGCAGCTCGGCGTCGATCTCGGTCAGCGCCCGGGCGATGCCGTGGCGGACCGCGCCGGCCTGGCCGCTGACGCCGCCGCCATGGACACGGACGCGGATGTCGACGTTGCCCTCGTAGCCGGAGACGGCGAGCGGCTGCTTGACCATCGTCTGGTGCAGGGGCCGCGGGAAGAACTTCTCCAGCTCGCGGCCGTTGATCGAGAACTTGCCGTCGCCGGGAAGCAGGGTGACGCGCGCAATCGAGCTCTTGCGCTTGCCGGTGGCGAGGAAGCGGGCGCCGCTCTCCATCTTCGCCGGCGCGCGGCTGGCGGCGTCGGTGTCGCTTTCGGCGGCGGCCAGCTCGGCCTCGCGGCGGGCTTTTTCCTCTTCCTCGGCCTCGAGCCGGGCGCGCTCCTCGGCGCTCAGCGCGGGCGCGTCGGGCTCGACGGCGATCGGTTCGAGGTCGGCGCCCGGAATGACGTCTTTTTTCTCCGCCGCGGGCTTCTCGGCGGCGGGAGCGGGACGCTCGGCCGGGGCCTCCTCAGCGGGGGACTCGACAGCGGGCGCCTCCTCGGCGACCGGCTCGGCTGCGGGCTCCTCCTCGGCGGCGGGCTGCTCGGCCTGCTCGGCGGGAGCCTCCTCGGCCGGCGCGTCCGCGGCGGCCTGCTCGGCGGTCTGCTCCTCGGCGACCGGAGCGTCCTCAGCCGGCTCGGCGGCCTCGGGCGCGCCCTCCGGGGTCTCCTCGTCGCGTTTCGTCTCGTCGTCTGCCATCAGTTCGTCTCCATCGGTTTCGGCTGCTGCGCGGCATGCGGATGATCGGGGCCCGCGTAAACCTTCAGCTTGGTCAGTTGCTGGCGGGCGAGGCGGTTGCGCGGCAACATTCCCTTCACCGCCTTGCGGATCACCTCCTCGGGCCGGCGCTCGAGCATCTCGCCGAGCGTGCGCGACTTGATCCCACCGGGGTAGCCGCTGTGGCGCCAGTAGGTCTTCTGCGCCAGCTTGTCGCCGGTGACCCGGATCTTCTCCGCGTTGACGACGACGACGAAGTCGCCGGTGTCGACGTGAGGCGTGTACTCCGGCTTGCGCTTGCCGCGCAGCGTGTCGGCGATCAGCGTCGCCAGACGGCCCAGGGTCTTGCCCTCGGCGTCGACGACGTACCAGTCGCGCTGGCGGTTGGCGGGTGTGGCTACAAAGGTCTTCATCGCGCAAAAACCGCGCGGCAGAACCAGCGCGGCCGGGGGATGATAGCCATCTCGGGCGGTATGCTGCCGCGCCAGTTGAGCCGAGTCCCATCTGGGCCACCGGATGGGAGCGGAGGAACCGCTGGGACCAGGCAGGTCCCGGGGGCGAATCGGGCGAATCTTCGCTCGTAGCGCATCTCTTTCAGCGCGAGCCCGTCAGCTAACTCCGCAGGCGATGGAAAGAGAGGGTGAGTGGAGCGCAGCAGACGGCCGGGCCGGCGGCCCGGCGCCAAATCGGTGATGGCGAGCGCGGTCGCGGCGCTGGCCTTGGCCTTCCCGGCCGCCGCCCTCGCGGCCACCGGCGGCGCCGTCACCCCGGGTTCCGCCCCACCGCCGCCGAGCAGCGAAGCCGGCGCCCCGGCCGCGGCGCCGACCGCCGGCGCGATCTCGCTGATCAGCGCCGAAGCCGCGCCCCGCAAGTCCTTCTACTACGGCTACCGCGCCGCCCGGATCAAGTTCACGATCGGCTCCACCCAGGCCGACAACGATCTCCGGATCGACGTGGTCGACGCGAGCGGCGCCGCGATCAAGACCTTCTACCGCGAAGGGGTCGAGCCGAACGCGCCGGTGACGATCCGCTGGGACGGCTCGAGCAACGAAAACCGCCCTACCCCGAACGGCCGCTACAGCTTCCGCGTCTCACCCCAGTCCGAAGGCGCCCCCGCAGCCCGGCGCGCCACCGACTCAGCGGAGCTCTCGCTCGGCTTCTCTTTTTACCGCTTCGCCTTCCCGGTCCTCGGCCCGCACGAATTCGGGATGGGCGCCGGCCGTTTCGGCGCCGCCCGCGCCGGCCACGTCCACCAGGGCCAGGACACGATGGCCGCCTGCGGGACGCCGCTGGTCGCCGCCCGCGGCGGCGTCGTCCAGTACTCGGGCTACCAGGCGCTGGCCGGCAACTACGTCGTGATCGACGGCCGCGGCACCCCGATCGACTTCATGTACGCGCACCTGGCCGAACCGTCGCCGCTGCAGGCCGGCGAAGAAGTGCGGACCGGGCAGCCGATCGGGGTCGTCGGCGAGACCGGCGACGCCACCGCCTGCCACCTCCACTTCGAGATGTGGAGCGCCCCCGGCTGGTACGAAGGCGGCACGCCCTTCGACCCGCTTCCGTACCTCGAAGAATGGGACCGCTACTCGTGACGCGTTCGCCGCTGGTACGGCATATGCGTCCTTTCGGCGAACGGCTGCGCTACGGACGGCCGCGTTAGTTCGAGCAGCGCTCGCAGCGGCCGCGCAGGACCACGTCGTGCTCGGCGACCTCGAAGTCCATCGACTCGCAGAGCTTGCCGATCGCCCGCTCGAGCGAGCGGTCCTCGAAGGGGACCATGCGGCCGCAGTCGCGGCAGATCGCGTGGTGATGGTGGTGGCCGGTCGGATCGACGCGCTCGTAGCCGGCGACGCCGCGGGCGACCTCGAGCCGCCGCACCAGGCCGAGCTGCTCGAGCTGCTCGAGAGCGCGGTAGACGCTGGCGCGGGCGACCCGCGGGCGGCGGCGGGCGAGCTCGTCGTCGAGGTCGAGGGCGGTGACGGCGCAGTCGTGGGCGGCGAGGGCCTCGACCACCGCGGTGCGGGCGCCGCCGCGGCGGTGGCCGGCCTCCTGCAGGGTCGCGAGGGCGTGCTCGGCCCAGTCGCCCTGGCTCTCGGTTTTCGCACTCGCGGTCATGCTTCGATGCTAGATGGAAACGACCATCGCGACGGTCGGATGGCAGCCGCCCCGGCGGCGAGGAAGACGGCGCTGGCGACGCCGATGATCGCGGTGCCGGCGGGGAGCGAATCGATCTCGTAGCTGAGCACCAGGCCGGCCCAGGTCGAGCCCACGGCGATCGCGCCCGAGAGCGCCAGGCCGCGCCAGGGCCGGTCGGTCAGGAGCCGCGCGGCGCCGCCCGGGGCGGCCAGGAGGCCGAGCAGGAGCAGCGCTCCCACCGCCTGCGTCGCCTCGGCCGCGACCACGCCGAGGACGAGGAGGAAGGCGATGCCGATTGCCCTCACCGGGACCCCGAGCCCGCGCGCGACCTCGGGGTCGAGCGAGCTCAGCAGCAGCGGCCGGGCCAGCGCCAGCAGCGCCAGGCAGGCGACGACGGCGATCGCCGCGGCAAGCCGCGCTTCGCCGGCCGAGAGCCCGAGGATCGACCCGAAGAGGACCCGCACCGCGGTGGTGCCGTCCGAGGCGCTGGAGCCGGCGATGAAGATCGAGAGGAAGAGGGCCCCGAGGCCGAGGACCCAGGCGAAGACCGAGCCGATGACGACGTCGTCGGGGCGGGCGCGGCGGCCGAGCGCCCCCATTCCGGCGGCGACCCCGAGGGTGGCGACGAAGAGCCCGAGCCGCACGTCGACCCCCGCCGCGGCCGCCGCCAGGGCGCCGGTGAAGGAGACGTGGCTGAGGGCGTCGCCGGCGAAGACCTGGGCGCGCATGACGACGAAGTAGCCGACCAGGCCGCAGGCGAGGGCGACGAAGGTGCCGGCGAGGAAGGCGTTGCGGACGAATTCGTGGGCGAGCATCAGGCCGCCCCCGCCCCGGCCCCTGCCGCCGCGCGGCCGCTCGTCCCCTCACCCCGCGGCGCCCAGCGGCGCCCCGCCTCGAGCGCCAGCCGCACCGCCACGTAGAGGCCGAACGAGAGGCTGGTCACCCAGAACCCGACCGGATAGGGCGAGAAGAAGGCGATCGTCAGCCCGACCCAGGTGACGAGCAGGGCGAGGGCCACCGAGAGCGCGATCCCGAGCCCGGGCCGCGCCGTCAGCTGCTGCGCCGTGGCCGCCGGCGTCACCAGCAGCGCGAAGACGAGCAGGGCGCCGGTGATCTGCGCGGTCGCCGCCACCGCCAGCCCCAGCAGCAGGAGGAAGGCGGCCCCGAGCAGCCGGGTCGGCACCCCGGCGGCACGGGCGACGGCGCCGTCGAGCGAGGCGAAGAGCAGCGGCCGGCCGATCGCCGCCAGCACCACGAGCGCCGCCACCGCCACCCACAAGAGTGTCTGCACCTGGCCGGTGGTGATGCCGAGGAAGGTGCCGAAGAGGAGCGACTCGAGGCTCGCCAGCTGACCGCTGTAGAGGTTGACGAAGAGGAATCCGAGGCCGAGCGCGAGCGCCTGCAACGTCCCGATCGCCGCCGACTCGTCGGCCTCCCCGGAGCCCCCCTCCCCTGCCCGGCTGACCGCCGCGAGCCCGAGCGCGCCGAGGGCGCAGGCGCCGAAGTAGCCGACCGCCAGCGGCAGCCCGGCGAGCGCCGCCGCGGCGGCGCCGGGGAAGGCGATCACCGAGAGCGTGTGGCCGGCGAAGGCCTGCCGCCGCAGGACCATGAACCAACCGATCGCGCCGGCGAGGACGGCGACGATCGTCCCCGCCCACAACGCGTTGACCATGAAGGGGAATTCGGTCATCGCTTCGAAGTCGGCGACCGGGTTCAGCGAGAGGCCGGCGAGCTCGGTCACGTGGCGTGGGCCTCCGCGTGCTGGCAGTCCTGGTGGGCTGGCGCCTCCGGGGTGCCGACGACGACGAGGCGACCGTCGGAGGCTTCGAGAACCTCGATCGGCGCCCCGTAGAGCCGGCTCAGGGTGGCGCTGTCGATCACCTCGCGCGGCGGCCCTTCGATCCCGCTCCCCTCGGCGAAGTAGACGACCCGGTCGAGGTAGGGCAGGATCGGGTTGACGTCGTGGGCGACCAGCAGCACGGTCACGCCCTGGCTCTCGCAGATCCGCTGCACGAGGCCGGCGACCGCGGCCTGGTTGGAGAGGTCGAGGCTGTCGAGCGGCTCGTCGAGCAGCAGCAGGCGCGGCTCGCGGACCAGCGCCTGGGCGATCAGCAGCCGCTGCTGCTCGCCGCCGGAGAGCTCGCCGATCGGCCGCGAGGCGTAGGCGCCGGCGCCGACCAGCTCGACCATCGCCTCCACCCGCTCCTCGGCCCGGCGGCTGGCGGCACTGAAGCGAGCCGGCAGCGGCACCCCCCAGCGCGAGCCGTCGAGGCCGAGCCGCACCAGCTCGCGGCCGCGGACCCGGGTCGCGGCGTCGAAGCTGCGCCGCTGCGGCAGGTAGCCGATGCCGGCGCGGGCAGCGCGCGGCTCGCGGCCGAGCACGGAGACGCTGCCTTCGCTCAGCGGCAGCAGGCCGAGGAGGACGTCGAGCAGGGTCGACTTGCCGGCGCCGTTGGGGCCGAGCACGGCGACGAACTCGCCCTGGCCGATACGCAGGTCGACTCCCGACCAGACCGGGCGCGAGCCGCGGCGCGCGCCCGCGCTCTCGAGCTGGATCGCCTCGCCGCTCACTTTTCCAGCGCCGCTTCTATCCCGCGCAGCTCGCGTGACATCCACTGCTCGAAGCTCGCTCCGGCCGGGGTCGTCGTCTCGGTCACGGTCGCCACCGGGACGCCCGCCGCTTCGGCCGCCTCGTTCAGCCGCTTGACGTCGGGAGTCGTGTTCTGGCTGTTGTAGACCCAGAGCTTCACCTTCGCGTCGGCGAGCTGCTCGTCGGCCTCGGCCTTCTCGGCCGGGGTCGCTTCGGTGCCCTCGGCGATCGCGTCCATGAAGCCCTTGGGAGTCATCAGCCGCAGCCCCAGCGCCGGCGCCAGCGGTTCGAAGATGCTCTCCGAGGCGCCGACCGGGGTGCCCGCGTAGCGCGACTTGATCCTGGCGATCAGGCGGTCGTATTCGGCCAGCCCTTCGGTTTCGAGCTGGCGCTGCCGCTGGCGGAAGTAGGAGGCGTCGCCGGGGAGCGCCTCCTCGTAGGCGGCGGCGATCGCCCCGATCACCCGGTGGACCGAGGCCGGCGAATACCACTGGTGCGGGTTGTCGCCGTTGCTGAGGCCGAGCACTTCGCCGACCGAGATTTCGCTCCGGCTCGGGTCGGGGTTGGCGGCGAGCAGCTTCGAGGCCCATTCGTCGTAGCCGATCCCGTTGACGATCGAGACCTGGGAGGTGGCGAAGGTCCGGGCGTCCTCGCTGGTCGGTTCGTAGTCGTGGGGGTCGGCGGCGGGGTTGGTGATGACGCTGGTCACCGTCACCCGGTCGCCGCCGAGCTGCTCGGCCAGCGAGCCCCAGAAGTCCTCCGCCGCAACGACGTTCAGCGTCCCGCCTTCGGCTGCGGTCGCCCCGCCGCCGCCACAGCCACCGACGAGGAGGGCGGCCGGGATCGCGAGCAGGGAGAGGAGGGCGGCCGGGCGCAGGCGTGGCTTCATCGCGCCGGAGCTTAATGAGAATGAATCTAGTTTGCGTTTAGCCCTCGGCCTGACACGGCGCCGCCACCGCCGTTCCTCGCTTCGTACCTGTCGATCACTCGTACGAGCGGCCAGAGCCGGACACTGCTCGCCGCAAACTCCGGGTTGAGCGGTCGACCGTGATCTCGCCGATTGGTCGCAACGCATTTGAGTATGCGCATCCCCAACTCGTCAAAGGAGCCCCCCATGCCCCATCCGACTCCCGGCGACGCGATCGACCAGCGACTGGTCCGCGCCCTCTCCCACCCGCTGCGGGTGCGGATCCTCGAGATCCTCAGCGTCCGCGTCGCCAGCCCCAACGACCTCTCCGAAGAGCTCGGCGTCGAGCTCAGCCATGTCGCGTACCACACCCGCACCCTGGGCCGCTGCGGCTGCCTCGAGCTGGTCGACACCGCGCAGCGGCGCGGCGCGACCGAGCACTTCTACCGGGCCGCGGCCCGCACCGGCCTCAGCCTGATCCCGCTCGACCTCGACGAGCGCGGCTGGGACGAGGTCTCCTCGATCCTCGAGCAGACGCAGGAACGCGTGCGCGCGGCCCAGCGGCGGAGCGCGGCCCGGGGCCGCGCCGGCGCCCGACCCGCCCACACGATGATCGCCCTAGCGACCCTGGTCTAGCTCCCGCTCGCGCTCCTCGGCGCGACGTTCCTCGAGCTCGGCCTCGGCCGAGGTCCGCTTCGCCCGCTCCTCGGCCAGCGTCGCCTCGTTGCGGGCCTCCTCGGCGCGGCTGCGGTGGTGGTTGACGTCGTCGTGCAGAGCCTGGCCCTGCGCGGCTCCGAGCTGCGCCTGCTTGCGGCGGCGCGAAGCGGCCAGGGCCAGCAGTGCCAGGATCGCCAGCACGGCGACGACGATGATCACGACGGCTAGCGTCGACATTTCGTTCCTCCTCGTCCGGCTTGGAATGGGATTCCGAACCAACGCCCTCGGTACCCGCGACCGCGGAGCGGAAACCGGCGCTCAGCGCAGGGAGGCTTCGGCGCCGAGGACCGGCTTGACGTCGAGGATCGGGGTGCCGTCGAGGGCCTCGAGCGCGTCGACCCGCAGCCGCCGCGGGTCGCCGGAGCCGCCGGAGACCGCGACCAGCTCCACCCGGTGCAGGCCGATCGGGTTCGGCCGCGCCGGCGAGCGGGTGGCGAAGACGCCGGTCAGCGGCCGGTTGATGTCGCCGCGCGGGTGGACCGCCTGCACGCTGCGGTCGGCGCGGTCGAGCCAGGTGAGGACGAGGATCTCGTCGCCGGCCCGGAGGCCCTCGCAGCAGGCGGCGAACTCGGGCTCGATCCGCAGCGTCGCCGGCGGCGCCCCCTCGTCGGCCTGCTTCGGCGCCTCGCCCTGGTCGCCGAGCGAGGACTCGACGACGCCGAGGAACTGGAGGTCTACTCCCACTCGATCGTGGCCGGTGGCTTCGAGGAGATGTCGAGGGCGACGCGGTTGACGTCGCGGATCTCGTTGATGATCCGATTCGAGACGCGCTCGAGCAGGTCGTAGGGGAGCCGGGCCCAGTCGGCGGTCATCGCGTCGTCGGAGGTGACGGCGCGGATCACGATCGGGTAGGCGTAGGTGCGGCCGTCGCCCTGGACCCCGACCGAGCGCACCACCGGCAGCACGCAGAACGACTGCCAGAGCTGGCGGTAGAGCTCGGCGGCCCGGATCTCCTCCTGCAGCACCGCGTCGGCGGCGCGGAGGATGTCGAGCCGTTCCTTGTTGACTTCACCGCCGACGATCCGGATCGCCAGGCCCGGCCCCGGGAAGGGCTGGCGCCAGACCATCCGCTCGGGCAGCCCGAGCTCGGCGCCGACCGCCCGCACCTCGTCCTTGAACAGCATCCGCAGCGGCTCGACCAGCTCGAAGTCGAAATCCTCCGGCAGGCCGCCGACGTTGTGGTGGGACTTGATCGTCGCCGCGTGGTCGGAGCCGCCGGACTCGATCACGTCCGAGTAGAGCGTGCCCTGGACGAGGAAGCCGACGTCGTCGAGCTTGGCGGCCTCGTCCTCGAAGACGCGGATGAACTCCTCGCCGATGATCTTGCGCTTGCGCTCGGGCTCGTCGACTCCCGCCAGCTTCGCCAGGAAGCGCCCTTCGGCGTCGACGTGGACGAGCGGGATGCCGAACTGCGAGAAGGTCTCGACCACCTGCTCGGACTCGTTCAGCCGCATCATCCCGTGGTCGACGTAGATGCAGGTGAGGGCGTCGCCGACCGCCTTGTGGACGAGCAGCGCCGCGACCGAGGAGTCGACGCCGCCGGAGAGGCCGCAGATCACCCGACCCTCCCCCACCTGGGCGCGGACCTTCTCGATCTGTTCGGCGATCACCGACTCGGGCGACCACTGCTGCTCGCAGCCGGCGACGTCACGCAGGAAGCGGGTCAGGATCTCGGTCCCGTAGGGCGTATGGACGACCTCGGGGTGGAACTGGATGCCGTAGACGCCGCGGTCGGGGAGCTCGAAGGCGGCGACCGGCGAGCTCGGGCTCGAGGCCAGCGGCGTGAAGCCGTCGGGCGCCTCGAAGACGGCGTCGCGGTGGCTCATCCAGCAGGTCTGCTCCTCGGGCAGGCCGCCGAGCAGGCGGCCGCCGCCCTCGCGCAGGACGAGGTCGGTGCGGCCGAACTCGCCCGACTCGGCCGACTCGACCCGGCCGCCGAGCGCCAGCGCCATCGCCTGCATCCCGTAACAGATGCCGAGCAGCGGGATCTCGAGGTCGAGCAGCTGGGTCGGGAAGGCCGGCGCACCCTCCTCGTAGACCGAGGCCGGGCCGCCGGAGAGGACGAGCGCCTTCGGCGCCCGCTCGCGGATCCGCTCGACCGGGGTGGTCGAGGGCAGGAGCTCGGCGAAGACCCCGCATTCGCGGATCCGCCGCGCGATCAGCTGGGAGTACTGGCCGCCGAAATCGAGGACCAGCACCTCCTCGACCTTGCGGACGTCGTCCGCCGCCAGCTCGTCGCTCGGCTCGACGAGGACCTCGTCGTCCCGAGCGACGATCTCAGTCATCGCTTACGGCGACTCCCGCCGAGACCGCGGCCCGACCGTTCGAGCCCATCCCGACGTGCTGCTCGTTCTGCAGCTTCTTGCCCTCGCTCATCAGCGCCGGCGCGACCATCACCTCGGCCCGCTGGAAGGAGCGGATGTCCTCGTAGCCGCAGGTGGCCATCGAGGTTTTCAGCGCTCCCATCAGGTTGAAGGTGCCGTCGTTCTCGCGGGCCGGGCCGAGCAGGATCTGCTCCATCGTCCCGTCCTGCTTGGTCGAGACGCGGGTGCCGCGCGGCAGCGAGGGATGGAAGGTCGCCATCCCCCAGTGGAAGCCGCGGCCGGGGGCCTCTTTGGCCCTCGCCAGCGGCGAGCCGACCATCACCGCGTCGGCGCCCATCGCGATCGCCTTGGAGACGTCGCCGCCGGTGCGCATGCCGCCGTCGGCGATCACGTTGACGTACTCGCCCGTCTCCAGCATGTGCTGGGCGCGGGCGGCGGCGACGTCGGCGATCGCCGTCGCCTGCGGGACGCCGATCCCGAGCACGCCGCGGGTGGTGCAGGCGGCGCCGGGGCCGACCCCGACGAGGACGCCGACCGCGCCGGTCCGCATCAGGTGCAGCCCGGTCGAGTAGGAGGCGCAGCCGCCGACCACGGTCGGGACCGGGACTTCGGCGATGAACTCCTTCAGGTTCAGCGGCTCGACCGTGGTCGAGACGTGTTCGGCCGAGATCACCGTGCCCTGGACGACGAGGATGTCGAGTCCCGCCTCGATCGCGGCCTCGTAGTGCTCACGCACTTTCTGCGGGGTCAGCGAGCCGCAGACGACCGCGCCGGTCGCCTTGATTTCCTCGATCCGCTTC
>DASXOF010000040.1:0-1975 GCA_036494495.1 Solirubrobacterales bacterium | reverse complement strand
ATCGGCTGCGCCCGGGTCGCCGACGACCTCGGCCGCCGCGACATCATCGCCTCCGACATGGGCGGCACCTCGTTCGACGTCGGGATCATCAAAGACGGCGAGCCGCTCGCCGCCGACGACACCCTGCTCGGCAAGTGGCGCTACCGGGTGCCGGCGGTCGAGGTGATCTCGATCGGCGCCGGCGGCGGCTCGATCGCCTGGATCGACGAGCTCGGCGGCGGCCTGCGGGTCGGGCCGCAGAGCGCCTCCTCGCTGCCCGGCCCCTGCTGCTACGACCGCGGCGGCGAGGAGCCGACGGTCACCGACGCCGACCTGATCCTCGGCTACATCGCCCCCGAGGCGACCTTCGGCTCGAAAGGCGAGCGCGGCGGCTTCAAGCCGCGGCGCGACCTCGCCGAGCGGGCGATCCGCGAGAAGATCGCCGAGCCGCTCGGGCTCTCGGTGACCGACGCGGCGCTGGGGATAGTCGAGGTCGCCAACGCGAAGATGGCGGCGGCGCTGGAGAACGAGATCATCGGCCGCGGCTTCGACCCGCGCGACTTCGTCCTGATGTCCTACGGCGGCGCCGGCCCGTTCCACGCCGCCGGCTACGCGGCCTCGCTCGGGGTCGAGACGATCGTCGTCCCCGGCGAGGCGGCCTCGGTCTGGTCGGCCTTCGGGATCAGCCAGGCGGACATCCGCTACCAGTACGAATCCTCGGTGGTGTTGATCGAGCCGTTCGACCTCGAGCGGGTCAAGGGCGCCTTCGACGAGCTCGAAGCGCAGGCGCGTGAGGCGCTCGGCGCGCGCGAGGACGCCTCCGCCTTCGACTTCCGCCGCTTCGCCCGGATGCGCTTCCAGTGGCAGCGGCACGAGCTGGAGATGCGCTTCCCGGCCGGCGAGATCGACGCCGCCACCCTGGAGGAGGTCAAACGCCAGTTCGTCGGCCTCTACACCGAACGCTACGGCGAGGTGGCGCTCTTGCCCGGGGCGCGGGTCGAGATCGTCTCGATCCGGCTCGAGCCGGCGATCGAGATGGGCTCGGAGGCGATCGACCGGCTTGACGTCGCGACCGGCGAGGAGTTCCGCAAGGGCACCCGCCCCGTGCATTTCGAGCGCGGCGCCGGCGCCGTCGACGCCGCCGTCTTGAACGGCGACGCGATGCCGCTCGGGGAGGTGGTCGAGGGGCCGGCGGTGATCGACCTGGCGATCACCGGGATCGTCGTCCCGCCCGGGACCCGCTGCGAGCGCCGCCAGACCGGTGACTTCGTGATGACGATCGGAGGAGAAGCATGAGCACCACCGTCGAGCGCCCGGCGCGCCCGCAGCGCCCGCCCGGCTTCTGGGACGGCGTCGACCACGCCTTCAACCCGACCGGCCCGGTCGAGGTGCCGGCCAACCTCACCCTCTCGACCGAGGCCGAGACCGAGATCGACCCGATCACCTACGAGGTCGTCCGCCACGGCCTCTGGAACGCCAACGCCGAGCACGTGCGGGAGATCGAGAACCTCGCCGTCTCGCAGATCACGGTCGAGATCCGCGACTTCCAGCCCTGCATCCTCACCGAGGACGCCGAGCTCCTCTACTTCGGCCCCTGCCTGCAGTACATGTCGGGGATGCTCGACATGATGACCCGCTACATCCTCGAACACCGGGGGGAACGGGTCGTCGACGGCGACATGTGGTTGTGCAACGACCCGATCATCGGCACCGCCCACCAGCCCGACGTCGGCCTGATGTGCCCGGTCTTCGTCGACGGCGAGCTCTACTGCTGGGTGGCGAACATCTCCCACCAGAACGACATCGGCGGCACCGTCCCCGGCTCCTTCTGCCCGAACGCCGAGGACGCCTTCTGGGACCCGCCCTCCTACCCGCCGTTCAAGATCGTCGAGGGCAACCAGATCGTCCCCGACATGGAGGCGCTCTACCGGCGCTGCTCGCGCACCCCGGAGAACCTCTCGCTCGACCTGCGGGCGACGATCGCCGGCAACAACGC
>DASXOF010000039.1:0-8634 GCA_036494495.1 Solirubrobacterales bacterium | reverse complement strand
CGGCGCTCAACTTCCTCACCGAGATGTCGCCGGACCTGCGCGGCGCCGCGATCCTCGACGCCGAGGGGGAGGTGCTCGCCGCCAGCGGCGAGGCCGGCGCCTGGGGCGCGGCGGCGCGGGAGCTGCTCGCGGCCGCCGACGCCGCCGACCCGGAGCCGGCCGAGCAGGTCCACGTCGGCAGCGAGTCCGGCGAGGTCTTCGCGCTGCGCCACGAGGGGCTGGCTGCGGTCGCGGTGACCGAGCGCTTCGCCCTCGCCTCGCTGATGCTCTTCGACATGCGCCAGGCGCTGCGCGACCTGGCGAGCGCCCGCGGCGGGGATGCCGGCTGATGCCGCCGAAGCCGCACCGGGTGCTGCTCGACCGCGTCTCCGGCTACGCCGACGAGGCCGCCGCCTACATGCGCCGCCGCAAGATCGCCCGCCGGCCCTTCGCCCGCCTCTACTACGCCAACGGCCGCGCCGCCGACCACGGGATCGACAGCCGGGCGGGGATCGCCCTCTTCGCCGCCGCCGATAATCTGGTCGAGGTCGCCGGCAACGCCCGCCGGAGGCGCGCATGAGCGCCGCCAACGGCAACGGGCTGATCGAGCCGGACGTCGCCGAGCGGGTCCTCGCCCGCGCGCTCGCCAACGGTGGCCGCTTCGCCGAGGTCTTCGCCGAAAGCCGCCAGGGACTGACGATGGCGATCGACGAGTCGCGGCTCGAGTCGGTCCAGTCGGCGGCCGAGGAGGGCGCCGGGGTGCGGGTGATCGACGGCGCCACCACCTACTTCGCCCACGTCGACGGGCTCGATCCGGCCGACCTCGAGCGCGCCGCCGACGAGGCCGCCGCCGCGCTCCGCGGCGAGCGCCGCCAGCCGCAGGCCCTCGGCGCCCTCTTCTCGCAGTCGATCCCGATCGAGCGGGCGCCGGCTGAGGTCGAGGCCGCGACCAAGGCGGCGCTGCTGCGCGAGCTCGACCAGCGCGGCCGCGGTCAGGGCGAGGAGATCGCCCAGTTCTCCGCCTCCTACATGGAGTCGCGGCGCCGCGTCGCGGTCGCCAACTCGGACGGCCTCTTCGCCGGCGACGACCGCACCCGGACCCGGATCGGCGCCCAGGCGGTAGCCCGCCGCGGCGAGGTGGTCGAGACCGGGGCCGAGACGCTCGGCGCCCACCGCGGCTTCGAGCTGCTCGAAGACGACCCCGGCCAGATCGCCGAGCAGGCCGCCCGCAAGGCGCTGACCCTGCTCGACGCCCGTCCCGCCCCGTCGGGCTCGATGCCGGTGGTGGTCGGCGGCGGCTTCGGCGGCGTCCTCTTCCACGAGATGACCGGCCACGGACTCGAGGCCGACCACATCCAGAAGGGGGCCAGCGTCTACGCGGGCAAGCTCGGCGAGATGGTCGCCCAGCCGCTGCTGAATGCCTACGACGACGGCCGCCTGCCGGGCGAGTGGGGCAGCGACGGGATCGACGACGAGGGCGCGCCGACGCAGAAGACGCAGGTGATCGAGGAGGGGCGCCTCGTCTCCTACCTCTACGACCACGTCACCGCCGAGCGCGATGGCCACGAGCCGACCGGCAACGGCCGCCGCGAGAGCTTTCGCCACCTGCCGATCCCGCGGATGACCAACACCTACATCGCTCCCGGCGAGGCGAAGCCCGAGGAGCTGATCGCCGAGCTCGAGAGCGGCTTCTACGCCGTCTCCTTCGGCGGCGGCCAGGTCGACCCGGCGACCGGCGACTTCGTCTTCGGCGTCTCCGAGGGCTACCTGATCGAGGGCGGCAAGGTGACCGCGCCGTGCCGCGGCGCGACCCTGGTCGGCAACTGCCTCGATGCGCTGGCGGCGATCGACGCCGTCGCCGACGACTTCTGGATGAAGACCGGGATCTGCGGCAAGGGCGGCCAGAAAGTCCCGGTCGGGACCGGCCAGGGCCACGTCCGCGTCGGCCGCATGACCGTCGGCGGTACCGCCCGATGAGCGGAAAAGATCGGTACCCCGATCTTTTCCCCACCCCGTTGGGGAAAAGATCGGCATGAGCGAGCTGAGCGAGGCGACGCGGCGGGCCGTGGAGGCGGCGCAGGCGGCGGGGGCCGGCGAGGCCGAGGCCTATGCCTCGCGTGAGAGCGGGCGCGAGGTCCGGGTCCACGGCGGCGAGGTCGAGAGCCTGACGGCGGCGACGCAGAGCGGGATCGGCGTCCGCGCCTGGATCGGCCACCGGGTCGGCTACGCCTACGGCACCGATCTCTCCGAGGCCGGGGTGGCGGCGATCGCCGCCCGCGCCGCCGAGGCCGCCGGGATCGCCGACGAGGACGAGTTCGCCGCGCCGCCCGAGCCGGCCGAGATCGAGGCCCTGGCCGGCCTCGACGATCCCTCGGTCGAGACCTGGGAGACGCCGCGGGTGGCCGAGTTGGCGCTGGCGGTCGAGCGCACCGCGCTGGCCGCCGACGAGCGGGTGGTCGCGGTCGAGACCGCGGTCTACGCCGATTCCTCCGAGCGGGTCGCGATCTCCTCCTCGGCCGGCGTCGCCGGCGAGTACGAGAGCTCGAATTGCTACGCCTTCCTGCAGGCCCTGGCCGAGGGCGAGGGCAGCCGCGAGACCGGCCTCGGCTTCGGCCTCGCCCGCGGCCCGGCCGGCCTCGCCCCGGAGGCGATCGGGGCCGAGGGGGCGGCCCGGGCGCTGGCGATGATCGGCGCCGCCAAGCCCGAGTCGCGTGCCTGCCCGGTGGTCCTCGACCCGACCGTCGCCGCCAGCTTCGCCGGCCTGATCGGCGGCGCGCTCGGCGCCAATGCGGTCCAGCGCGGCCGCTCGCCGTTCGCCGGCCGGATCGAAGAGGAGATCGCCAGCGCGGCCTTCGCCCTGCACGACGACGGCCGCGACCCGGAGGGCCCGGGCTCGGCTCCGTTCGACGGCGAGGGCGTGCCGCGCCGCCGCACCGCGCTGATCGAGGCGGGCTGCCTGCGCTCCTACCTCTACGACACCTACACCGCCAACCGCGAGGCGACCCACTCGACCGGCTCCGCCTCGCGCGCCGGCTACCGCTCTCTGCCCTCGGTCTCGAGCTCGAACCTGGTCGTCGCCGCCGGCTCGCTGAGCGAGGCCGAGCTGCTGCGGGCGGCGGGGGAGGGGGTCTACGTGACCGACGTCGCCGGCCTCCACTCGGGCGTCAACCCGGTCACGGGGATCTTCTCCGTCGGCGCCTCCGGCCGCACCATCCGCGGCGGCGAGCTGGCCGAGCCGGTGCGCGAGTTCACGATCGCCGGCGAGCTGGTGGCGATGCTCGGAGCCGTCCAGGAGGCCGGCGCCGAGGCCCGCTGGGTGCCCTTCGGCGGCTCGGTGAAGACGCCGCCGCTCCTGGTCGCCGAGCTTTCGATCAGCGGTTCCTGAGCATCTTATGGCTTAGCTGTGCGGTTCCCGCCGTTTACGTTGTTAGATTGCGGCGCATCTTCAACCCCCGAGGAGGAATCTCGACGTGACCAAGGCTGAGTTTCTGGACCAACTTGCAGGCGACGAGCGTCTGGGCAGCAAAAAAGCTGCGAGCGACGCGGTCGACGCCGTGCTCGACGCGATCGCCGACGCTCTCAGCTCCGGCGACGAGGTGAGCTTCACCGGCTTCGGCAAATTCCACGTCGCCGAGCGCGGCCCCCGTCAGGGCGTCAACCCGCGCACCGGCGAGCGGATCACGATCCCGGGCGGCAAAGTGCCGCGCTTCTCCGCGGGCTCGGCGCTGAAGACGAAGGTCAAGGGCGGCTGAGGCCGACCTGACCAAGCCATTCGCTGATCGGCTGGCGGCGCTCGTCGAAGAGCGCCGCAGCCAGGTTTGCCTAGGTCTCGACCCCGACCCGGCGCAGCTCGCCGGGGACGGGGCCGGGGCCGGAAGCGGCGACGCGGCTGACGCCGCCGAGCGGGCCGGCGCCGCGGTTGCCGCCCACTGCCGCTCGCTGATCGAGCGCGCCGGCCCGGCCTGCGTCGCGGTGAAGCCGCAGCTGGCCTGCTTCGAGCGGCTCGGCGCCCCCGGCTGGGCGGCGCTGCAGGAGACGGTCGCGGCCGCCCAGGACGCCGGCCTCGTGGTGATCGCCGACGGCAAGCGCGGCGATGTGCCGGTCACCGCCGCCGCCTACGCGCAGGCGCTGGTCGGCGAGACGCCGACGCCCTGGGGCCCCGTGCCGGGGCTCGGTGCCGACGCCTTCACCGCCAACCCGCTGCTCGGCCGCGACGCCCTGGAGCCGCTGATCGCCGCCGCCGCGGCGGCCGGGGCCGGGATCTTCGCCCTCGTCCGCACCAGCAACAAGAGCGCCGCCGACCTGATGGACCTGCCGGCACCCGAGCAGCCGCTGCACGAGCGGCTGGCGGCGCTGGTCGCCGAGCTCTCCGGCCGCCTCGCCGGCGCCGGCGGGCTGAGCGGGATGGGAGCGGTCGTCGGCGCCACCGAGCCCGAGCACATCGCCCGCCTGCGCGAGCTGATGCCGCGCTCGGTCTTCCTCCTGCCCGGCGTCGGCGCCCAGGGAGGGCAGCCCGAGCTGCTCGGCGCCGCCTTCGCCCCCGGCCCCGCCGCGGCCCTCGTCTCGTCCTCTCGGGGCATCGCCGGGGCGCCCGATCCAGGCGCCGCGGCGGAGGAACTGAGGGGAATCGTGTGGAAGATCTCCAGCGGCTGAAAACCGCAGACCCGCCGCTACGATCCCGCCCCCAGTCCGAACCCGCCATCCGGCTCGATGAACAGAACCTCGAAATACACGGTGCGCCTGCTCGCGGTGCTGGCGATTGCTGCCGTCGCCGTCGCCGTGGTCGTGATCGTCTCCTCGTTCAAGAGCGACTCGAACGACAAGACGGGCACCGGCAAGGGCAAGGCGCACCCGGCGAAACAGCACCAGGAAGCGCCGAAACGGACCACCGCCAAGACCTACACGGTGCAAAGCGGCGACACCCTTACCGCGATCGCCCACAAGACCGGTGTCACGGTCGCCGAACTGCAGGCGCTGAACCCGGAAATCGACCCCCAGATCCTGATCGCCGGCGAGGTCCTGAAGCTGCGGTGAGGCGGCGGCTCGCCGTCGCCCTCTCGCTGGCAATCGCCTGCACGCTCTGGCTCTGCTCGACGGCGCTCGCAGCGCACCACGAGCCCCCGGAGCCCAAGCACCCGACCCCCGGGCCGCCGGTCGAGGCCCGCTCCTGGGGGCTGATCGACGGCCGCACCGGCGAAACGCTGGTCTCCCACGCCGGCAACCGGCGGCTGCCGATCGCCTCGACCACGAAGCTGATGACGGCCTACGTGGCGATGAAGGACATGTCGCTCAAAAAGCTCGTGCGGGCGGTGCCCTATGACGCCGAAGCCGACGAGTCGGTGATGGGCCTGCGGACGGGGCAGAAGATCAGCGTTCGCGACCTCCTGTATGGCCTGATTCTGCTCAGCGCCGGCGACGCCGCCCACACGCTGGCGGTCCGCGCTGCCGGCACGATCCCCAAGTTCGTCAACCAGATGAACCGCTACGCGGCGGCGCTCGGCCTCTCCAACACCCATTACGCGAACCCGGTCGGGCTCGACCAGAAGGGCAACTACTCGAGCGCCGAGGACCTGATGACGCTGACCCGCCGCCTGCTCGCGATCCCGGCCTTCGCCAAGATCGCCGACTCGCGCGAAGCCGAGCTGAGGAGCCTCAGGCCGCCGCGGCGGATCGAGTCGATAAACGAGCTGCTCGAAGACGCCCCCTGGGTGACCGGGGTGAAGACCGGCCACACCTGGGGCGCCGCCTACGTCCTCGTCGGCTCCGGCAGCAGGGACGGGACCGACCTGATCTCGGTCGCGATCGGCGCCCCCACGGACGAAGCCCGCTTCGCCGACAACCTCGAGCTGCTCGAATGGGGCTTCCGCCAGTATCGCCACAAGCGTGCCGTGCGCCGCGGCCAGGTGCTGGCCGAACCGTCGATCCGCTACTCCGGCGGCAATCTGCCGCTGCGCGCCGCGCGCCCGCTCGAGGTCGGCCTGCGCAAGGGCCAGCAGCTCGAAATCGAGGTCGAAGCGCCGCACCAGGTCACCGGCCCGATCCGCCGCGGCGCCAGGCTCGGCCGCGCCCATGTCTTCGTCGACGGCGCCCCGGCCGGCAGCGTGGCGCTGCGCGCCGGGCGCTCGATCCCGAAGGCCGACTTCGTCGACCGCGCCCGCTCCTTCCTCGATAACAACTGGATTCCGATCGTCGCGGCGATCTGCGCGATACTGATCTTCGGGATGCTGCTGTACTTGAGACGGTCCCGGCGCAAGCGCCGCACCAGCAACCGAGAGGGCACGAACCGGGTGAACGCGAAGTGATCCTCACCGTGACGCTGAACGCGGCGATCGACCGCACCGTCGCGGTGCCGAACTTTCGCCTGGCGCGGCGCCACCGCGCGGTCGAGAGCCGCACCGTCGCCGGCGGCAAGGGCATCAACGTCGCCCGCGCGCTGAGCCTGCTGGGTCGGCCGGTGATCGCCGCCGGGATGGTCGGCGGCCCGACCGGGACCCGGGTGCTCGAACAGCTGCACGAAGAGTCGGTCCTCACCGACTTCGTCCGCATCGCCGCCGAGACCCGGATCAACCTGGCGGTGATCGACCCGACCTCGGGCGAGCAGACCGAGATCAACGAGCGCGGCCCGGCGGTCAGCCCGGAGGAGGTGAAGAAGCTCTTCGAGCGGATCGGCTACCTCGCCGGCGGCGCCAAGATCTGCGTCCTCGCCGGCTCGCTGCCGCCCGGGGCCGGTGACGACCTCTACGCCAAGCTCGTCTCCGACCTGACCCGGCGCGGCGTCCCGGTCGTCCTCGACGCCGAGGGTGAGGCGATGCTGGCCGGCGTCCGCGCCGGCGCCTCGATGGTGACCCCGAACGAACGCGAGGCCGAGGAGCTGGTCGGTCAGGAGTTCGCCGAAGACGGCTCCGACGTCGCCCACGGGCTGCAGGAGCTGGTTCGGCTGGGGGCCGAGGAGGCGGCGATCACCCGCCCCGAGGGCTGCGTCGCGGCGGTCGGCGAGGGGGCCAACCGGCGCCTGCTCGAGGTCCACACCGAGCCGCTCGAGCCGGTCTCGACGGTCGGCTCCGGCGACGCCTTCGTCGCCGGCTACGTGGCCGCCCGCTACGAAGACCGGACGCCCGAGGAGTGCCTCGCCTACGGGGTCGCCTGCGGGGCCGAGTCGACCCAGCATTTCGGCGCCGGAACCGTGGACCGCAACCAGGTCGAGCGGCTGCTCGGCGAGGTCGCCGTCCACGACCTGGAGGTCCCCGCCGAAGTGTAGGCTCAGTGGTTCACCCGCCTGCCCTACCGCCAGCCCTGGAGGACTAACTTGGAAATCGAAATCGGACGCGGCAAGAAGGGGCGGCGCGCATATGGATTCGACGACATCGCGATCGTTCCTTCGCGCCGGACCCGGGACCCCGACGACATCGACATCAGCTGGACCCTCGGTCCCTACCGCTTCGAAATCCCCCTGCTGGCCTCGGCGATGGACGGCGTCGTCAGCCCCGAGACGGCGGTCCTGACCAACGAGCTCGGCGGGCTCGGCGTCCTCAACCTGGAGGGCATCTGGTCTCGCTTCGAGAACGCCGAGGAGCGGCTGGAGGCGATCGCCGCGGCGCCGAAGCACGAGGCGACCCGGCTGATGCAGGAGATCTACGCCGAGCCGGTCAAGCAGGAGCTGATCTCCAAGCGGGTGGCGGAAATCAAGGCCCGCGGCGCGGTCGTCTGCGGCTCGCTGACGCCGCAGAAAGTTCGCGACCATTACGAGGCGGCGGTCGAGGCCGGCCTCGACGTGCTGGTGATCCAGGGAACGGTGATCTCGGCCGAGCACGTCTCGACCACGGTCGAGCCGCTCAACCTGAAGGAGTTCATCTCCGAGGTGCCGGTGCCGACGATCGTCGGCGGCTGCGCCTCCTACTCGACTGGGCTGCACCTGATGCGGACCGGGGCGGTCGGCGTCCTCGTCGGCGTCGGGCCCGGCGCCGCCTGCACGACCCGCGGCGTGCTCGGGATCGGCGTCCCGCAGGCGACCGCGATCGCAGACGTCGCCGCCGCCCGCTCCCAGCACATGCTCGAGACCGGCGAGTACGTCAACGTGATCGCCGACGGCGGCATGCGCACCGGCGGCGACATCTCCAAGGCGATTGCCTGCGGCGCCGACTCGGTGATGGTCGGCTCGCCCCTGGCCCGCGCCAAAGAGGCCCCGGGCCGCGGCTTCCACTGGGGGATGGCGACCTTCCATCCGTCATTGCCCCGGGGGACGCGCGTGTCGACCAAGCAGGACGGGACGATGGAGCAGATCCTGCTCGGCCCGGCCCGCGAGAACGACGGCACCTTCAACCTGATGGGAGCGTTGAAAACCTCGATGGCCACCTGTGGCTACGAGGACATCCGCAGCTTCCAGCGGGCCGAGGTGATGGTCGCCCCTGCACTGATGTCGGAGGGCAAGAAGCTGCAGAACGAGCAGCACGTCGGCATGGGTTCGAACGGGCGCGCCGCGGTGTCCGCGGGGGTTGCCGTCTCGGATGACTGAGGTCCATGGATGACCGACCCCTTGGTCACCGCATCCGCCGATGACCAGCGGTTGGTAGTTCCCGCCGATCAAAAGGAAGCGGGCAGCTTGCTGCCCGCCGATGACGTCAAGGCAACCGAGGAGGTGCTGGTCCTCGACTTCGG
>DASXOF010000038.1:0-21424 GCA_036494495.1 Solirubrobacterales bacterium | reverse complement strand
CAGGATCTCGGTCAGGGTGCCGGCGACGTCTGACTCGTAGGCCATGTTGGCCTTGTCGGTCTCGATTTCCACGAGCTCCTCGCCGACGGCCACCTCCTCGCCGACGTTCTTCAGCCAGGTGAGGATGGTGCCCTCCTCCATTGAGTCCGAGAGGCGGGGCATGACGATCTCCGGCACTAGATCGCCCCCTCGAGGGTCGCCAGCGCGGCGCTGACCACGTGCTCGGAGTGGGGGATCGCGGCTTGCTCGAGGCGCTTCGAATAGGGCATGTGGACGTCGGCGCCGGTGACGCGCTGGACCGGGGCGTCGAGGTGGTCGAAGGCCTGCTCGGTGATCAGGGTCGAGAGGTTGGCTCCGACGCCGCCGTGGGGCCATCCCTCCTCGACGATCACCGCCCGGTTCGTCTTCGCCACCGACTCGAGGATCGTGTCGAGGTCGAGGGGTCGCAGGGTGCGGGGGTCGATGACCTCGGCCTCGACGCCGTGCTCCCCGGCCAGGGTCCGGGCCGCTTCCTCGGCCACCTGCGCCATCTTGAGGATGCCGATGATGGTCACGTCGCCGCCCTCGCGCCGCACCGCTGCCTGGCCGAACGGGACCGGGTCGGTCTCGCCGTCGGCGACCTCGCCGCGCACCCCGTAGAGGGACTCGTGCTCGATGAAGACGACCGGGTTGTCATCGCGGATCGCCGCCTTCAAGAGGCCCTTGGCGTCGGCGGGGGTCGACGGGCAGGCGACGAGCAGGCCGGGCACCTGGAGGTAGAGCGCCTCGAAGCTGTGGGAGTGGGTGGGGCCGAGCTGGTGGCCGCCGCCGCCCGGCATCCGGATCACCATCGGCACGCGCACGGCGCCGTTAAACATGTAGGGGATCGCGGCGGCGTGGTTGACGATCTGGTCGAGCGCCAGGAGGCTGAAGTTGACCGTCATCAGCTCGACGATCGGCCGCAGGCCGCCCATCGCTGCCCCGATGCCCGCCCCGACGATCGTGTTCTCGGAGATCGGCGTGTCGCGGACGCGGCGCTCGCCGAACTCGGCGAGTAGGCCTTCGGTCACCTTGAAGGCGCCTTCGAACACGGCCACGTCCTCGCCCAGCACGAAGACCGATTCGTCGCGGCGCATCTCCTCCGCCATCGCGTCGCGGAGGGCCTGGCGCATCCGGATCTCCGCCATCAGCCGTTCCCCTCCACCGCGCCCGGCTCGGTCGCGTTCAGCGCCTCCCCGTCGATGCCGGCGTGGCCCTCGACGGGGTCGCCCTGCAGCGCCGGGTTCGGCCGCGGCCGCTCGTCCTCCTCGTCGGCATAGGCGGCCCCGGCCTCGGCCAGCTCGCGCGCCCGCTCCGGCATCTCGGCCTCATGCTCGCCGCGGTGCGGCTCCGGGCTGCGCTCGTCGACCGCGTACCAGCCGCCCGGGTAGTCGGTCAGCGCGTAGAGGTGTTCGTACATCGTGTCGAGCGGCGGCTCCGGCGAAGCCTCCGCGAACTCGACCGCCCGCGCCACCTCCTCGTCCGCCAGCTCCCGCGCCTGCAGCACCTCGCGCTCGCCGAGCACGCCCTCGCCGACGCAGCGCCGGGCGAAACTCTCGATCGGGTCTTTCTCGCGCCACTCGTCGACCTCCTCGCGCTCGCGATAGACCTCGGGGTCGGCGGCGGAGTGGCCGCGGAAGCGGTAGGTGAAGGCCTCGAGCAGGGTCGGCCGCTCCTCTTCGCGCGCCGCCCGCAGGCCGGCGGCGACGCCCTCGCGCACGGCGATCACGTCCATCCCGTCGACCCGCCGCCCGGGGATCCCGTACCCCTCCGCCTTCTGCGAGAGGTCGGTCTGGGCCGAGTGCCGCTCGACCGCCGTCCCCATCCCGTAGAGGTTGTTCTCGACCAGGAAGAGGACCGGCAGCTTCCACAGCGCCGCCAGGTTCATCGTCTCGCCGAAGTTGCCGGTGTTGGAGGCGCCGTCGCCGAACATGCAGACGGTGACGTTGTCCTCGCCGCGGTACTGGGAGGAGAGGGCGAGGCCGGCGGCCAGCGGCAGGTTGCCGCCGACGATCCCGTAGCCGCCCATGAAGCGGCGCTCGGCGTCGAAGATGTGCATCGAACCGCCGCGGCCGCCGCTGGTGCCGTCGACGCGGCCGAACAGCTCGGCCATCACCCGGGCCGGGTCGGTGCCGCGGGCGATCGCGTGGCCGTGGGTGCGGTAGGTGCCGATCAGGTAGTCGTCGGGCCGCATCACCGAGGTGGTGCCGACGATCGTCGCCTCCTCGCCGATCGCCAGGTGCAGGAAGCCGCCCGCTTTCGCCCGTTGGTACTGGCGCCCGGCCTCCTCCTCGAAGCGGCGGATCAACGCCATCCGCGCCAACAGCTCGAAGCAGGTGGGCGCGTCGGGAAGAGCGGGTGGCATCGCCCTCACCTTAGCTCGGCTCGGCGCGGTCGAGATCGAGGGCAGGGCGGCGCTACATTCAGAGGCGATGACGGCGCCCTGGCCCGCGGTCGACTACTCGCAGTGGAGCGAGACTTGCGACACGCTCCACGCCCACACCCAGGTGCTCGGGAAGCTGGCGGCCAACCTCGCCCCGCCCGAGCCCCAGCTCCAGCACGCGGCGCTGAGGCTGACCGCGCGGGGTTGGGAGACGGCGCCGCTGCCGGCGCCCGACGGATCGGGCGCGTTCGTCGCGGCGCTCGACCTGCACGCCCACGAGGCGGTCGCCGAACACGCCGACGGCCGTCGGCGCGCCGTCGCCCTCGCGCCCGATCGCGCGGTCGGCGAGGTCACCCGGGAGCTGCTCGCCGCGGTCGCCGACCTCGTCGGCGCGGTCGAGCTCGACCTGGCGCCGCAGGAGGTCCCCTGGAGCATCCCGCTCGACCAGGACTCCGAGCACGCCCGCTGCGACCCCGCGGCGGTCGCCTCCTACCACGGCGCCGCGACCCGGGCGGCGCTCGTCCTCGCCGCCTTCCGCGCGCCCTTCCGCGGTCGCTCGACGCCGGTCCACGCCTGGTGGGGATCCTTCGACCTCGCGGTCAGCCTCTTCTCCGGCGCGCCCGCCGAGCCGCCCTCGCGCGACTTCATCATGCGCAACTCGATGGACTCCCAGGAGGTCGCCGTCGGCTGGTGGCCGGGCGATCCGAAATACCCGCGCGCCGCCTTCTACGCGTACGCCCACCCCGCCCCGGACGGTTACGCTGAGCTCGCCGTCTCGCCGCCGGCCGCCCACTGGGACGGCGAGCTCGGCTTCTTCCTGCTGGACTGGGCCGACGTCATCTCCGCCGCCGACCCCCACGCCTATGCGCTCGAGTTCCTGCGCACCGCCTTCCTCGGCTCCTGCGAGCTCTGCAGCTGGAGCCCGGAGCTGGCCGCCAGCGCCGAGGGGAAGCCGCCGCCCGTGGTCTGAGCCGGTGCCGGAGCGGCTGGCCGGCGCCGCCGCTCAGCCCGCCGCCGCGTCGACCGCTTCCTCGAGCCGGTCGTCGCCCCAGAACGCCTCGCCGCCGGCGACCACCGCCGGGACCCCGCGCACGCCGGCCGCCGCCGCCTCCGCGGTGGCCCGCCGCAGCTCCTCCTTGACCCCGGTCGTGGTCACCGCTTTCAGCAGCGCCCGTGGGTGCAGCTCGCAGGCGGCGCCGGCGATGACGACGCTGTCGGGGTCGCCGAGGTCCCGCCCGGCGGCGAACGCCTGGCGGAAGGCGGCGAGGGCGAAGGAGACGGTGCGGCCGGTCTGCTTGGCGAAGGTCGCGGCCCGCATCGCGGTCAGCGAGTTGGCCGGCATCGGCTCCGGCCAGACGAGCGGCGGCAGCCCGTAGGCGCTGGCCCGCCGCTCGATCTCCGCCAGGTTCTCGGCCCGCGCGTCGGTGAGCCCCCAGGGCGTGCGCCCGAATTCCTTCATCAGCGCCCCGACCAGGATCGGCCGCCACTCCGGCTGCTCGAGCTCGGCCTCGGTGAAGAGCCCGCTGACCCGCTCCGCCGCCAGGTAGGCGTACGGCGAGGCGAGGTCGAAGTAGAAGGCAGCGCGCTCTGGCACGCGCGGGATTATCACCGTTCGCTTTTTCTACCTCGTTCGAAGTAGAAAATGCGAACGCGGCTAGGCGTGGATCGCCCAGCCGTCGACAGCGCGGGCGGCGTCGAGCACGGCCTCGGAGACGGTGGGGTGCGGGTGCACGATCCGCGCCAGCTCCTGGTAGCCGCCCTCGAGCGCCATCGTCGCGACCAGCTCGGCGATCATGTCGCAGGCGCGGTTGCCGACGATGTGGGCGCCGAGGATCTCGCCGTACTTGGCGTCGACGACGAGCTTGACGATCCCCTCTTTGTCGTCGTAGACCGTGCCCGCGCCCTCGCCGGCGATTTTCTGTTTGCCGACCTTGATCTCGTGGCCGGCTTCGGTCGCCTGGACCTCGGTCATCCCGACCGAGGCGACCTGCGGGTGGGTGAAGGTGGCGCCGACCAGGAGCTCCTGGTTGACCGGCTCGGTCTCGGCCCCGGCCGCTTTCTCGACCGCTACCACGCCCTCCTCCTCGGCCTTGTGCGCCAGGGCCTTCTTGTTGACGAGGTCGCCGATCGCGTAGACCTTGGGGTTGGTGGTCTGCTGGTAGGCGTCGACCTTGATCTTGCGGCCGCCCTCCTCGAGCTGGACGCCCGCCGCCTCGAGCCCGAGGCCCTCGGTGTCGGGGCCGCGGCCACCGGCGACGCAGAGGTAGTCGACCTCGGCCGACTTGTCGCCGTAGGTGAACTTGACCCAGCTCTCGCCGACCTCGACGTTCTCCACCGGCGCCCCGGTCGAGATCTCGATCCCCTGTTTCTTGAAGCTGCGTTCGACGATCTTGGCGATGTCGCGGTCCTCGGCCGGGAGGATCTGGTCGAGCATCTCGATCAGGATCACCTCGGTGCCGAAGCGGGCGTAGGCGGAGGCGATCTCCGAGCCCGAGGCGCCAGCCCCGACCACGGCGATCTTGTCCGGGCGGGCGGGGAGCGACCAGGCGCCCCAGGTGTCGACGACGCGGTCGCCGAACTCGACGCCGGGGATCGGCAGCGCCACCGAGCCCGTCGCCAGCACCACCGCTTTCGCCTCGTAGACGTCGTCGCCGACCTTGACGTTGCCCTCGGCGGTGAGCGAGCCGTCGCCCTCGATGAAGGTGATCTTGCCCTTGTCCCAGAGGAACTTGACGCCGTTGGAGAGCGATTCGGAGACGTCGGCGCGCCGCTGCATCAGCGCCTCCCAGTCGATCTCGATGTCGTTGGCGACGATCCCGAGGTTGGCGCCGTTCTTCGCCTCGCTGTAGATCTCGGCCGATCGGAGGATCGTCTTCGCCGGGATGCAGGCGTAGTTGAGGCAGCGGCCGCCGGGCTTGTCGCGCTCGACGACGGCGGTCTTCTGTCCGAGTTGGGCGGCGCGGATGGCGGCTACGTAACCGCCCGGACCACCCCCGATGACGATGGTGTCGAAGCTCTCTGGCATGGGCGGCTGAGCCTACCTAAGCGCGCATCCCGGCCCGGCGCGCACCCACGGTCACCCCCCGATCGGACTAGAGGCCGCTACAAATCGCGACGATCGTCGCCTTCGGGCGGCAATCGGTGCGGCATCTGGATGCGGGCCATCGCCTTCACCATCAGCACGAAGAGGGCGGTGGAGCCGACCAGCAGGCCGCCGCTGGTGAGGAAGCCGGTGAGCGAGTCGGCCTCCAGGGCGAGCCCGTAGAAGGAGGCGAAGATGAGGAAGACGAGGACGAGCTGGAAGCAGATCACCGCCCAGTAGCGCGCCCGCCACATCCCCCAGGCGAGCACCCCGGTGATCAGCACCGGCCCGGCGACCTGGGCGAAGCGCGGCGCCTCTCCGTCCGGCTTCACCCCGGCGGCGTAGAGGACGACGATCGAGAGCGCGACCAGCCCGCAGAGGATCGCGGCGACCGTGACCACCGGCGGCCGCTCGCCCTCGCCGAGCGGCTCGAGCCGTTCGCGCGCTTCCTGGTTGCGCTGCGCCGCCTTCGCGTAGCCGCGCTCCATCGAGTTGCGCGGCGGGCGCGGCTCGGGCGGGAGGCCGGGGCGCTCGTCAGCCACCGGGCGCGACTCCCCGCCAGGGCGCGGGCGAGTCGAGCAGCGCGTCCTGCGTGTTGGGGCCGCCGGCGTCGGCGGCGGCGAAGGTGCGCCGCAGCGCTTCGGCGGCGACCTCGGGGTGGGGGGCGTCGCGGATCGCCCGCACCACGGCGAGCCGCCGCGCCCCCGCCCGCACCACTTCCTCGGCGTTGAACGGGCTGATGCCGCCGATCGCGAAGAAGGGGTGGTGGGAGTGCTCGGCGGCGTGGCTGATCAGCTCCAGCCCTACCGCCGGCCGGCCCGGTTTGGTCGGCGTCTCCCAGATCGGCCCTACCGCGATGTAGTCGACGGCCGCCGCGTCGGCCGCGGCGATCTGCTCGGGTGAGTGGGTCGAGACGCCGACGATCGCGTCGGGCCCCAGCAGCTCCCGCGCGGCGGCCACTTCGCCGACCTCGCCGACGTGGACCCCGTCGGCGTCGCAGGCGCGCGCCAGGTCGGGGTCGTCGTTGACGATGAACAGGGCGCTGAAGGTGTCGGCGACGCGGCGGTAGGTGTCGGCGGCCCGTTCGATCTCAGCCCGCCCGAGCTCCTTCTCGCGCAGCTGGACGATGTCGACGCCGCCGCCGAGCGTGGCCCGCAGCGTCCGTTCGAGGTCGCCGCCGGGCGGCCGCGCGTCGCAGACGAAATAGAGGCGGGCGGTGCGCAGCCGCTCGCGCAGCAGCGGGCCCCTGCCCTCCGGCATCGATGAGCTCATGACCTGATTATGGCTGGCGGCTACCATCTCCCAGAGATGTAAACGGGAGCCCTGGGGGCTGAGAGGGTGGCATCGAGGCCACCGACCGTCTGAACCTGATCCGGGTAATGCCGGCGGAGGTCTTCGGGATGGGCGACAAGAGCGGTTTCGATGCGGTGTTCGTCGGCGGCGGCGCGATCGGCCTCGCCTGCGCCTGGCGCGCCGCCGAGCGCGGGGCGGAGGTGGTGGTGGTCGAGCGCTCCGGGCGCCCCCACGCCGGCGCCACCGGGGTCGCCGCCGGGATGCTGGCGCCGGTCGGCGAGCTGACCTTCGGCGAGCGCGAGCTGCTGGAGCTGGCGCTCCGCTCGGCGCGTCTCTGGCCCGAGTTCGCGGCGGCGGTCGAGGCCCGGTCGGGGGTCGAGACCGGGTACGAAGCCTGCGGCGCGCTCCACGTCGCGCTCGACCGCGACGAGGCGGCGCAGCGGCGCCGCCGCCACGACCTGCAGCGTCAGCTCGGGCTCGAGGCCGAGTGGCTCGGGCCGAGCGCCTGCCGCGAGCTGGAGCCGGGGCTGACGCCCTCCTTCCACGGCGGCGTCCGCGCCGCGGGCGAGGCTGCGGTCGATCCCCGGGCGCTGACGCTGGCATTGCTGGCGGCGCTGAGCGCGAGCGGGGTCGAGGTGCGGAGCGGCCGCGAGGTGGTCGACGGGCTCTGGGACGGCGAGCGGTTGGCCGGGGTGCGGACCGTGGGCGGGGAGGAGGGCGAGGCCGAGCTGCGAGCCGAGGCGGTGGTCCTCTGCAACGGCGCCTGGTCGGGCCTGACCGAGTGGCTGCCGGAGGCGGCGCGGCCGCCGGTGCGGCCGGTCAAGGGCGAGGTGCTGGAGCTGCGCACGCGCCCCGGCCACGAGCCGCCGGCGCGTGGGATCGTCGCCTCCGAGCGCGTCTACCTGGTGCCGCGCCGCGACGGCCGCCTGATCGTCGGCGCCACCCAGGAAGAGCAGGGCTTCGACACCACGGTCACCGCCGGCGGCGCCCTGGAGCTGCTGCGCGAGGCCTACCGGGTGCTGCCCGAGGTGGCGGAGATGGAGCTGGCCGGGACGATCGCCGGCCTCCGCCCCGGCACCCCGGACAACCTGCCGCGAATCGGCCCCGGCGCCGTCGAGGGCCTGGTCCTGGCGACCGGCCACTTCCGCAACGGCATCCTCCTCGCGCCCCTGACCGCCGACGCGATTGCCGCCGGCCTCGCCGATGGCCTCGCTCGCGAATCGTGGTTGTCTTTCGTAACGCCCCCCGTTACGAAAGACAACCACGCTCCGGCGGGTGGACCCGGGGACGACCGCGCGCTGGGGGCGCTGCGGTGAAGATCGAGCTGAACGGGGAGCCGCGCGAGCTGCCGACCGGCGCCACTCTCGCCGACGCGGCGCGCGAGGCCGGTGCCGGCGAGGGCGGCCGCGGCGTCGCGATCGCCGTCGACGGCGAGGTCGTCCCCCACGGCGAGTGGGCGAAGACGCCGCTCCGCGACGGCGCCGCGGTCGAGGTCCTGGCCGCGATCCAGGGCGGCGCCGAAGCCTGGGAGCTGGGCGGCCGCCAGTGGGGCTCGCGCCTGATCGCCGGCACCGGCGGCTTCCGCTCGCTCGAGCAGATGGAAGCGGCGCTCGCCGCCGCCGGGACCGAGATCGTCACCGTCGCCCTGCGCCGGATCGACCCGGCCGCGGAGGGCTCGGTGCTCGAGGTGATCGACCGCCTCGGCCTCTTCGTCCTCCCCAACACCGCCGGCTGCTACACCGCCCGCGACGCCGTCCGCACCGCCAAGCTCGCCCGCGAGGCATTCCAGACCGAGTGGATCAAGCTCGAGGTGATCGGCGACGACCGCACCCTCTTCCCCGACGCGGTCGAGCTCCTCGCCGCCGCCGAGCAGCTCGTTGCCGACGGCTTCACCGTCCTCCCCTACACCAACGACGACCCGATCCTCGCCCGCCGCCTCGAGGAGGCCGGCTGCGCCGCGGTGATGCCGCTCGGCTCGCCGATCGGCTCCGGCGCCGGCATCCGCAACCCGTACAACATCGCGATCATCGCCGAGCGGGCCCAGGTCCCGATCGTCCTCGACGCCGGGATCGGCACCGCCTCCGACGTCGCCCTGGCGATGGAGCTCGGCTGCGACGCCGTCCTCGCCGCCAGCGCCATCTTCGGCGCCGAGGACCCGACCGCGATGGCCCGCGCCCTCCGCCTCGCCGCCGAAGCCGGCACCGCCGCCGCCCGCGCCGGTCGCATCCCCCGCCGCCTGCACGCCGAGGCATCGACCGCCTACGAGGGCATCCCCGAACTGTCCTGACCGATCCGCCCCCAGCCCTCTACGATGGGCGCTCGCCCCTGTAGCTCAGCTGGTTAGAGCGGCGGCCTTTTAAGCCGCGCGGCGCGGGTTCGAGTCCCGCCGGGGGCATTCGGCTCAGCTCGGGAGCGCGAGGTACTGGAGGTCGAGGTACTCGTGCATGCCCTCGGGGCCGCCCTCGCGGCCGAGGCCGGAGAGCTTGACGCCGCCGAAGGGAGCCGAGGCATCTGAGAGGAGGCCGCGGTTGATCGCGACCATGCCGACCTCGAGCTGTCGGGCCAGGGCACGGGCGCGGGCGACGTCGGCGCTGATGACGTAGGCGGCGAGGCCGTAGTCGGTCGCGTTGGCCAGGGCGATCACCTCTTCGTCGCCGTCGACGGGGACGATCGGCGCCACCGGGCCGAAGATCTCCTCCTCGAGGATCGCCGCCTGGCGGGGCACGTCGGCGAGCACGGTCGCCGGGTAGAAGGTGCCCTCGCCGGACGGGACCTCGCCGCCGCAGAGGAGCTCGGCCCCGGCGGCGCGGGCGTCGTCGACCAGGCGCTGGATCTTCTCCTGCGCCGCGCGGTCGATCACCGGCCCGAGCTGGGAGGCCGGGTCGAGGCCCGGGCCGGGCTTCAGGTCGCGCATGCGGTCGGCGAGCGAGGCGGCGAAGGGAGCGGCGATCCGGCGGTCGACGAGGAAGCGGTTGGCCGCGGTGCAGGCCTGGCCGCCGTTGCGGAGCTTGGCGAGGAGCGCCGCCTCGACGGCCAGCTCGAGGTCGGCGTCGGGGCGGACGATGAAGGGGGCGTTGCCGCCGAGCTCGAGCGAGGTCCTCAGGACCCGGCGCGCGCTCCGCGCCTGCAGCTCGACGCCGACCGCGGTCGAGCCGGTGAAGGAGAGCTTGGCGACCCGCGGGTCCTCGAGCAGCGGCCCGACGAGCTCGGCCGGGCGGGCGGTGGGGAGGACGTTGACGCATCCCGGCGGCAGCCCGGCCTCGCCGAGGACGGCGCCCAGCGCCAGCATCGAGAGCGGCGTCTGCTCGGCCGGCTTGACCACCGCGGTGCAGCCGGCGGCCAGCGCCGGGCCGAGCTTCCGCGTCCCCATCGCCAGCGGGAAGTTCCAGGGGGTGACGATCAGGCAGACGCCGACCGGGCGCGGTTGGGTGAGGACGTCGAAGCCGCCTCCCTCGGCCGGCCCGAGGCGACCGTTCACCCGCACCGCCTCCTCCGCGTACCAGCGCAGGAAGCTGGCGGCGTAGTGGACTTCGGCCCGCGCCTCGGCCAGGAGCTTTCCGGCCTCGAGGGCGATCAGCCGCGCCAGCTCGTCCTCGCGCTCGAGCAGCAGCGAGTATGCGTTGCGGAGGGTCTCGGCTCGCTCCCGCGGCGCCGTCGCGCGCCAGGCCGGCAGGGCCTCGGCCGCCGCGGCAACCGCCGCCTCGCCGTCGACGGGCGCGGCGTCGGCGACGGTCCCGAGCAAGCCGCCGCCGGCGGGGTCGGCGACCTCGAAGGTCGCGTCGCCCGCCGCCGGCAGCGAGGCCCCGCCGACCAGGAGGAGGTGCCTGGGGAGGGCACTGGTCGTCGCGGCCATACGGCGATACTAGCGGTCGCTAGCTAGCATGGCGCCATGTCGCACGTGGACCTAGACTGGCCCGCCGCGGGCGTCGCGCGCCTGACGATCGACAACCTGGCGCGGCGCAACGCCCTCGACTGGGCGATCCTCGACGCCCTTGCCGAGACGGTGCCGGGGCTCGACGCCCGCTGCCTGATCCTGCGCGGCGCCGGCACCGCCTTCTGCTCCGGCTACGACCTCGCCAGCTTCGACCCCGAGCAGCCCTTCGAAGCGCAGGCCGAGCGGCTTGTCGCCCATCCGAGGACGGCGGCGCTCGACGCGATCGCCGCCGCGCCGATGCCGACCATCGCGGCGATCGAGGGCTTCGCGATCGGCGGCGGCCTCGAGCTCGCGACGGTCTGCGACTTCCGCCTGGCGAGCGCCGACAGCCGCTTCAGCATGCCGCCCGCGCGGCTCGGCATCGTCTACTCCCACCGCGGCATCGGGCGCCTCCTCGAGCTCGTCGGGCCGGCCCGGACGCGCGAGATGCTGCTGCTCGGAGCCTCGGTCGAGGCGGCGACGGCGGCCCGCTGGGGGCTGGTCACCGAGGTGGCGGGGCCGGGCGCCCTGGAGGCCGCGGCGCTCGCCATGGCCGAGCGGGCGGCGGCCCTGCCGGCGGCCGCGGTGGCGGGCAACAAGCAGGTCCTGGAGCAGCTGCTCGAGGCCCGCCGGCAGCTCGACGGCGAGCGCGAGAGCAAGCTGCTGGAGCTGCGTCGCCGCTCCTTCTCGGCCCCGGAGCTGCGCGCCGCAGCGGCCTCCCACGGGCGATCTCGAAAACGGGGTTGACAAGCGCCCGCTAGTACGGCAAGCTAGCGCCCGCTAGTACGCCCCTCCGATCGAAGCGAAGGACAGCCAATGCGAAAGACAGCTCCTCGACTCGTCGCCATCGTCTCGGTGTTCGCCGCCGTGATCACGGCGGCCCTGCTCGCCGGTTGCGGCAGCTCCAGCAGCTCAAGCGGCTCCAGCTCCACTGCCAGCGGCGGCGAAGACGGCACCATCGATTACGGCCTGCTCACCGCCCTCTCCGGCTCGACCGCCTCCTGGGGCACGGCCGAGAAGGCCAGCGACCAGATCGCGATCGACGAAATCAACAAGCGGGGCGGCGTCGAAGTCGACGGCAAGAAGTACAAGTTCGCGCTGAAGACCTACGACAACGGCTACGACCCGACCAAGACCGCGACCGTCGGCCGGCAGGCGATCGAACAGGACGGCATCCAGTTCGTCGAGAACCTCGGGGGCGGCACCGTCGCCGCGGTGCAGCCGATCGCCGAACGCGCCGGGGTCCTGCTCTTCTGCTCGTGCTCGGGCTCGGAATTCCTCGGCGAAGACCACCCCAACACGTTCCGTCCCTACTACGACGACGCGCAGTCGCTCGCCTCGATCCTCCAGTACTTCAAGCAGAAGAACCCGAGCGCGACCCACATCGCCCAGATCTACACCGACGACGACGTCGGCCACGAAACGATCCCGCTGACGGAGAAGCCGCTGGAAGAAGCGGGCCTGACCTCGTCGGTCACCTACGTCCCCCGCGACGCGACCGAACTGTACCCGGTGCTGACCAAGGTCCTGCAGGACAACCCGGAAGCGATCGACGTCGGCGCCTCGCCCGAAGGCCTCTACGACGGGATGGTCAAGCAGGCGCGGGAACTCGGCTTCAAGGGCCCGTTCATGTTCCCCGACGCGTTCGACTTCTCGAGCGCCAGCAAGGCGCTGCCGGCAGGCGACCTGGTCGGCTCGCTGAGCGCCCCGTGCAACCTCACGGCGGGCAGCGCGACCGGCAAGAAGTGGGCCAAGGCCTACGAAGACATGACCGGCGAAGAACCGCAGTGGTGGTCGGCCCAGAGCCACGACAACGTGCTGCTGCTGGCCGAGGCGATCGAAAAGGCGCAGAGCCTCGAACCCGACGCGGTCGCCGAAGCGATGTCCGAAGTCTCGGTCGAAGGCGCCACCTCGGGTGGCGGCACCGTCAAGTACGGCGGCGAAGAAGCATTCGGCCTGCCGCGCGCGTTCGAAGTCCCCTACCCCGTCTGCGAAATCACCCCCGGCGGTCCCGGCGGCCGCGGGGTGCAGAAGCAGGTGACCAAGGGCTGATCCGGCTCGCTCCCGGCCGCCCGTTCCCCAGCGGGACGGCCGGGAGCGGCGTCACCACACCTCCTCCGAACCCCGAAACCACACGCTCCCATGACCCTCGTACAGGTACTCATCAACGGCGTCGTCCTCGGCTCCACCTTCGCCCTGATGGCGGTCGGGCTGACCCTGATCTTCGGGATCCTCCGCGTCATCAACTTCACCCACGGCGTGCTGTTCATGCTCGGGGCCTACGCGACCTGGTTCCTCGAGACGCGCGCCGGCATCCCCTACCTCGTCTCGGTGCCGCTGGCCGCGCTCGCCGTGGGCGCCTTCGGCGTCGCCCTCGAGCTGCTGGTCCTGCGGCGCTTCCGCGGCATGCTGGTCGAGGGGGCGGTGGTCGCGCTGGCGCTCGCGGTGGTGATCCAGAACGCCGCGGTGCTGGTCCTGCCGAGCACGCCGCAGACCCTGACCACGCCCTTCGACTCCACGATCTCGAGCCACGGCGTCGTCCTCAGCAGCCAGCGCGCCTTCATCGTCGTCGCCGCCTTCGCCCTGCTCACCGCGCTCGCCCTCTTCATCTCCCGCACCCGGCTCGGCCGCGCCGTGCGGGCGCTCGAGCAGAACGTCTACGCGGCCCGCCTGCAGGGCGTCGACCCCGACCGGGTCGCCCCGCTCGTGTTCGGGATCGGCGCCACCCTCGCCGGCCTGGCCGGGGCGCTGATCGCGCCCCTGCAGGCGCTGCTGCCGGGCGCCGGCGACCAGCCGCTGCTCGCCTCCTTCGTCGTCGTCGTCCTCGGCGGCATGGGCAGCGTCGGCGGCACCCTGGTCGCGGCGCTGACGATCGGCATCGTCCAGAGCGGCACCACCACCTACTGGACCGCCCCGGCGGCGGTCGCGACCAGCTTCGTGCTGGCGATCGTCGTCCTCGTCGTCCGCCCGCAGGGGTTCTTCGGCAATGCCTGACGTCGCCATCGGCGAGGGCCGCGAAGCCACCGCCGCGCCCGCCCGGGCTCCTCGCCCGGGCCCCTCTCCGGCGCTCCGCGCGACCTCGGTCGTGCTGCCGCTGGCCCTGCTCGGGACGCTCCTGGCGCTGCCCCAGCTCGCCGGGCCCTTCGTCCTCCACATCTTCATCCTCACCTTCTTCACCGCCGCCCTCGGTGTCAGCTACCGGCCGCTGCTGGTCGCCGGCCAGGTCTCGATCGTCCACGGCACCCTCTACGCGATCGGCGCCTACGTGCTGGGAATCCTGGCCGTCAAACACGGGGTCGCCTTCGTCCCGGCGGTGATCGCGGCCGGCCTCATCGCGGTCGTCGCCTCGATCCTGATCGGCCTGCCCTCGCTGCGCACGGCCGGCGCCTACTTCTTCCTCGTCACCTTCGCCTTCTCGGTCGTGGTGCTCTCGCTGATCGAGAACTTCCCCTCGCTGACCGGCGGCTTCAGCGGCATCTCGGGGATCCCGTACCCGCCAGGGATCAGCAACGAGACCGACTTCTTCTACCTCGTCCTCGCCGCCGCCGCGGTGGTCCTGGGCGTCTTCGTCGTCCTCGACCGCTCGCGCTGGGGACTGGAGCTGCGCGGCCTCGGCGGCTCGCCCGAGCTGGCCGAGTCGGTCGGCGTCTGGCGGCTCGCGACCCTGCTCGCGGCCTTCGCCGTCGGCGCCTTCTTCGCCGGCATGCTCGGCGCCTTCTACGCCAGCTACATCGGCTTCATCGCCCCGCAGAGCTTCGAACTCTGGCTCTCGGTCAGCATCCTCACCGCGGCGATCGTCGGCGGCGCCCGCTATGCCTGGGGCCCGGCGGTGGGCGCGGCGCTGATCACCCTGGTGCCGGAAACGATGCAGTGGCAGGGCGCCGTCTCGGCGATCTTCGGCGGCGTCCTGGTGATCGCGACGCTGATGCTGTTCCGCCGCGGCATCGCCACCGAGGCGACCGACTGGATCGGCGCCCGGTTCGGCGGCTGGACGCGGACGCTGGGCGAACGCGCCGCCGCCTCGCGCCCCGCCGCGCCGGCCGTGCCGCACCCGGAGGAGCCGCTCGACGCAGGCCCCGGCGAGGTCCTGCTGGCGGTCGAGGGCCTCGACAAGTCCTTCGGCGGCGTCCACGCGGTCGACGGCGTCAGCTTCGAGGTCCGCTCGCGTGAGGTCCTCGGCCTGATCGGCCCCAACGGCTCCGGCAAGACCACCACCTTCAACCTGATCAGCGGCTTCGCCCGCGCCGACGCCGGCCGCGTCGAGCTGGCCGGCGCCTCGATCGCCCGCGCCCTGCCGCACCGGATCGTCCGCCACGGCCTCGCCCGCTCCTTCCAGGCCTCGGCCACCTTCGAGGAGCTGACGGTGCTGGAGAACGTCGCCCTCGCCGCCGCCGCCCGCGGGCGCAACCCGGTGACCCGGCTGCTGCTGCCGCTGGCCCGCAACCGGGCGGCGCTGCGGACCGCCTGGGAGGTGCTGGAGCTGGTCGGCCTCGCCGACCGGGCCGACCTCGAGGCCGGCGGCCTCCCCTACGGCGAGAAGAAGATCCTCGGGCTGGCCATCGCCCTCGCCACCCGGCCGCGGCTGCTCTGCCTCGACGAGCCGGCGACCGGGATGAGCGACGCCGAGATCGCCGAGCTGATCAAGGTGCTGCGGACGATCCGCGCCCGCCACGAGATCGCGCTGGTGATCATCGAGCACCGGCTGGCGGTGATCCGCGAGCTCTGCGACCGGGTGGTCGCCCTGCGCAGCGGCGCCCTGCTGATGGAAGGGACGCCGGAGGAGGTGCTCTCGCACCCCGAGGTGATCGAGGCCTACCTCGGAGGCGGCGACGGATGAGCGCCGCGACCCCGCCGCTGATCTCGGTCCGCAACCTGGCCGTGCGCTACGGCGCCGCCTACGGGATCCAGGACGTCTCCTTCGAGCTGCGGCCGGGCGAGGTGATCGCCCTGATCGGCGCCAACGGCGCCGGCAAGACCACCACCCTGCGCGCCCTCTCCGGCCTGATGGCGCCGGCCGCCGGCAGCATCGAGGTCCGCGGCGCGCCGCTCGGCCGCGGGCCGCGAGCGGCGCTCGCGGGCGGGATCGCCCACTGCCCCGAGGGCCGCCTCGTCTTCCCGACGATGAGCGTCGCCGAGAACCTCGCCGTCGGCGGCTTCACCGTCCGCGACCGCGCCGCCCTCGCCGCCCGCAGCGCCGAGCTGATCGAGCTCTTCGAGGTCCTCGCCGAGCGCCGCGACCAGGCGGCCGGGACCCTGAGCGGCGGCGAGCAGCAGATGCTGGCGATGGCGCGGGCGCTGATGACCGAGCCCGAGGTGCTGCTGCTCGACGAGCCGACCATGGGGCTGGCGCCGATCATCGCCCGCCAGGTCGCCGCCGTCGTCCGCCGCCTGCGCGAGCGCGGCACCGCGGTGCTGCTGGTCGAGGAGAGCTCGGAGATGGCGCTCGAGCTCGCCGACCGCGTCTACCTGCTCGACGGCGGCCGCGTGGTGCTAGAGGGGACCACCGACGAGCTGGTCGGCTCGGACCTGATGCAAAAGCTCTATCTCGGCGCGGCCGCCGCGCCATCGCAATGAAAGGAATCCCCCGATGGATCTCAAGTTCTATTTGATGTTCAACCCGTACACGTGGGAGTCGGCCGACGCCCCGGTGCGGCTCGCCGGCCAGCGCACCGACCTCTACCAGAACATGCTGGAGGAGCTGCTCGCGCACGCCCAGATCGCCGACCGCTGCGGCTTCGAGGGCATCTTCTTCAGCGAACAGCACGGGAACATCGAGGGGATTCCCGAGGTCACCTCGAACCCGATGCTGCTCGACCTCTTCGTCGCCGCCAACACCGAGCGGATCAAGGTCGGGACGCTGGGGGTGACGCTGCCGGTTGCGAACCCGCTGCTCGTCGCCGACCAGATCGCCCAGATCGACCAGCTGACGAAGGGGCGGATGATGGCCGGCTTCGCCCGCGGCAACACCACCCGCTGGGCCGACCAGTACGGCCAGCACATCCCGATGGGCTCGACCCGCTCGGACAAGTCGGAGGCCGACGAGCGCAACCTGCGCGCCCTGATGGAGGCCTGGGAGATCATCAAGCTCGCCTGGACCGAGACGACGTTCTCCTTCGACGGCGAGTTCTGGAAGTTCCCGGTGCCGGGGACGAAGTGGGTCTACCCGCACACGAAAGAGTGGGGGACGGCGGTCGACGACGACCAGAACCTGCTCGGCGTCGGCATCGCCCCGCGCCCCTACCAGACGCCCCACCCGCGGATCTTCGCGCCGATGTCCGGTCGCGCGGCGACGGTCCAGTACTGGGCCCGCGAGGGCGCCTCGATCATGTGCCTGACCCCGCGCGAGGACCTGATCGCCGGGATGCTCGACGTCTACGCCCAGGAAGTCGAGAAGTCCGGTCGCACCCCTCGCCGCGGCGAGGGCATCGTCGCCGGCGGCACCTTCTCGATCGCCTCCGACGCGGCGACCGCCCGCGCCCGGGCGGAGAAGATGGAGGCCTGGGACTCGATGGTCTACGGCGTCCCGCCCTACAACCTGCCGCACCCGATGGCGCTGAACGGGACCCCGGAGGAAATCATCGAGCAGGTCGCCGGCCTGCACGAGCGGCTCGGCATCGAGGAGTTCCTCTTCATCGACGAGTTCCCGGCGCCGCACGGGCGCGAGGTCGCGCGCGAGATGCTGGAGCTGCTCGGGACCGAGGTGCTGCCGGCGCTGCGCTCCTCCACGGTCGGCAGCGACAAGGCCGCCGCCGTCGCCGGGGACTGAGCCGGTGATCCTGGTCCTGACCGGAGAGGCCTCGGCGGTGAGCGCCGAGCTGCGCGACGCCGAGAACCTCGGCGCCCTCGAGCTGCGCCTCGGCCCCGGGCTCGAGGTCGGCGAGGGGACGGTGCTGCTGGATGGCGCCGTCCGCTTCTCGAGCCCCGAGCAGGGCTGGCTCGAGCAGGCCTGGCTGCGGGCGCTGGGCGGCTTCGACGCCGACCCGGAGCGCGGTCGCGGCTTCGACGGGATGGTCGCCTACGCGAGCGGTCATGGCTGGGTCGACGAGGAGGGCCGGATCGGCGTCCACGTCGCCGCCGTGGAGGACGAGCGGTGAGCGAGGCCCCCGGCCCGGTCGCGAGCGAGCCGCTGCGGCGGCTCGGCCTCGACTCCTGCGACGCCGCTGAGCTGGCGGTGATGGCGGCGAGCGAGCGCCTGCTGGCGCCGCTCCTCGCCGAGCTCGAGCGGCTCGACCTTTCGGCGGTCGGCGTCGACGCCTGGTCGGGATACGGCGAGGCGCCGCGTTGACCTCGCCGCTCGACCTCGGCCTGCGGGAGCAGGCGGCCCTGCTCGCCGCCGGCGAGGCGAGCGCCGCCGAGCTGCTGCAGGCGGTGCGCGAGCGCCGCGCCGAGCGCGACCCCGAGCTGGGGGCGGTCGCCGCGGTTTTCGACGGCGACCTCGGGCATGAGCTCGCGGCGACGCCGGCCGGGCCCCTCTACGGAGTGCCGATCGGGGTCAAGGACGCCATCGCGCTGCCCTGGCGGGCGCCGCACGACGGCACCCCGGTGCCCTCGCCGGCGGTCCCGGCCGGCGAGTCCGGGGTCGTCCGCCGCCTCCGCGCCGGCGGCGCCCTGGCGCTGGCGGCGACGCGGATGCACCAGCTCGGGATCGGCACCACCGGGCACGTCTGCGCCGGCGGCCCGACCGCCAACCCGCATGACCCGAGCCGCTGCGCCGGCGGCTCCTCCGGCGGCTCCGCCGCGGCCGTCGCGGCGGGCATCGTCGCCGGCGCGGTCGGCACCGACGCCGGCGGCTCGATCCGGATCCCCGCCTCCTACTGCGGGGTCGTCGGCCTCAAGCCGACCTGGGGCGCGGTGCCGCTCGACGGCTGCACCGCCTCCTACTCCTCGGTCGCGGTCGCCGGCCCGCTCGCCCGCGACGCCGCCGACTGCCGCGCCCTGGCCGAGCCGCTGCTCGGCCGACGCCTGCCGGCGGCCCGCCGCGAGCGGCTCCGCATCGCCCTGCCCTCGGCGCTGTGGGAGGACCTCGAGCCGGCGGTCCGCGAGGCCTGCGGGGCGGCGCTCGAAGCGCTCGCCGAGGACGGCGCCGCGGTCGTCGAGCGCCAGCTGCCGGAGGCCCGCCACGCCGGGCTCGCGATCGCCGTCACCACCGGGGTCGAGCGGCTGCCGCAGCTGACCGAGACCTGGCTCGAGACCGTCTTCCCGCTGCTCGACGGCGGCGTCCGCGGGATCGTCAAGGCGCGGGCGACGCTCGACGCCGGCACCGTGCAGCGGGTCCTGCGCCTGCGCTCGCTGCTGCGCCGCCGCCTGGCCACGCTCTTCGAGGACGTCGAGCTGCTCGCCGCGCCGACCGTGCCGGCGACGGCCCCGCCGCTGGCACGGCCGCGGGTCGCGCTGCCCTCGGGCCGGACCTCGGTCGACCTCGCCAACCTGCAGCAGGTCGGCCTCGCCAACCTGACCGGGATCCCGGCCGTCAGCGTCCCCTGCGGCGCCGACGCCGAGGGCCTGCCGATCGGCCTGACCCTGCACGCCGCCTGGGGCCGCGAGGAGCTGCTGCTGGACGCGGCCGAAAGCCTGGAACGAGTTCTTGACGACAAGCGAGGCCGGCCCGCGGTCGGCCTCGGCTCGAGTGAGGGAGCGAGATGAGCACGAACACCGCAGTTGGAGGACCGCTGGTCGGCGGCGAGCGCGTCGCCGGCGCCGGCACCCTGGAGCTGGTCGAGCCGGCCAGCGGCGCGCCGCTCGGCAGCGTCGCGCTGGCCGGCAAGGACGACGTCGACGCCGCCGTCGCCGCGGCTCGCGAGGCGCTCGCCGGCCCCTGGGGCAGGCGCGGGCCCGGCGAGCGCTCGCGGCTCCTGCACCGGCTGGCCGACGCGGTCGAGGCCGAGGCGGCGAGCCTGGTCGAGATCGAGGCCCGCAACGTCGGCAAGCCGGTGGCCTCGGTCGAGGCCGAGCTCGGCGCCGCGGTGCGCACCTTCCGCTACTTCGCCTCGGTTCTCGGCGACGTCGTCGGCGAGGCGAGCCGCCCGTCCGGCTCGCTGCTCCACTACTCGCTGCGCGCCCCGGTCGGCGTCTGCGGCCAGATCATCCCCTGGAACTACCCGCTGATGATGGCGGCCTGGAAGCTGGCGCCGGCGCTGGCGGCCGGCTGCACCACGGTCCTCAAGCCGGACCCGGCGACGCCTCTGAGCGCGCTGCGGCTCGGCGAGCTGGCGCTCGAGGTGGGGCTGCCCGCCGGCGTCGTCAACGTCGTCCCCGGCGACGGGCCGGGAATCGGCGCCCACCTCGTCGCCCACCCCGGCGTCGACAAGGTCGCCTTCACCGGCTCGACCGCGACCGGCGCCGAGGTGATGCGGCTGGCGGCTCAGCCGATCAAGCGCCTCTCGCTCGAGCTCGGCGGCAAGAGCCCGACCCTGATCTTCGCCGACGCCGATCTCGACGACGCGATCCCCAGCGCCGTCTGGTCGATCTACACCTGTGCCGGCCAGAGCTGCGAGGCACGCTCGCGGCTGCTGGTCGAGCGCAGCGTGCTCGACGAGGTCCTCGAGCGCTTCGCCGAGCGCGCCCGGCGGCTGGCGGTCGGCGACCCGCTGGCGCCCGGGACCGAGGTCGGCTCGCTGATCTCGCAGGCCCACCGCGACAAGGTCCACGGCCACGTCGAGCGGGCCCTCGCCGACGGCGCCGAGCTGCTGCTGGGCGGCGAGCCCGACGGCGGGCCGGGTGCCTTCTACCCGCCGACCCTGCTGCGCTCCGAGGACCACGCGATCGCCGCCGTCCAGGAGGAGATCTTCGGCCCGGTCGCGGTGGCGGTCCCGTTCGAGGACGAGGCCGACGCCGTGCGCCTCGCCAACGACACCGACTACGGCCTGATGGCGAGCGTCTGGACCGCCGACATGGCTCGCGCCCACCGGGTCGCGGCCCAGCTCGACTCCGGCACCGTCGGCCTCAACATGCCCTACACCTCGTTCCCGGGCGTCGCCTTCGGCGGCACCCGGCAGTCGGGCTTCGGCCGCGAGCTCTCCCGTGAGACCCTCGACCTCTATACCGAGACGCGCAGCGTGCTGGCCTGGACCGGCAAGCGCGCCGCCTCGCCGCTAACGCCATGATCGGAGCGACGATGACCGCACGCGACGCCGTTCTGCCCCGTGTCCTCGCCAGTCGGGCCGCGACCAGCCCCGACGCCGTCTTCCTCGCCGAGATCGGCGGCGAAGAGCTGACCTTCGCCGAGACCCGCGCCGGCGTCGAGCGCTGGGCCGGGGCGCTCCGCGGCCTCGGGGTCGAGCCGGGCGACCAGGTCGCGGCGATGCTTCCCAACGGCTGCACCGGGGTCCAGGTCTGGCTGGCGACCAACTGGCTGGGTGCGGTCGAGGTGCCGATCCACAACGAGTACCGCGGCCGCATCCTCGCTCACCTGCTCGACGTCTCCGAGGCGCGGGTGCTGGTCGTCGCCGAGCGCTTCCTGCCGCAGATCGCCGAGGTCGCCGCCGAGCTCCGCTGGCTGCGGACCGTGGTCGTCGTCGGCGAGGCCTCCGCGGCGGCGTCGCTGGGCCTCGAATCGCACTCGGCCGCGGCGCTGCTGGCCGCCGCCGAGCCGGTCGCCGAGCCGCACGAGGGCCGCGAGAGCGAGGTCTGCACGGTGCTCTTCACCTCCGGCACGACCGGCGTCTCGAAGGGCGTGATGATCCCCTACGCGCAGCTCGCGGCGACCACCGAGGGCTGCTGGCCGATGGCGGACATG
>DASXOF010000037.1:0-34503 GCA_036494495.1 Solirubrobacterales bacterium | reverse complement strand
AACTGCCTCGGCCTGATCGTCCCCGAGGTCTGCAAGATGGGCGGCATCGGCGGGCCGGCCAAAGACGCGGCCAAGTCCTACGCGCCCGGTCCGGTCGGGGTGATGAGCCGCTCCGGCGGGATGACCACCGAGATCTCCTCCTCGCTTACCCAGGCCGGCCTCGGCGTCTCGACCGCGGTCTCGATCGGCGGCGACGCGATCATCGGCTCCACCTACGCCGAGCTGATGCCCTACTTCGAGGCCGACGAGCAGACCGAGGCGATCGTCATCTACACCGAGCCGGGCGGCCGCATGGAGGCCCAGCTCGCCGCCTGGGTGAAAGACAACAACTCTCGCCTCCCCATCGTCGCCTTCATGGCCGGCAAATTCATGGACTCCGAGGCGATGAAGGGCATGTCCTTCGGCCACGCCGGCACCATCGTCGAGGGCAAAGAGGACACCGCGACGGAGAAGATCGCAAGGCTCGAAGCAGCCGGCATCCGCGTCGTCGAGCGGATCGACGAGATCCCCGACGTGGTCAAGGAAAAGATCGGAGCGCCCGCCTGATGGCCGACACGCTGAACAAGGTCTTCATCGACGTCGAGGTCGACGCCTCGGTCGCCTCCGATGCGGCGGTCGCCGCGAAGCTCGAGGAAGTCTGCCCCGTCGACATCTTCGAGAACGCCGACGGCAAGGTCGCGATCGTCGAGCAGAACCTCGACGAGTGCGTCCTCTGCAAGCTCTGCATCGAAGCCGCCCCCGCCGGCACCGTCCACGTCAAGAAGCTCTACGACGGCACCGAGCTGAGCTAGCCCGCTCGAGACCGAGCAGGCGGCGTCGCGGCAGGCCGCAGCCCTCGCGTACTTCCTCCTGACCCGAAGAGGTTGCCTTTTCAGGCGCTATGCGCCCGAAAAGGCAACCTCTTCGAGCGGGCTGTGCGGCTCGTGTGCGCGGTGTCACGTTTGCGGCAATTTATAGTCGGGTAACCTCTACACCGATGGATGCATCGGTTGCCACCAACCGCTCGCGGCTGCCGCGGGCGGACCGCATGGAGCAAACGCTGAACGAGGCCCATGCGCTGTTCGCCGAGCGCGGCTACGCGGCGGTGACGATGGACGGGATCGCGGCCAAGGTCGGGGTGACCAAGCCGCTCCTCTACAACTACTTCGGCAACAAGGAACGGCTCTACATCGCCTGCATGGAGCGGGCGGCGGAGTCGCTGACGGCGACGGTGGCGGCCGCGGTGGCCGACGCCGAGAGCCCGGTCGCGGCGATGCAGGCCGGGATGCGCGCCTTCTTCGCCTTCCTCGACTCCGACCGCGCCGCCTGGGCGGTGCTGTTCGACGAGACGCTGCCGCAGGGCGGCGAGGTCGCCGAGCGGGCCGCCGAGTACCGGGGGCGGATCCTCGGCCTCGTCTCCGGCTCGATGCTGGCCCAGCTGCCGGAGCGCCGCCGCGAGGCGGCGCGGACCGAAGTCGAGGCCCTCTCCACCGCCCTGCTCGGCGCCGCCGAGGCGCTCGCCCGCTGGTGGCTGCGGACCGAGGCGCTGGCCGCCGAGGAAGCGGCCGAGCTGCTGATCGCCACCGTCGCGCCCGGCCTGACCCAACTCTCCCAAGGAGGAACTACCGCTTCATGAACGCCAAGACCCGACCGGTCGCCGTCGTCGGCGGCAACCGGATCCCCTTCGCGCGCTCGAACTCGACCTACGCGCACGCGACCAACCAGGACATGCTGACCGCGGCGCTCGACGGGCTCGTCGACCGCTTCGGGCTGGCCGGCGAGCGGCTCGGCGAGGTCGCCGGCGGCGCCGTCCTCAAGCACTCCCACGACCGCGACCTGACCCGCGAGAGCGTGCTCAGCACCCGGCTCGCCCCCGAGACCCCCGCCTACGACGTCCAGCAGGCCTGCGGCACCGGCCTCGAGACGACGATCCTGGTCGCCAACAAGATCGCCCTCGGGCAGATCGACGCCGGGATCGCCTGCGGCGCCGACACCACCTCCGACGCGCCGATCGCGCTCAACGAGCAGCTCCGCGCCACCCTGCTCGACGCCAACCGCCAGCGCTCGACCGCCGGCAAACTGAAAGCGCTGACGAGCTTCCGCCCCCAGCACCTCGTCCCCGCGATCCCTCGCAACGAGGAGCCGCGGACCGGCCTCTCGATGGGCGAGCACTGCGCGCTGATGGCGAGCGAATGGGAGATCGACCGGCGCGAGCAGGACGAGCTGACGGTCAGCTCGCACCAGCACCTTGCCGCCGCCTACGAGCGCGGCTTCTTCGAGGACCTGGTGACGCCGTACCTCGGGTTGGAACGGGACCAGAACCTGCGCCCCGACTCGAGCGCCGAGAAGCTGGCGAAGCTGAAGCCGGTCTTCGGCGGCCCCGAGGGGACGATGACCGCCGCCAACTCGACGCCGCTCTCCGACGGCGCCTCGGCGGTGCTGCTCGCCTCCGAGGAGTGGGCGCGCGAGCACGACCTGCCGATCCTCGCCTACATCACCGAGGCCCAGACCGCCGCCGTCGACCACGTCCACAAGCGCGAAGGGCTGCTGATGGCCCCCGCCTACGCGATGCCGGCGATGCTCGACCGCGCCGGCCTCACCCTCCAGGACTTCGACCGCTACGAGATCCACGAGGCCTTCGCGGCGCAGGTGCTCTGCACGCTGAAGGCCTGGGAAGACCCGGCCTTCTGCAAGGAGAAGCTCGGCCGCGACAAACCGCTCGGGGCGATCGACCGCGAGAAGCTGAACCGCAACGGCGGCTCGCTCGCCGCCGGCCACCCGTTCGCGGCGACCGGCGGCCGGATCGTCGCCGGCCTCGCCAAGCAGCTGCACGAAGACGGCACCGGCCGCGGCGTGATCTCGATCTGCGCCGCCGGCGGCCAGGGCGTCGTCGCAATCCTCGAAAGCGCCGGAGGCAACCGATGAGCGACCGCTACGCAACCCTCGTCAACGCCCCGGTCGTCTCGACGATCGCCAAGCAGGTCGGGCTGCCGCAGCCGGTCGAGCTCGACCGCTTCCGCCCCGGCCAGCCGGTGGTCGCCGGCCCGGTCCAGAGCGGCGCCGCCCCCGGCGGGCGGCTGGAGAAGCCGATCAAGGCCCTGCTCGACCAGATCGGCGCCGAACGCGCCGGCACCGAGGGCAGGGCGAAGGCGCTCCTCTTCGACGCCACGGGGATCGCCGACTCGACCGAGCTGGTCGAGCTGCAGCGCTTCTTCTACCCGGCGATCGGGCGCCTGCAGCGGAGCGGCCGGGTCGTCGTCCTCGGCACCACCCCGGCGCTCGCCGGCACGCCCCGCGCCCACACCGCGCAGCGGGCGCTCGAGGGCTTCACCCGCTCGCTCGCCAAGGAGGTCGGCGGCCGCGGCGCCACCGCCCAGCTCGTCTACGTCGAGCCCGGCGCCGAGGAGGAGCTGGCCTCGACCCTGCGCTTCCTGCTCTCGCCGCGCTCGGCCTACGTCGACGGGCAGGTGATCCGGATCGGCAAGGGCGTGGCGGCGCTGCCCGACCTCAACTGGGACGCGCCGCTGGCCCGCAAGGTGGCGCTGGTGACCGGGGCGGCGCGCGGCATCGGCGCCGCGATCGCGACGGTGCTGGCCCGCGACGGGGCCGAGGTGGTCGGCCTCGACGTGCCCCAGAACATCGAGGAGCTGCGCAAGCTGACCGCCGACCTCGGCGGTGCCGCGATCGCCCTCGACATCACCGCCGACGACGCCCCCCGGCAGATCGCCGAGCGCCTCGAGGGCGGCGTCGACGTCGTCGTCCACAACGCCGGCGTGACCAAGGACCGGACGATCGCGAAGATGCCGGAGGAGCGCTGGACCCAGCTGATGGAGATCAACCTCTCCAGCGAGGAGCGGATCGACGACGAGCTGATCGGCCGCGACCTGCTGAACGAGAACGGGCGGATCGTCTGCGTCTCCTCGATGTCGGGGATCGCCGGCAACTCGGGCCAGACCAACTACGCCGCCTCGAAGGCCGGGGTGATCGGGATGGTCGAATCGATGGCGCCGGAGCTGGCGGCGCGCAAGGCGACGATCAACGCCGTCGCCCCCGGCTTCATCGAGACCCAGATGACGGCGGCGATGCCGATCGGCCCGCGCGAAGCGGGCCGCCGCCTCTCCTCGCTCTCGCAGGGCGGGCTTCCGGTCGACGTCGCCGAGACGATCGCCTGGTTCGCCAGCCCCGCCTCGACCGGGGTCAACGGCAACGTGGTCCGCGTCTGCGGCCAGAGCCTGCTGGGGGCCTGAGGTGGAGACCCGCACCCTCAGCAGCTCGCCCAGCATCCTGCCGCTCTACGCGCGGGCGGCGGCGCCGATGATCCCGGGCGCCTCGCTGCTGCCGTTCGTCCCCGGCGGCGGCGGCGAGATCCCGGAGATCGAGCTCGAGCTGCCGAGCGTCCGCGCCGACCCCGAGACGGTCGCCGCCTACGCCCGCGTCTGCGGCTTCACCCTCCGCGACCAGCTGCCGCCGACCTACCCGCACGTGCTCGCCTTCCCGCTGCACATGGCGCTGATGGCCGACGGCCGCTTCCCCTTCGGCGCGGTCGGCTTGGTCCACGTCGAGAACCGGATCGAGCAGCACCGCCCGCTCGGGCTCGGCGAGGAGCTGAGCCTGCGGGCGCGGCCGACGCCGCTCGTCCCCCACCCCAAGGGCAGGGCGTTCACGATCGTCACCGAGGCGAGGACGGCGGGCGGCGAGCTCGCCTGGGAGGGCGTCAGCACCTTCCTGCGCCGCGGCAAGGGCGACCCGGAGGCGCCGGCCGGCTCCGGCCTCGCCCTCGACCCGGCGACGCCCGCGAGCGCCGAGTGGCGGCTCGGCGGCGACCTCGGCCGCCGCTACGCCGCCGTCTCCGGCGACCGCAACCCGATCCACATGCACGCGCTGACGGCGCGGCCGCTCGGCTTCCCGGCGGCGATCGCGCACGGGATGTGGACCAAGGCCCGCTGCCTGGCCGCGCTCGAGTCGCGGCTGCCCGACGCCTTCGCGGTCGAGGTCCGCTTCCGCAAGCCGATCCTGCTGCCGGCCAGGGTCGAGTTCGCCAGCGCCGAGCGGGACGGCGGCGAGATCGAGTTCGCCGTCCGCGACGCGCGCAAGGCGACGCCGCACCTCGACGGCCGCGTCACTCCCGAGAGCAAAGCCAAAGCTTCGAAACCGAAGACCAAACCCAGGAGGGCCCAGTGACCACCAGCACCCACAACGACCAGGGGATCGCCGAGCGCAGCATGGGCGTCGGCCTGCGGGCGCTGAACTGGCTCGCCGGCTCCGACCTGCTCGACCGCATCCGCCTGCGCAAGCAGGTCGAGCGCGCGCTCTTCCAGACGACCAAGGGCGGCTTCCGCACCGCGACCGTCGCCGGCCGCACCTTCAAGGCCGCCCAGCAGCTCGGCAAACCGGCGCGCCAGAAGCGCTCCAAATCGAGCGGCCTCTTCGACGTCACGCCCGACGACGAGCAGCAGATGTTCCAGGAGGCCTGCCGCAGCTTCGCCGAGGCCGAGATGCGGCCGGCGGCGCTGGCCGCCGACGCCGAGCGCAGGACGCCGCCGGAGCTGCTCACCCAGACCGCCGAGCTCGGGGTCAACATGCTCGGCGTCCCCGAGGAGCTCGGGGGGGTGATGCAGGAGCAGTCGGCGGTGACCACCGTCCTCGTCGCCGAGGCGCTCGGCCACGGCGACATGGGAATCGCCTACGCGGCGCTCGCCTCCGGTGCGGTCGCAACGGCGATCGGGCTCTGGGGCACGGCCGAGCAGGAGGCGACCTACCTCCCAGCCTTCACCAGCGAGGACGTCCCCGTCGCGGCGCTGGCGATCCTCGAGCCGCGCCCCCTCTTCGACCCGCTGCAGCTGGAGACGAAGGCGCGCCGCGAGGGCGGGGGCTGGGTCCTCGACGGCGCCAAGTCGCTGATCGCCCGGGCGGCCGAGTGCGAGCTGTTCGTGATCGCCGCCGAGGCCGAGGGCGTCGGCCCGGCGCTGTTCGTGGTCGAGTCCGGCACCGCCGGCCTGGCGACCGAGCCCGAACCTGCGATGGGCCTGCGCGCCGCCGCCACCGGCCGTCTGCTGATCGAAGGCGCCCGCGTCCCCGCCACCGCCCTGCTGGGCGAGGGCGGGCGCGAGGACTACGTCGAGTGCGTCAACCGGGCGCGGATCGCCTGGTCGGCGCTGGCGGTCGGCGCCTCGCAGGCGGTGCTCGACTACGTGATCCCCTACGTCAACGAGCGCCAGGCCTTCGGCGAACCGATCTCCAACCGGCAGGCGGTCGCCTTCGGCGTCTCCGAAATCGGCATCGAGACCGACGGCATGCGCCTCGCCGCCTACCGGGCCGCAAGCCGCGCCGACCGCGGCGAGGATTTCGCCCGCGAGTCGGCGCTGGCCCACAAGCTCGCCGCCGGCAAGGGCATGGCGATCGGCTCCGAAGGCGTGCAGCTGCTCGGCGGCCACGGCTTCGTCAAGGAGCACCCGGTCGAGCGCTGGTACCGAGACCTGCGAGCCGCGGGCGTGATGGAGGGCGCCCTGCTCGTCTGATTCGCACTTTGTGTCGCATACCGACCAAAAGTGCGAATCCGAGCGAAGGAGAGCCATGATCAACCTAGAGATCCCCAAGAAGTTCAAGCCGCTGGTGAGCCAGGCCAACCAGGTCGCGACCGAGGTCTTCCGGCCGATCTCGCGCAAATACGACGAGGCCGAGCACACCTACCCGAAGGAGCTCGACATGCTGGCGTCGCTGATCGACGGCATGAACGAGGGCTCCGACCTCGGCGGCGCCGGTGCCGCCGGCGTCCGCCGCACCAACGGCGCCGACCCGAGCGAGAACCGCAACGGCTCCAACCTCACCACCGTGCTCGGCATCATCGAGCTCTGCTGGGGCGACGTCGGCCTGCTGCTCTCGATGCCGCGCCAGGGCCTCGGCAACTCCGCGATCGCCTCGGTCGCGACCCAGGAGCAGCTCGACCACTACGGCGGCCTCTGGGCGGCGATGGCGATCACCGAGCCCGAAGCGGGCTCCGACTCGGCCGCGATCCGCACCACGGCTGAGCTCGACGGCGACGAGTACGTCCTCAACGGCGAGAAGATCTTCGTCACCTCGGGCGACCGCGCCGACCTGATCGTGGTCTGGGCGACCCTCGACCGCTCCAAGGGGCGGGCGGCGATCAAGTCCTTCATCGTCGAGCGCGACAACCCCGGCCTGAAGCTCGACCGGCTCGAGCACAAGCTCGGGATCCGCGCCTCCGACACCGCCAACTTCACCCTGCAGGACTGCCGGGTGCCGAAGGAGGCGCTGCTCGGCAGCCCCGACGTCAACGTCGAGAAGGGCTTCGCCGGGGCGATGCAGACCTTCGACAACACCCGGCCCCTGGTCGCGGCGATGGCGGTCGGCGTCACCCGCGCGGCCCTCGAGGAGGCCCGCCGCCAGCTCGAGGCGGCCGGGGTCGAGATCGACTACACCACCCCCGCCCTCTCCCAGCCCGCCGCCGCGGCCCGCTACCTTGAGATGGAGGCCGACTACGAGGCCGCCTGGCTGCAGACCCTCCATGCCGCCTGGATGGCCGACAACTCGAAGCCCAATTCGCTGCAGGCCTCGATGGCGAAGGCCAAGGCCGGCCGCACCGCGGTCGACGTCACCCTCGGCTGCGTCGAGCTCTGCGGCTCGGTCGGCTACGCGGAGAACGAGCTGCTCGAGAAGTGGAGCCGCGACGCCAAGATCCTCGACATCTTCGAGGGGACGCAGCAGATCCAGCTGCTGATCGTCGCGCGGCAGCTGCTGGGCAAGAGCTCGGCCGAACTGCGCTGAGCGCAGCGGGTCCGGCAGACTGCCGGCCGTGAACCTGATCGAGGACCTGATGGAGCGATCCCCTGCCTCCAGGCTGGGGATCGTCGCCGTCGACGCTGAGGGCGACCGGCGCGATTGGCACTTCGGTGAACTGATCGCCACCTCGGCCGGGCTCTCCGGCGCCTTCGCCGCCCGCGGCGTCCGCCGCGGCGACGTGGTGATGACGCTGGTCGGGAACCGGATCGAGTGGGTGCTCTCGCTGCTCGCCTGCTGGCGGATGGGGGCGGTGGCGCTCCCCTGCAGCACGCAGCTGCGCGGGCACGACCTCGCCCACCGCGTCGCCGCCGCCGACCCGAAGCTCTGCGTCGGCGAGACGCAGCTGCTGGAGCGGCTCCCGGCCGGTGTAGCGACGATGGACCTCGAGGAGGTCGCCCACGTGCTCGACGAGGACCGGCCGCAGGAGACGCCGGCCGCGGTCGCCGCGATGGACCCCGAGGACCCGGCCCTGATCGTCTTCACCTCCGGCACCACCGGCGAGCCGCGCGGCGCCCTCCACCCCTACCGCTACCTGCTCGGGCAGCGAATCCAGGCCGAGCACTGGTTCGGCTCGCGGCGCGGCGAGCTGGCCTGGTGCACCACCGCCACCGGCTGGTCGAAGTCGGCCCGCAACGTCTTCCTCGCCCCCTGGCTGACCGGCGCCGCCGCGGTCATCCACGACGGCCGCTTCGACCCCGCCGAGCGGCTCGACTTCGCCGAGGCGCTCGGCGTCAACGTCCTCTGCCAGGCGCCGACCGAGTACCGGATGCTGGCCCGCCGCACCGAGCTGCGCCACTTGCCGGCGCTGCGACGGATGGTCTCGGCCGGCGAGCCGCTCGACGCCGAGACGGTGGCGATCTTCAGCGCCCAGATGGGCCTCGAGCCGGCCGACGGCTACGGCCAGACCGAGACCGGCCAGGTCACCGCCAACCTGGTCGGCGAGCCGGTGCGGCCGGGCTCGATGGGCAAGGTGCTGCCGGGCCTCGAGACCCGGATCGTCGCGGGCGAGCTGCAGCTCCGGGCGTCCTCCTCCCCCACCTTCTTCTCCGGCTACCTCGACGGCGAGCAGTTCGAAGGCGAGTGGTGGCAGACCGGCGATCTGGTCCGCGAAGAGGACGACGGCTGCCTCTTCTTCGAGGGCCGGAACGACGACATCATCGCCTCCTCCGGCTACCGGATCGGGCCGGCCGAGGTCGAGGCGGCGCTGCTCTCGCACCCGGCGGTGGCCGAAGCGGCGGCGGTCGCCGCACCCGACCCCGAGCGCGGCGCCGTGGTCCGCGCCGTCGTCGTCCTCCGCGACGCCGACCGCGCCAGCGGCGACGGCGACGGCGAGGCGCTGAAGCAGGAGCTGATCTCCCACTGCCGCGCCGTCACCGCCCCCTACAAGGCGCCGCGGATCGTCGACTTCGCCGCGGAGCTGCCGAAGACGAGCACCGGCAAGATCAAACGCGCCGCGCTGCGGAGCTAAACGGCGGCCAGCGCCTCGGCGTCGACCGGGGCGCCGAAGTGGAAGCCCTGCGCCATGTCGACGCCGTACTCGCGCAGCAGCCGCGCCGTCGCGTCGTCCTCGACGAACTCGGCGATCGTCGTCTTGCCCAGCCCCTGGGCGATCCCGACGATCGCCTGCACGGTCAGCTGGTCGGCGTCGTTCTTCGGCAGCTCGCGGACGAAGGCGCCGTCGATCTTGATCACGTCGAAGGGGATCCGCTTCAGGTACTCGAAGGGGCCGAAGCCGGCGCCGTAGTCGTCGATCGCCACCTCGCAGCCGAACTCGGTAAGGCGGTCGGCGAAGCGGGCGGCGGTGTCGTAGTCCTCGACCCGCGCCGTCTGCGTGATCTCGAAGGTGCAGCGGCCGGGGTCGGCGTCGCCTTCGTCGAGCCGGCGTTCGATGAACTCGAGCACCGAGAGGTCGCTGACCGTGGCGCCGGAGATGTTGACGTGGAGCGAGACCGGCTCGCCCGCCTGCTCGCGGGCCGAGAGCAGCCCCAGCGCCTGGCCGATCACCCAGCGGTCGAGCTCCTGCACCATCCCGGTGCGCTCAGCGACGCCGATGAACTGCGCCGCCGGCAAGAGCTCGCCGTTTTCGCCGGCCATCCGCAGCAGCAGCTCCCAGCGGACGACGCCGCCGGAGGCGAGGTCGAGGATCGGCTGCCCGGCGAGGCGCAGGCGGTCCTGGGTGAGGGCGTCGCGGATCCGGGCGCTGGTCGTCAGCCCGCTCTCGAGCGCCCGCCGCTGCTCGTCCGGCCCGCTGAAGACAGCGACCCGGTTGCGGCCCTCGGCCTTCGCCCGGTACATCGCCTGGTCGGCGGCGACCAGCACCGCTTCCGCCCCGTTCCCCGCCTTGCCGTCGAAGAGCATCACCCCGACGCTGATCGTCACCTGCGCCAGCTCCGCCTCTTCCTCGCAGCCGAGGGCGACCTGCACCCGCAGGTCCTCGCCGAGGGCGATCGCGCCGTCGGCGTCGGTCTGCGGCACCAGCACCGCGAACTCGTCGCCGGAGAGGCGGGCGACCAGGTCGGTGCCGCGGACCCGTTCGCGCAGCACGTTGGCGACCCGGCGGATCAGGCCGTCGCCGGTGTGGTGGCCATGGCTGTCGTTGACCGCCTTGAGGCCGTCGATGTCGATCACCATCACCGCCCCCTGGCCGCCGTAACGGGCGCTGAAGGAGACGTAGGAGTCGAGTTCGCGGCGGAAGCTGCGGCGGTTCAGCAGCCCGGTCAGCGGGTCGTGGTCGGCGAGGAAGCGAAGCTCGGCTTCGGTGCGGGCCGCCCGGGCGAGGGCGTCCTCGACCACCGCCCGCTCCGCGGGCCCTAGCCTCGCCATCACCTGCTCGAGGGTGAGGGTGTGATTTTCGGAGGAGGCGCGCGCGATCGTTACGGCATCATGACGGGCGCCAAGCCCGCTGGGTAGCGCAAAATTTGGGTGGGTAGGGTCAAAATATGGCTAACCGACTGGCTGACGAGACCTCGCCGTACCTCCTGCAGCACCGAAACAACCCCGTTGACTGGTATCCGTGGGGCGAAGAGGCGCTGGCGCAGGCGCGCGAGGAGGACCGGCCGATCCTCCTCTCGGTCGGCTACTCGGCCTGCCACTGGTGTCACGTGATGGAGCGGGAGTCCTTCGAGGACCCCGAGACCGCCGCCTACATGAACGAGCACTTCGTGCCGATCAAGGTCGACCGCGAGGAGCGCCCCGACGTCGACGCGATCTACATGGAGGCGGTGCAGTCGATGACCGGCCACGGCGGCTGGCCGATGACCGTCTTCCTCGATTCCGACGCGGTGCCGTTCTACGGCGGCACCTACTTCCCACCCGACGAGAGCCGCGGCATGCCGAGCTTCCGGATGGTGATGGAAGCGGTGGTCGACGCCTACGAGAGAAAACGCGAGGAGATCCGCGAGCGGGCGCCGGAAGTGCGGCAGCGGCTGGCGGCGATCGGCGCGATCGAGCCGCGCCCCGGCGGCGCCGGCGAGGCGGAGCTGGCACAGGCGACGCGGCGCCTGCTCGACGCCGCCGACCGCCGCTACGGCGGCTTCGGCGGGGCGCCGAAGTTCCCGCCCGCCTCCTCGCTCGAGCTGCTGCTGGCCCGCGGCGAGACCGAGGTCGTGCGGCAGACGCTCGACGCGATGCTGGCCGGCGGCATCTACGACCAGCTCGGCGGCGGCTTCGCCCGCTACGCCGTCGACCGCGTCTGGCTCGTCCCCCACTTCGAGAAGATGCTCTACGACAACGCCCTGCTGGCGCCGGCCTATCTGCACGGCTGGCAGGCGCTCGGCGAGGAGCGCTACCGCCGGGTCTGCGAGGAGACGCTCGACTGGCTGCTGCGCGAGATGCGCGGCCCCGAGGGCGGCTTCTACTCGGCGCTCGACGCCGACTCCGAGGGCGAGGAGGGCAAGTTCTACGTCTGGTTCCCGGAGGAGATCCGCGCGGTGCTGGGCGAGGAGGCGGCCGCGCCGGTGCTCGAGTTCTACGGGGTCAGCGAGCGCGGCAACTTCGAGGGCGCCAACGTCCTGCACCGGGCGCAGGGGGCGGCGGCGCCCGAGCCGCCGGGCCTCGACGAGGCGCGGGCGGCGCTGCTGGCGGCGCGGGCCGAGCGGATCCGCCCCGGGCTCGACGACAAGCGCCTGCTCTCCTGGAACGCGCTGGCGATCTCCGCCCTGGCCGAGGCCGGCGCCGTGCTCGGGCGCGAGGACTACCTCGACGCCGCGCGGGCCTGCGCCGAGTTCGTCTGGGAGCAGATGCGCGACGAGGAGGGCCACCTGCTGCGCACCTACAAGGACGGCGTTGCTCATCTCAACGCCTACCTCGAGGACCATGCCTTCCTGCTCGAAGCGCTGCTGACTCTCTACGAAGCGAGCTTCGAGCAGCGCTGGTTCGAAGCGGCGACGGAGACCGCCGAGGCGATGCTGAGCCGCTTCGCCGACCCCGAGCGCGGCGGCTTCTTCTCGACCTCCGCCGACCACGAGGAGCTGATCGTCCGCCGCAAGGAGGTCGGCGACCACCCGATCCCGAGCGGCAACAGCGCCGCCGCGCTGGGGCTGCTCCGCCTCGCGGCGCTGAGCGGCGAGGCCCGCTACCGCCAAGCGGCGGAGGGGATCTTCGCCCTCTTCGCCGAGCCCGCGATCGAGCACCCCGACTCCTTCGCCCACCTGCTGCGAGCGCTCGACTTCGCGACGGCGCGGGTGCGTGAGGTGGCCCTGGTCGGCGACCACCTCGCCGACCTTGCCGCCGTGGTGCGCTCCGAGTACCGCCCCCACCTGGTCCTCGCCGCCGGCCCCGAGGGCGCCGAACAGCCGCCGCTACTCGCCGCCCGCACCCTCCTCGACGGCCGGCCGGCCGCCTACGTCTGCGAGAACTTCACCTGCCGGTTGCCGGTGTCAGACCCGGAGGACCTCCGCCGCGAGCTCTGAGCCGGCGGCTGCCAAGGGCGCAGGGAGCGTGGCGGCTCTGCACGCGAGCGACCGAAGACACCGGCAGCCGCCGGCTCAGACCGGGTAGTCGCGCACTTCGTCGAGCACGATGCTCCCGCCGACCTCCGCCCAGCCATCCCCGAGCGGACGCGCTCGCAGCAGCGAGCCCTCGCCCTGCAGGATCAGGAGCTCGCGGCCGACCGACTCGGCCAGCATGATCGCCGCCGAGCCCGTCGCCTCGTCCTCGCCGACGCCGTCGGCCAGCGACCAGCAGCGCGAGCGCACCCGCCCCGCCGCCTCGTCCTCCCAGGCCCAGACGTAGATTTCGTCCTCGCGGCCGCCGGGTGGGCCGCTCATCGCCGCCACCGCGCCCGCGTCGGCGGCCTCGATCAGCTCCCAGGGCGGCGACCACTCGGCCCGGGCCGAGACGAAGGTGAGGGCGCCGTCCCCCTCCCCCTCGCGCCGCACCGCGACCTCGCCCGCCGGCGGCCGCAGCACCTCCGGCGCCTCGCCCTCATGGGCCAGAAGCCAGGCGGTGCCGACGCTCGGGTGGCCGGCGAAGGGCAGCTCCAGGCCGGGGGTGAAGATCCGCATCGCGGCGCCGGCACGGTCGTCGACGAAGACCGTCTCGGAGAAGCCGAGGTCGCCGGCCACCTCCTGCCGGCGCTCCACCGGCACCTCGCCGCCGTCGAGGAAGACGCCGAGCGGGTTGCCGAGCTCCCCCGCTTCGTCACAGAAGACGCGCAGGACGTGCAGCTTCGACGTCACCTAGGCGTCACAGGATCGGCAGGAAGTTCTCGATCTCGTACGGGGTCACCTGGACCCGGTACTCGTCCCATTCCTGGCGCTTGATCTCGACGAAGCGGCGGAAGGTGTGCTCGCCGAGCGTCAGCAGCACCAGCTCCGAGTCGGCGGCGATCTCGATCGCCTCGCCGAGCGTCGCCGGCAGCTGCTCGATTCCCTGGTGGGCGAGCTCCTCCTGCGAGAGGTGGTAGAGGTTCTGCTCCATCGGCTCCGGCAGCTCGTAGCCCTTCTCGACCCCTTCCAGACCCGCCTGCAGCATCCCGGCGAAGCAGAGGTACGGGTTGGCGGCGGGGTCGGGGCAGCGCAGCTCGGCCCGGGTCGCCGCCTCCTTGCCGGGGTGGTAGAGCGGCACCCGGATCAGTGCCGAGCGGTTGCGGCGCGACCAGGCCAGGTAGACCGGCGCCTCGTAGCCCGGCACCAGCCGCTTGTAGGAGTTGACCCACTGGGCGAAGAGCGGCGAGATCTCACGCGCGTGCTTGAGCTGGCCGGCGATGAACGACTTCGCCACCGGCGAGAGGAAGTAGGGATCGTTCTCGTCGTAGAAGGCGTTCCTGCCTTCTTTGGAGAGCGACTGGTGGACGTGCATCCCGGAGCCGTTCTCGCCGAACAGCGGCTTCGGCATGAAAGTCGCGTGGTAGCCGTACTTGAGCGCGTACTCCTTGACGACGATCCGGTAGGTCATGCAGTCGTCGGCCATCTCGAGCGCGTTCTTGTAACGCATGTCGACCTCGTGCTGGGAGGGGCCGACCTCGTGGTGGGTGTACTCGACGTGGATCCCCATCTTCTCCAGCGCCAGCACGGTTTCGCGGCGCAGGTCCGAGCCGGCGTCGAGCGTGGTCAGGTCGAAGTAGCCTCCCTCGTCGAGCGGCTCGGGGACGCGGCTCTCCGGCTTGGCCGAGCGGAAGTAGAAGAACTCGAGCTCGGGGCCGATGTTGTAGGCGTTGAAGCCGAGCTCCTCTGCCCGTTTCATCGCCCGCTGCAGGATCCAGCGCGGGTCGCCCTCGTAGGGGCCGCCGCCGGGGACGCGGATGTCGCAGAACATGCGGGCAACCCGGTCTTCGGCCTCGGGCCGCCAGGGGATCATCTCGAAGGTCCCCGGGTCCGGCACGGCCAGCATGTCGGACTCCTCGATCGGGTTGAAGCCGGTGATCGAGGAGCCGTCGAACCCCATCCCCCCTTCGAACGCGTCCTCGAGCTCGGAGGCGTTGATCGAGAAGCTCTTCAGCTGGCCGAGGACGTCGGTGAACCAGAGGCGGATGAAGCGGATATCGCCCTCCTCGACCTGCGCAATGACGTCGGCGGCACTGCGGGGTTTGTCTGCCATGCCTCAATTGCCTCCTGGGGTCGCGAGAAGGGGGCAACGATAGGCGAATGAACCGGCAGGGTGCGGGAAGGCGTATATCGGGTACGTGACGAGGACGCGTTGGGCAGAGCCCGCCGCCATCGGCCTCCTTGCAGACCGGTCAGAAAGCAGGTATAACTTACTCGACGTAAGTAATCGGCTCAAAGTAAAGTAAAGGCCACGTAAAGGCTCTGTAAAGCGTCCGCTCACGAGCAGGCGGTTCGTCCCGAGACAGAGCAGAAGCGAGAAGCAGAGTGACCGTAAAAACCGCAGTCAGCAGGTTTCAGATCCACGATGAGTTGACCGCGCCCGATGAGAGCGCTCCGCTCATCAAGTCCATCCAGGCCGCCGGCGGCGCGGTCACCAAGTTCGTCGGCGTCCTCGCCGGCGCCCCCGCCGTCCTGCGTGCCTATACCCGCATGCGCTCCGAGCTCCGCGGCGGCGTCCTCCCACAGGCGACCCGCGAGCGGATCGCGCTTGCTGTCGCCGAGTACCGCGAGGACACCTACAGCATCGCCCAGCACGCGAAGTCGGCGCGCCGCGCCGGCCTCGGCCTCGACGAGGTCTCGCGCGCCCGCAGCTTCACCTCCTCCGATCCCAAGGAGGCGGCGCTGCTGCTTTACCTCAAGGAGGCACTGGACGCGGACGGCCCGCCGCCGCTCCACCTCCACGAGGAGGCGCGTGAAATCGGCTGGACCGACGAGGAGATCCTCGAGGCGGTCGCGCACCTGGCGCTGAACGAGTTCCAGAGCCTGATCGCAAGCGCCGCGGCACTGCCGCAAGACCAGGCGACCCCGCGGGTCCTCCCGACCGCGGCCTAGGCCCGGTCGCCCGCGAGGGCGCAACAGCTGCAGGACAACGGGGCGCCCTCGGGCGCCCCGTTTACTTGCCCTCGACCAGCGTCGCGGTGTAGAGCAGCCGTGCCGTCGTGTATTTGCAGCCGAAGGTGGCGCGGCGGTTGACCTCTTCCAGCGCTTGGCCCTCGCGGATGGAGGTCGAGTTGGTGCAGGTTCCGGGGGCGCGGCTGGCCCGCCAGACGTCCTTCGATCCGAGTTCCTGAGCGAACATCGGCGCCCAGGTCGGGACCGAGATGCCGACGACGTCGCCCTTCCTGACTTCCAGGTTGGAGCCGAACTTGACCGTCTGCCCGAGGTAGGGCGAGAGCACCTTGGTCGCACCCTGAGCGACCAGCGAGTAGCGCGGCGGGTTGGTTTCCGGCACCTTGCGGAGGATCGCCAGGCGCGCCTCCGGCGGAGTGCCGAAGAAGCCGTTGAAGAACGAGCGCTGCTTCGAGGTCGGCTGCGCCAGGGTCAGGGTCCAGGCCTTGATCGTGCCGTCGCGGGGGATCGAGAACGGCAGGTTGGTCTGATCGGTGCTGACCTGGAAGCCGGTGACGCTGCCGACCGCCTGACAGGGAGAGTCAGGGCACGAGGGGTCCGGCACGGTCGCGGTGCTGCCGAGGACGACGGTCGCGGTGCCCGGGGCGGCGGCGCTGGCCGCAGTCACGGCGCCGATCGCGGCGACGAGGGCGCAGAGGACCGCCGCCAACCCGAGCCGGCGACCCCGGCGCCGTCCCTGCTTGGCTGGCGATGCTTGCGAAGACCTCGACATGCGGTTGCTCCTCTCGACGACGGCGGCTGGGGCCGCCTGTTCCTGGACAGCGTGATGAAACACGGCAGGTTAGCTCTCGGAGCGGCCAGGAGCGCCGTTTTGCCCTGCAATAGGACGAATTGGGGGGCTGAACCGGTCGCCCGGGGGCGCGCGCCGGCGCGCCTAGGGACGGGCGTATTCGATTGCGACCTGGTAGCCGATGCGGGCGACGCCGGCGGCTTCGAGGCCGAGGGCGGTGCTGGCGGCGGCGGTGAGGTCCCAGGCGCGGCCTTTGACATAGGGCCCGCGGTCGATCACCGGCGCGGTGACGGTGTGGCCTTCGTAGACGAAGCGGACCATGGTGCCGCAGGGAAGCGACTTGTGGGCGACCCCGATCGTGGTCGGCCGCAAGACGACGCCGCAGGCGGTGGAGCGCCCCCAGAGGCCGGGGCCATACCAGCTGGCGCCGGCATAGCGCATCGGCCCGAAGGCCACTTCTTCGCCGGTCGCGGTGGCGGAGCCCGCTTCGTAGCCCGAGGCGCCACCGGTTGCGGCCTGGGCGGCCGGAATCGCGCCGAGGCCGGCGAGAGCGGCGAGCGCAATCGCGATCGCCGTGCGCACACGACGCCCGCGGCGGGCGCAGGCAGTTGGGATCTGGTTCCGCGCTCGGCGGCTTCGGGGGTTGTTCATGTCTCTTTCCAGGCGCTTACGGGGTTAGCTGACGGGCTCGCGCTGAAAGAGCTGCGCTACGCGGCAATCGCCGCGACTCGCCCCAACCAATTGGGTCCCCCGCTCTTCGCGATATGTAGGCGAAGATTCAGCGGAAGTTGGCGGCAGGTTAGCAAACGCTAAGACAGAAAAATTGCGCTGGGAGGAATTCGGCTGCATCCAGCGACCCATCGACGCCTCCAACCCCCGCAATTAGGGCCGAAACAAGCCATGCAACGGGTGACGAGGCCGGGGCCGGCCCAGCGGGCCAAATGGGAAAGGCCCCCTGGTGGGAGCCTTTCCGTTAGCGGGCCTGTAAGCCGGATCCTGTCTCGAGCGGCCATCTATCTCTGCGGCCTACCTGGACCTCGCCGGGCTGGGTCGACGGTCCTGCTTGGCCTTGCACCGGGCGGGGTTTGCCTGGCCGCCGCGTCACCGCGACGCCGGTGCGCTCTTACCGCACCTTTTCACCTTTGCCTGTACGCGACTCACGTGCGGTCGCGCCATCGGCCGTGTGTTTCTGTGGCACTTTCCCGCGGGTTTCCCCGGGTGGGCGTTACCCACCGCCCTGCCCTGTGGTGTCCGGACTTTCCTCGAAGGGATTTCTCCCCCTCCGCGGTCCGCTCGGCCCGCATCGCCGATGGTAGCCCCTCCCCCGCCCCATGCCAGGCCGCCCGACCGCGATGCCCGACGCGCTGCAGCACTTGTGGCCCCTATAGGGGCCTTAAACCCTGCAGCGCAAAACCATGAACCGACCGGACGCCGCCGTTGAACCGGTCAGGCGCGACCGCGCCCGGCCACCCCGCCCTCGTGCCCGCCTCCGCGCGCGAACTAACTGCACGCACGATCACGCCGGCCCACCCCCGCCGATCCGGCCCGCGTGCGCCGACCACGCCCCGCACCACCCCGACCACCCGCGCCGCCCCCGCACGAATCCGACGCGCCCGCACGCGCACGCCCGCACGACCGACAGCCCGCGCCGGCCGCCTCCGCACGACCCGACCCGCACCGCCCCACCCAGCCCAACGACCCAGCCCGCCGAGCCGGCGAGCCGCACCGCTAAACCTTCCGAAACACCCCGACGACCCGCCCCAGGACCCGCGCCTCCTGGGTCAAGATCGGGTCCATCTCGTCGTTCTCGGGCTGCAGGCGGATGTGCTCGGCTTCGCGGTAGATCCGCTTCACCGTCGCCTCCTCGCCGATCAGGGCGACGACGATTTCGCCGTTGTCGGCGTCGTCGGTGGGGCGCACCACCACGTAGTCGCCCTCGAGGATGCCGGCGTTCTTCATGCTTTCGCCGCGGATCTGGAGGATGTAGTCGCCGTCCTCGCCGCCGATCACGTCGGGGATCTCGAGGTACTCGTCGATGTTCTCCTCGGCCAGAATCGGCTCACCGGCGGCGACCTGGCCGATCAGCGGCAGCTCGTAGCCGGGCCGCACCGTTTTCTTCGCCTTTTCGAACAGCAGCTCGATCGCCCGCGGCTTCGACGGATCGCGCTTCAGCAAGCCGATCTTCTCGAGGTTGGCGAGGTGGGCGTGGACGGTCGACGAGGAGTGCAGGCCGACGGCTTTGCCGATCTCGCGCACGGTCGGCGGGTAACCGGTTTTGGCCGCGTACTTGCGGATGAAGTCGAAGATCTCCTTCTGCCGCTTGGTCAGATCGAGGTCAACCATGGTCGGTCAATCGTCCTCCGTCGCCGGGTGAAAGCATTCGAACATCTGTTCGTAAAGGCTACTTGCCGGCGCGGACATGTTCAAGCTGTATGCGGGATCTTGACAGCGCTCGCCCACCAGCCCTGGCAAGCTGAGGGTCGTGATGCCGGAGCCGCAGGAAAGCTACGAGAGCGCGCCGCGCCGCACCCACCTCGCGGCCGAGCGCACCCAGCTCGCCTGGTGGCGCACCGGCCTCACCGCCATTGCGGTCGGCCTCGGCATCGGACGGGTGGTCCCCGACATCGCCGGCACCGAGGACACCTGGCCCTATGTCGTCACCGGCATCTGCTTCGCCCTCTACGGCGTCGCCCTGATCGCCTACGGCACCGTCCGCGCCCGTGAGCTCGAGCGCAGGCTCGGCGGCCGCCACCAGATCGACGCCTCCGACCGGATGCTGGTCGCCCTCACCGTCGTCGGCGTCATCCTCGGCCTCGCCAGCGTCGCCCTGATCGCCGCCCAGTAGGGGGTGGTCCTCGCGCTGCGGTCGATCGCTAGGACGGTCGCTGGACCCAGGCGCCCTCTCGCGCCTCTTCGCGCTGCGCCACGGCGATCGCGTCGGCGGCGGCCACCAGTGAGTTGCGATCGTGTATCGCGTGCAGGCGCATCTCTCGGAGCGCGCGATCGAGGCTGGCGTGCCGTTGGAGCGTGCCGAGCACCCAAACGCGTCCGTCCTCCGCAAATGGGTTCGACGCATCGAGTGACTCGACCGCGTAGACCTCGTGGGTCGCGTTCGCCGCACGCTCGTCTTCCTCGAACCACGGCTCGCCTTCGCCGGCTTCGCGCATCTCCTTGGACGGGCCACAGAGCCAGCCGATGCTCCAGCTGGTCGTCTCCCAGCGGCGGAACGGATTCTCGAGCCGCCAGTCGATGCCGAAGCTTGCATCCGGTCGCAGCGCGACGTGGGTCGGATAGATGGTTCCCCGTCTCCCGTCCTCTGCCACGAACGCGGCGGCGTCGTCGTACTCGATGGCGGTGGCGGGCCGTTGCGGAATCGCGTGCAGGGCGGCGGCGACGCAGGCTCGACCGCATCCTTCGTCGAGGAACTCGCCGATCGACGTCCTGACCTTCCACGCCTCAGCTTCGTATTCTTGTTCGAGTCGCAGGAGGGTCGATGGGGAGTGCGGGGGCGGGAGGAGCGGGGCAGCCTCAGGGTCATGCTTGAGGAGCCACCGGACGCGCTGGATCTCACGTAGGTTGTCGACCAGCCGGCGCCCGTGGTCGGCGAGTGATCTGGACCAGGTGACGAAGAAGGTGAATCGAACCTCGGGCAGCCAGGTTCCGACGCTGGGCATGACGCGGAACGCCACCTGCTCGAACTGGCCGATCCGTCGTCCTCGGTCTTCTGCTTCTTTCAGTTCCCGGCGATCTGCCATGCTCACCTCCGGTAGGCGTTGATGAGCAGGAGACTCTCAGCGGGAGGCGACTTGGTCTACCTGTCCGAGCGCAAGCTGCGGCAGCTTGCGCTCGATCTCAAGGTGCGGACCGGTTCGTTCGACGGCGATTTCGCGTTGGGCGGTGAGGCCGGCCTCGACGCCGGTGTGCCACCGGTAGGGCGAGTCTCGGCGAAAGGCTCCGTTCAGGCGAGGTATTCGGACCCGGCAGCGCAACAGAAGGCGATCGCGCGGCAGCTGGACGCAGTGATAAAGAAGCTCGGTGGGGATCGCATCCCGAACCTCGAGACCGGCGACAACGGGATTCGGGATGGAAAGTGGTTCCGCTTCCACCGGCAGTTGCGCTTTGGAATCGGCCATGCCGACTCGATTCCGGACTTCAAGGCCCTGATCGTCGTCGATGAGCGCCCGGTGTCGGGTGGCCCCCCGGCCGCGCGGCTGCTGATGAACGGGTCGGTCGCCCACGTTCTCGACCCGTATGCAACCGAGGAGATGCGCAACTCCCCGGGCAACCGCTCCGGGTCTTCGTCGGATCACCTCTTCATCTGGCTCGACGAAGCGCGACGCGTTCTCGAAGCAGATCCAGGCGCCGATCTCGGCAGGCTGGGAAGCGAGTACTTCAACGAGGACCTGCCGCCTCGTAACACCAGCACCGCGATGGAAATGTATGGGGCATTCGCCGAAGAACGTTCGCCCGATCCGCCCGTCTTCCCACGCCTCCTCAACGGGGGCCCCTGCGAAGGGGTGGCTCAGGTCAGCTTCGTCGCAGTCAACACGACTGACACCCTGGTGCTGGCAAGCCCGCTCTTCGTCCGCGTCCGCGCGCTGCTCGAGCCTCGCCGGCGGTGGTGGCGTCGGTCGAGGGCGTAGACGCAAAGCCCGGAAAGGAACGGCCCCCGCCGACCAGCGAGCGGGAGCCACGGTCATATGCGGCTGAATGGAGTCGAACCATCACGGGTGTTTCCACCCACAAGGCCCTCAACCTTGCGCGTCTACCAGTTCCGCCACAGCCGCAGAGCGACTGATCTTATTGAAGGGCGCGATCGATGAACGGGCCGAGCAGGGCGGCGACCTGCTCGGCGGTGGTGTGAGGGGTCTCGCCGGGGGTGGTGATGTGGCTGATCGCCAGGCGGACGAGGGACTCGGCGAGGAGGGCGACGTCGGCTTTGCGGGCCTGGGGCCAACCTTGCTCGATCACCGCCGAGAGCCGGGCCGTCGCCCACTGGACCACCGGGCGGCCCTCGGTGGTGACGAAGGGCAGGAGGCCCTGGCTGCCGTCGTCGCTGAGGAGGATGCGGACGAGGGGGTCCTCGCCGGCGCTGCGGAGGAAGAGCTCGAGGGCGGCGCCGATCGCCGCGCGGGGGTCGTCGGTGTGGGCGAGGACGGCCGCCTCGACCTCGGCGAGGAAGCGCTCACCCTCGTGGAGGACGAGGGCCAGGGCGAACTCGTTGCGGTTGCCGAACTCCTTGTAGAGCGTCTGGCGGGAGACGCCGGCGGCGGCGGCGATGTCGGCCATCGTGATCTCCGACCAGCCGCGCTCCGCCAGCTGGTCGCGGGCGGCGTCGAAGAAGGTCTGGCGCAACAGCTCGCGGGCCGCCTCCGGGTACGGGATCGGGGCCGAGCTCGATGGGCTGCGCGACGAGGCCACGGCCTCCATCGTCGCACCGGCCACGGTCAATCGCCCTCGTCTGGCTCGAAATCGACCTTGTCGCGGACGCCGCAGTCGGGGCAGGCCCAGTCGTCGGGGACCTCGCTCCAGGGCGTCCCGGCCGGGAACCCCTCGCGTGGGTTCCCGGCCTCCTCGTCATAGACGTAGCCGCAGGCCGGGCAGTGGAAGCGACTCACGCCGTGGACTCCCCGGCACCGGTGCGCGCCAGCACCCGTGCCCGCTTGCGGGGATGGATGTTCGCCTGGGTCGCGTCGCCGCCGTAATGGTCGAGCAGGCGGGGGTCCATCACCCGCCGCCAGAGCGGCGGGAACCAGGCGAGGACGATCATCCCGGCGTACCCGGTCGGCAGTTGCGGCGCCTCTTCGACGTGGCGCAGCGCCTGGTAGCGCCGGGTCGGGTTGGCGTGGTGGTCGGAGTGGCGCTGCAGGTGGTAGAGCAGCACGTTCGAGGCGACGTTGTTGCTGTTCCAGCTGTGGTCGGGGCGGCAGCGCTCGTAGCGGCCGTCCTCTTTGCGCTGCCGCAGCAGCCCGTAGTGCTCGAGGTAGTTGACGACCTCGAGCAGCGAGAAGCCGATCACGGCCTGCAGGACCAGGTACGGGAGGACGATCGGTCCGAAGGCGACGGCCAGGGCGGCGAAGAGGACGACGGTCATCGCCCAGGCATTGAGGACGTCGTTGCGCAGCGTCCAGTGGATCTCACCGAGCCGATCGAGCCGGGCGGTCTCGATCTCCCAGGCCGAGCGCAGGCTGCCGGACACGGTCCGGGGCAGGAAGGCCCAGAAGCTCTCCCCCAGCCGCGAGCTGGCCGGGTCCTCGGGGGTGGCGACGCGGACGTGGTGACCGCGGTTGTGCTCGATGAAGAAGTGGCCGTAGCCGGTCTGGGCGAGGGCGACGCGGCTCAGCCACTTCTCCGAGGCGGCGCGCTTGTGCCCGAGCTCATGGGCGGTGTTGATCGCGATCCCGCCGACCACGCCCATGGTCAGCGCCAGCCCGATCGATTCGACGATCGAGAGGTCGCCGCTCCCCCACTCGGCGCAGGCGAGGATGAGGCCGGCGTACTGGATCGGGATGAAGAGGTAGGTGCACCAGCGGTAGTAGCGATCCTGCTCGAGGAACTTGAGGACGCTGTCAGGCGGGTTCGAGGCGTCGAGCCCGACGACGAAGTCGAGCACCGGGAAGGCGCCGAAGACGAGGACCGGACCGAGAAACCAGAAGCCGCCGAAGCCGGTCAGCTCGACCAGCGCCCAGCCCATGAACGGCGCCAGCGGGACGATGATCCCGAGCAGCCAGGCATAGCGCTTCGGGTCGCTCCAGGTGGCCGGATTGACCTCGACGTCGTCGTGATCGTGGTGATGGTGATGCGCGTGTTCTGCGTGAGCCTCCAAGGCTCTCCTCCTTGTCAAAGTCGGAAAGAACGTCTCTAAGGTTTACACAGATACTCGATTTGTCAACCGCGGTTACAACGCGCCGGGGATTGACCGGGGTGCCAGGCGCGCGAGCCAAGCACCTTTCGCGGCGGCCGAGGCGGCATGCGGGGTCGGGGCTGCGGCACGCGAGCGAGGGCCCGCGGCGGGCGAAACCGGGCTACGGGGTGGCCGGAGGGTCCGCAGGGCGGCCGGTGGCCTGGCGTAAGCGAGGGCGCCGCAGCGAGCCGGGGGGCGCAGCGCGAAGCGGGCGCCGGAGGGGCGCGGCGCTAGATCTTCAGCAGCAGGAAGGTGTTGAGGACCCAGATGACGGCGAAGAAGACGGTGGCGCGGTCGAGGTTGCGCTCGACCATCGAGCCGCCGCCGATCGAGCTGCCGCCGCCGCCGATGCCGAAGGCACCCGACAGCCCGGCGTCTTTGCCGGAGTGCAGCAGGATCAGGAAGACCAGCACGACGCTGATGATCACCTGGATGACGCTGAAGAACGTGTACACGGCCCGAGCAGTCTAGAGGATCAGAGCAGGCTCTTAGCTGCGCTCGATCTTCTCCGGCTCGGCCGGCTCGTGGCCGTTGCCGTTGGCGCCATTGCTCGCCGCGCCGTTGGCGCCGTTCGTCCCGTTGGCGCCGTTCGTCCCCACCCCGGCCCCGACCTTCGCCCCGTCCCGGGCCCGGTCGAGCTCGTCGAGCATCTCGACCGCCTCCTTGCGCAGCTCGGCGTCGAGGATCGCGTAGTCCTCGTCGGAGAGCTTGCCGGCGGCGTGGTCGAGCTCGGCGTCGCGGATCTCGCGGTACTTGGCTTCCTTCAGCGCGTCGGTTTCGGTCGGCACCAGCGCGCCTCGGCGGCGCCCGCGGCTCGGCCAGATCGCGATCAGCGCTCCGGCCAGGGCGATCAGGCCGCCGATCCACATCCAGGTGACCAGCGGATTGATGATCACCTTGAAGGTGGTGGTCGCGCCTTCGCTCAGGTAGCTGCGGGCGATCTGCTGCGCGGTCAGTTCCTGCAGCTTTTCGATCTGGCCGAGCGCCTGCGCTTCCCGTGCCGGGTTGCCGACCGCCGATTTCATCAGCGCCGAGACGTCTTTGCACGATTGGGGCGTTCCCGGCCCCGCTTCGATGCAGGCCTGGAAGCCTTCTTCGGCCACTTTCGCCTTGCGCTGGAGGCCGACGATGTCGGGCTGGTTGGCGACCCAGATGTCATGCCCGAGCCCGGCGTTCAGGCCGATGTTGCTGTCGGCTTCGCCGTCGAAGTAGTCGGCGATGCCGCCGACGCCTTCCCTCCCCGTCGGCCGGTAGAAGTTCCGTTCCGGCCTCACCGTGGTCTCCTTGCCGCCGTCATCGACGAGGACTTCGGCCCCGACCGAGAGCTTCAGCGCGTCGACGCTCGCGGTCGGCCGCACGTAGGTGACCTTGCGGCCGTCGATCACGGCGCTTTCGCCCGGCTTCAGTTCGACGTTGCGGTTGGTCTGGAAGCTCGAGGAGGCGGCGATCCCGATCAGCAGCACGGCGACGCCGACGTGGACGATGTAGCCGCCGTAGCGGCGCCGGTTGCGGCTGACGATCCCGAGCAGCGCCTGCCCCATCGGCTCGCCGGTGAGCTTTTTCCGCCCCGCCGCCCCGTTCCAGAACTCCTGGCCGATGCCGACGATCGCGAAGGTCGCGAAGGCGAAGAGCGCCAGGGCCCAGGGCTTCTCGCCGGCGTCGGTGAAGAGCCCCAGCCCCAGGGTGACGACCACCATCGCCGCCAGCGGCAACCGGAAGGCCCGCCGCGCCGTCTCCCAGCTCACCCGCCGCCAGGCCAGGAGCGGCCCGATCCCGGTGAACAGCACCAGCAGGATCGCCAGCGGCGTCGTGTAGCGGTCGAACCAAGGCGCCGCCAGCGAGGACTTGCTGCCGGTGAAGAGTTCGGAGATCAGCGGGAAGAAGGTGCCCCAGGCGATCACCAGGGTGAGGCCGACCAGCAGCAGGTTGTTGACGAGGAAGACCGCCTCGCGCGAGACCAGCGAGTCGATCCGCTTCGGCGTCCGCAGTTCGTCGAGGCGGGAGACGATCAGCGCCGTCGAGCCGAGGACGACGACCCCGATCAGGCCGAGGATGTAGGGCCCGACGGTGTTGTCGCCGAAGGCGTGGATCGACTGCAGCACGCCGGAGCGGACCAGGAAGGTCCCGAGCAGCGCCATCGAGAAGGTGCCGACGACGAGGCTGGCGTTCCAGACCTTCAGCATCCCCCGCTTCTCCTGGACCATGATCGAGTGCAGGAAGGCGGTGCCGAGCAGCCATGGCATCAGCGCCGCGTTCTCGACCGGGTCCCAGGCCCAGTAGCCGCCCCAACCGAGCTCGGTGTAGGACCAGCGGGCCCCGAGCAGCAGGCCGAAGCCGAGGAAGGTCCAGGCGATCAGGGCGAACTTGCGGGTGGCGCGGATCCACTCGGCGTCGACCCGGCGGGTGATCAGCGCCCCGATCGCGAAGGCGAACGGGATCGTGAACGCCACGTAGCCCGAGTAGAGCATCGGCGGGTGGATCATCATGCTCGGGTGCTGCAGCAGCGGGTTGAGGCCGATCCCGTCCACCGGCGCGGGGTTGAGCTGGGCGAAGGGGTCGACGTCGGGCGCGAACAGCATCAGCCCGGTGAAGAAGGAGGCGATCCCCATCAACACCGCGGTCGCCCAGGGGACCAGCGCGCGCAGCTTGTTGCGGGTGAAGTAGAGGGCGGCGCTGGAGAAGATCGAGAGCACCCAGGCCCAGAGCAGCAGCGAGCCTTCCTGGCTCGACCACATCGCCGCCACCTTGTAGAAGGTCGGCGTCTCCAGCGAGGAGTGTTCCTGGACGATCTTGAAGGCGAAGTCGTCGCTCAGGAACTCGATCTCGATGATCACCACGCAGGCGGTGACGAGGAAGAAGAAGGCGTAGACGATCCGGCGCGAGAGGACCAGCCTGCGCTCGTCGTGGCGCCAGACGAGGGCGACGATCCCAGCGGTTACGGCAGCGACGAAGGCCAGCGCCAGCAGGACGCTGCCGAGGCTAGCCATTGCTCTGGGTCGTGAACTTCGACGGGCACTTGGTGATCAGGGTTTCCGGTTCGCCAACGAAGGTGCCCTTCTCGAGGCTGCCGGTCAGGACGATCTCACGGCCGCCGCGGAACGGGTCCGGGACGGCCCCCTTGTAGGTCACCGGCATCTTCGTGCCGCTGCCTTCGCGGTCGGTGACATAGAAGGAGATCCCTTCCTTGCCGTGCTGCTGGATCGAGCCGCGGACGACTTGACCCGTCATCTCGTAGGTGCCGCCGCCGGCCATCATGATCTGCGACGGCTCCTTGGCCTCGGTCGAGGCGGAGAAGGAGGTGTAGATCAGGGCTACGGCCAGCAGCACCGCCACGCTCAGCGCCACCACCAGCCGGATCGTCCGCTTGCGGCTCGGGTCCACGAACCGCGATTATCGCAGCCTAGAATGCTCGACGATGGCCGGCCCCGCTGACGACCCAGTCCTGCTGATCACCGGTGCCAGCAGCGGCATCGGCGCCGCCACCGCCCGGGCGGCCGGCGAGCGCTACCGGCTGGTGCTGGCGGCGCGGCGGATCAAGGACCTCGACGTGATCTCCGGCGAGCTCGGCGGCACCGAGCGGGCACTGCCGGTGCGCTGCGACGTCACCGAGTGGGAGCAGGTCGAGAAGATGGTGGCGCGGGCGCTCGAGCAGTTCGGCCGCATCGACGCGGTCTTCGTCAACGCCGGCTTCGGCGCCAAGCGCGGCTTCCTCGAGGAGTCGGTCGAGCACTGGCGCTCGATGGTCCTGACCAACGTGCTCGGAGCGGCGCTGACGATCCGCGCCACCCTCCCCCATCTGCTCGAGCGCGGGACCGGCCACTACGTGATCACCAGCTCGGTGGCGGGGCGGCTCGTCCTGCCGGGCTCGCTCTACTCGGCGACCAAGTGGGCGGCGACGGCGATCGGCCAGAACCTCCGCGCCGAGCTGCGCCAGATGCACGGCAACGAGGAGATCCGGGTGACGCTGCTGGAGCCGGGGGTGGTCGACACGCCCTTCTTCGACAACCGGCCCGGCGAGGGAGTGCTGCGCGACGAGGACATCGCCCGGACCGTGCTCTGGGCGCTGGAGCAGCCGCCCAACGTCGACGTCAGCGAGATCGTCGTGCGGCCGACCAAGCAGGCCGGCTGAGGGACGGGCCGGTGCGCGAGACCGCGGCCGAGCTCGCGCGCCTGCAGGATCTGCTCGACGCCAGCTACGCCGGGGGCGGCTCGCACCTGCTGCGGATCCACACTCCGGAACGGCGGCTCGACGCCGAGGGGATCGCGGCGCGGCTCGAGGGGATGGTGCTGCTGGCGCTGGCGACGGTCAGCGCCGCCGGCAAGCCGGTGGTCGGACCGGTCGACGGGGTGTTCCTCCACGGCAGCTTCCACTTCGGCTCGGCGCCGGACTCGGCACGGGCGCGGCACATCGCGCGGCGGCCCGACGTCAGCGCCACCCACCTGCCCGGCGAGGAACTGGCGGTGACCGTCCACGGGCGGGCACTGCCGGTCGACGTCAACGCGCCCGAGGGCGCCGAGCTGCGCGAGGCGCTGCTCGAGATCTACGTGCCGCGCTACGGCGAGGACTGGGCCGAGATGCTCGAGTCCGGCGCGGTCTACTGGCGGATCGAGGCCGAGCGGATCTTCGCCTTCCACATGCCCCCGGAGGACGTGGGCTGATCGCCGGCGGCCAAGGCCGATCGCCGGTGCCGAATGCCTTTGGCGCTTCAGTCGCCTACGTGGGGACTAAAGCGCCAATAGCGCAAGTGCGGCCCGCTAGCGGGGGCCGAGCAGGGCGCGGACGGCGCGCCAGTAGGTGCGCAGCGCCAGGCGGGCCGGCAAGGAGCGGGCGGCGGCGGAGATGAAGGGCGAGTCGAGGTCGGGGGTCAGCCGCGCGGCGAACTCGGCGGCGCTGACGGTGCGCTCGCGCTGGATCTGCCGCCGCTCGCGCAGGAGCCGCGGCAGCCAGCGCAGGGCTTCGGCGTTCGCCGCCAGCTTCTGTCCTCCCCAGCCGGCGCGGGCGGAGACCGCGAAGAGCGCCAGCTCGGTCGCCAGCAGCGCCGGCGCCAGCAGGAGGAGCAGCGGCGCCGGGTAGGTGCGGACGAGGAAGGCGAGGCGGTTGCGCTCGAGCCAGCGCCACTTGTGGCCGGCGCTCGACCCGAACTCGTAGTCGTGCTCGACCACCGCCCGCGGCTCGATCCCGGCCGTCCCGCCCTGCAGCTGCAGCCGGATCGCGAGGTCGACGTCCTCGTGGTACATGAAGAAGCGCTCGGCGAAGCCGCCGACGCGGCGCCAGGTGGCGGTCGGGATCGCCAGGCAGGCGCCGGAGAGCGAGGTCACCGCGGTCGGCCCGTCGGGCGCGTTGGCCAGCGGCTCCCCATGGCCGCCCGACCAGACGAGGCCGGTGAAGTGGACCGGGTTGCGGGCCGAGTTGATCTCGGTCACCCCCGCCTGGGCGACCAGCGCCTGCCAGGCGGCGAAGCCGCGACCCTCGAGCCACGGCAGGCGGATCGCCTCGCCCCAGCCCGGCTGCGGCGCCGCGTCGGGGTTGAGGATCACCAGCAGGTCCCCCGTCGCCTCCGCGGCGCCGGCGTTGCAGCCGCCGGCGAAGCCGACGTTGCGGCCCATCCGCACCAGCTTCGCCGCCGGCGCCAGCTCGCGGACGAGGGCGACAGAGTCGTCCGGGGAGTCGTTGTCGACGACGATCAGCTCGTCGCCGGGGCCGAGCTCCGGCAGCAGCGCCGGCAGCGTGCGCGAGAGCTCCGCGCGGGAGTTCCAGGCGACGATCAGGACCGAGAGCGAAGGGTGCACCGGCGCGGAGGGTAGTGAGCCCTCCACGCCGGTGCGAGCGCTGCGATCAGCGGAGCGCCGCCGCTACTTGCCCTTCTTCTTCTTGCCGCACTTGTCGATCGCCAGCGGGAACTTGTTGTTCTTCACCTTCTTGCCGTTCTGGCCCTTGAGGTTGAGGATCGCCCGCTGCGGCGACTTGCAGAGGTTGGTCGAGTTCTGGATCAGGCTCTTCTTCCCACCCTGCATGTTGAGGATGAACTTCGTCACCGGCACGTCCGGCACTTCCGGGAACACCGTCTTCAGCCCACCGTGCTTGGAGCTGATCACCCCGTGGAGCTGGATGTTCACCTGGCCGCGCAGGTCGGCGACGAGGTCCGGCAGCGTGTGGTTGGAGGACACCAGGTAGACCGGGCCCTTCAGCTTCTTGCTGAGCAGCGGCGATTTCGCTTCGGCGTGACCGTAGACCGCGCCCTTCGGGCACTGCTTCGCGGCGAGCTGGACCCGCGTGCAGACCGTCCGGATGTGGCCCTGGTCGAGGAACAGCGAGTGCGGCAGGTTGAGCGCCGTGCGGGCGACGTTGGCGTCGCCGTTGCGGGCTTCGAGGATCGCCCGGATGCGGGTGTTCTTGGCCCGCGTGGTCGGTCCGTAGATCCGCACGTGGAGCTTCGGCTTGAACTTCAGCTTGTTGCAGCCGGTCGCCTGGTAGGGCGAGCTGACGCTGTAGGAGCTGAAGGCGGCCGGGTTGCTCGGATCGCTGCCGCCGCCGTTGATGACCCCGGCGGTCGCGCCTTTGGCGCAGTTGGTCGGGTTCAGCATGAACTTGTTGCGATCGACGTTGAAGTCGATCGAGCGGATGTCCAGCTTCACGCCGCCGTAGATGTTCGGGATCGCGTCGGTGACGGCGTTCACCTGAGCGGTGAGCGGGTTGACGTTGAGCGCGATCCGGACGACCACGGTGCCGAGGTCGAACGGGCCGGAGACGGCCGGAGTGATCACCCCGAGCGAGATCGGCGCGCCCTTGTACGGACCGGCCAGGTAGACCTTGCCCGGCAGCTTCACCGGGTTGCCGCCGGTGCCGGCGGTGGTCGTCGCGGTGCCGATCATGCTGTTGGTGCCGCAGCTCGAGTTGGCCTGCTGCGACCTGCCCGCGGTGTTGGCCGCGGATGCCAGGTCGGCCTCCGAGCAGTAGGGGATGCCGGCGAGCTTGCCGGACAGGCCCTTGGGCAGGGTCACGTTGACGGCCTTCAGCTCCTGCTGGCCGTCGCTGCGGGCGATGTTGACCCGGAACGGGCTGTACTTGCCCGCCTTGGCGCTGTCGGACTTCGCCGAGTAGGTGGGCGTGAACGGACGCGCTCCGAGGCTGGTCGGGCAGCTGCCGCCGGCCGGGTTGCTGGTGAGGGTGAATTTCGAGCTGACGCCGACGTTTTCGCCGGGCCGTGCCCACGGTTCCATCTGCCCGTTGGTGGTCGCCGTCGAGCAGGTGGGCGGGCTGGTCAGGACCGAGCGCGGCCCGTCGAACTTCAGGTGCACCGCCCTGAACGGCACCTGCGGCAGCCCTTCGGGGAGCTTGCCGGCGAGTTCGCCGATCTCCTGTTCGTTGACGGTCGCGGTCAGCTGGCCGGTATTCGGGTTGGCGGCGACTTTGCCGACCAGCCGGAGGTCGATGCCGAGGTTTTCGCTCTTGGCTTCGACCAGGATCCGGAACTCTTCACCCGAGGCCGGGTTCATGCTCTTCTGTTCGCCGACGTAGATGCTGCCGCGCAGCGGTTCGGAGAGCGGCGGCGAATCGATTTCGGCGCTGCCGATGACCGAGCTCACCGGGCATTCGTTCGCATAGGTCCGCACGCCCTTCTTGAACTGGGCGTCGGTGCAGGCCACGAGGCCGTTGGAGCCCGACGGGTTCAGGCCCATCCCTTCGGGCAGGGTCACCACCGCCTTGCGCAGGTGCGACTCCTGAACCGCGCTTTCCGCGCCGGTCAGCCACGGGAGTTTCATCGTCACGGTCGCCGGCGAGGGTGAATCGACCTGCGCCGTGTCGGGGTTGACGTCGATGCTCGGGTTGAAGGGGACTTTGTCGCACCCTTCCTGCCCGAAGTAGTTGCCCGAGGAATCGATGATCTTGTTCTCCACCGGGGTCGATCCGCGCGGGAAGCCGGCATCCGGTTTTTCGTAGGACTCCGCCCGGAACCAGGTCGAATAGAGGTGCGCGTTCGCAGCTTCGCTCGGATCGAAGCAGGTGCTCGGCTTGCTGATGTAGGTCCCATCGCCAGCCGTGCCGTTGTTGACCAGGCGGCTGATCAGGGTGTTCAGGCCCGGTGCCGCAGCGGTGTTCGGGAGTTCGATCGTGAAGCTCTCGTGGAAGTCACTTTCCCAGGCCACTTCCGTCCTCAGGAAGACCACCTCTTGCGCCGCGATGACGAAGCCGAACAGCGCCGGTTCGCCGACTTTCGGCTCGATGTTGTAGACCGGGACTTTGGTCAGACCTTCCGTCGGTGGGATCACGGATCCTTCGTTCGGAAGCAGTCCGATCGGGGGTGGAAGGGTGACGTTGGGCGCATTGGTGACCAGGGTCGCCTGCTCTTCTCCCACTTTGGTTTCCGGGGTGCATTTCGGGACGAAGGTTTTCGGTGCCGGTTCGTTGAGGAAATCGGCCAAGGAACACTTCGGCGTCGCGTTCGGGTTAACGGTCTCTCCTGGAGGCAGATCGACGCGAAGCGTTTTGATCGTGCGTCCTTCAACGGGTTTGACGAGTGGTTCGAGCAGCCCCGGGGCGATCGTCGTGTGCTGGATGGTGTACTGGGTGAAGCCGATGGGCGGATGGCCTCCGGCTTGCCGGAACAGAGAACCGGGCGTCGCAGGCGAGCACTTGACTCCCAGCGAGGGTTCGTCGGCGGTGCAGCTCGCGGCCTGCCAGCCGTTGGTTGCCGTCGGCGGTTCCTGTTGCGGTTCGATGATTTCGCCAGTGTCCGCCTGGGCCGACGCAGCGAAGACCAAGCCGAGAATCGCGAGCGCGAGTACGGTCAAACGCCTCAAGATCATCCCTCCTATTTCCCCGGTACTGCCTTAACGCCGTCCCCTGCGCGGCGTCGGTCCCTCTCCCTCTTCGGACACTAGCTGGTCGGGTAGCCAGCTAGCAAGTCCTTTAACCGGTCATACCGGTTACCGAGGTTCTAACTCGAACCGTGCTTGGACTTATGTTGCTTGGACCTGTGTTTGTGCTTCCTCTGGTGCTTGCCCTTGCAGGGCGTGCGCAGCTTCTGGTGGCGGTTGGCCGTCTTGCCGTTCTGGCCTTTGAGCTGGATGATTCCCTTGACCGGCTTGGAGCAGAGGCTGCGTGACGCAACCAGCAGGCCGTGCTTGCCCCCGGGCAGGGTGAGGACGAATTTGCTCACCGGCACGTCGGGGACGCGGTCGAAGGTGGTGCGGATGCCGCCCTTGTAGGAGTCGATGCGGCCGTCGAGGACGATGTCGATCTGACCTTCGAGGTCGGCCACCATGTCCGGCAGCGTGTTGTTCGAGGAGCGCAGGTAGACCGGCCCTTCGAGCGGCTTGTCGAGCAGCGGGGTGAAGGCGCGGGCGAAGCCGTAGACCGATTTCTTCGGGCACTGGCTGGCGGCGAACTGCACCCGGGTGCAGATCTGGGAGATGCTCGACTGCTTGAGGAAGAGCGCGTGCGGCAACGCCACCGAGGCGCGGCCGATGTTGGCGTCGCCGCCACGCGCCTTCAGTTCGGCCCGCAGCTTCGGGCTCTTGTTGCGCTTGGTCGCCCCGAACAGCCGCAGCTTCAGCTTCGGCTTGAAGGCGAGCGCCTCGCAGTTGGCGAGCTTGATCGCGCTCGAGACCGAGGCCGAGGAGAACGCCGCCGGGTTGGTCGGATCCGAGCCGCCGCCCTTGATCGACCCTTCGGTCGCCATCTGCGCGCAGTTGGTGCCGTTGAGGGTGAATTCCTTGCGGTTGAGGTTGACCCCGATCGACCTGATGTCCAGCTTGGCGCCGCCGAAGACGTCGGGGATCGCGGTCGTCACGGTGTGGATCTGAGCGGTTTCGGCGTCGACGAAGACCGGCACCCGGATCACCACGGTGCCGAGGTCGAAGGGCCCGGCGAGCGCCGGCGTCACCACCGCCAGCGAGAGCGGCGCGCCCTGGTACGGACCCGCCAGGTAGACGTCGCCTTCGATCTTCAGCGGCGAGCTGCCGGTGCCGGCGAGCACGGTCGCGACTCCGACGTGGCTGTCGGCCGGGCAGCTGTGGCTCTTCTTCTCGGCGGCGCCCGAGTTGCCGGCCGCGGCGGTCAGCTTCTGCGGCGGGCAGTAGGCGACGCCGGCCAGCTTCGCGGTCGCGCCGGGCGGCAGGGTCAGGTCCATGCCCTTGATCTCCTGCTGACCGTCGGTGCGGGTGATCTGCAGCTGGAAGGGGGTGTAAGCGGCTGCCTGTTGGGAGCTCGGCTGGGCGCTGAAGCCGGGCGCGAAGGGACGTTCGCCGAGCGTCTTCGCGCAGGGCGCGCCCCCCGGGGCCTGGCTCAAGGTGAGGGTCGTGGCCGGGGTGCTCACCGGGCTCCCGGTCGACCACGGGGTGACCTGCGAGGTCGCGGAGCTGGAGCAGATCGGCGGGCTGCTGAGCGCCGGGATGCCGTGGGCGGCGGTGCCGTTGAAGCTCAGCGTCACCGAGCTGAAGGCGACCTGCGGCGCGCCTTCGAAAGTCGCGGTCAGCTGGCCGGTGGCGGGGTTGGCCGCGACCTTGCCTTCGAGCCGCACGTCGACGCCGTAGCGCTGCGAGACCGCGTCGAAGAAGATCCGGTACTCCTTGCCGCTGGTCGGGTCGCGGCTTTCCTGCGGCGCCAGATAGACCGGGCCGGTGAGCGAGTTCGGCGGCAGCACCGGCGTCTGGATCGTGACGGTGCCGACCTGCGACTTCGCCGGGCAGCTCACCGCGGCGGTCGAGTGCAGCGGGAACTTCGCGTTGGGACAGAATTCGAGGCCGGGCGCGGTCGCCGGGTTGAGGCCGACGCCCTGCGGCAGCGTCACCCGCGCCGCCTTCACCGTCGAGGAGTTGACCGGCTGCAGCTTCTGCGGGATTTCGAGCGCGACCGAGACGTTGGCGGAGGAGTCGGTCGGGGCGCCGTTGGCGGAGGCCGCGACGCTCGGGCTGAACGGCACCGTCTGGCAACCGGAGATGTCGGCGGGCGGCTTGGTCGCGAGCGGGCCCACCGTCTGGCCTTCGTACGATTCGACCTTCAGCGTCGTCGTCGACGGCCCGTTGCACTGGCTGCCGAGGGTGAGGAAGGTCCCACCCGCCTGGCCGTTGAAGACCAGGCGATTCTCGACCAGCGGCACCGTGTTGGGGATGCCGCTGATGGTGAATCCCTC
>DASXOF010000036.1:0-39101 GCA_036494495.1 Solirubrobacterales bacterium | reverse complement strand
TCCACCAGGCTTCGAGGTGGCCGTTGGTCGGCGAGGGCTGGAAGTGGTAGAGCAGTTCCTGCCAGACGCCGCGCTGCACGGCGGGTCCCTGCCAGTAGACGGGACCGCCGTTGCCGTTGATCAGGCGGATCGTGTTGCCGTAGCGGAAGAGCGCCAGCGGCGGGCTGAACTGGCCGCCGGTCGGGCCGCCGTCGTGCCACTGGTCGACGAGTTCCCAGGGCGGCGTCGCCGTGTCGTCGGCGCCCCAGCGGAATTTGTCGTAGACCCAGACGTCGTCGCCGGCACGGAGGTCCGGGCCGCCGTTGGAGAGCTCGCAGCGCGGCGAGCCGGTGTCGGTCTCGATGTCGCCCGGCTGGACTTCGAAGCGCGCGACCCCGTTGGCGACCGAGGCGCGGCCGGGGTCGCACTGCAGGTACCAGCCGCCGGCCGAGGCGTGCGGGGCCGGGATCGAGTTGAAGTCGTCGCTGAAGAGGACCTGGCCGGCCGGCGGTTCCCCGGCCGGCGGTTCTTCCGCCGGCGGTTCTTCGACCGGGGGTTCTTCCACGGGCGGTTCTTCCGCCGGCGGTTCCTGGACGGGCGGTTCTTCTGCCGGGGGTTCTTCGCCGGCAGGAGGTTCTTCGGCCGGTGGTTCCTGCACCGGCGGTTCACCAGCCGGCGGTTCACCAGCCGGGGGTTCTCCGGCCGGCGGTTCCCCGGCCGGCGGTTCCTGCGCCGGCGGCTCTTCTTCGACTGGCACGAAGGGGACGTTCGAGCCCCGGTTCCCTCCCGAGACGCCTTCTTCCGGCGAGGTCGGGGCAGCGGCGGCCGGTTGCCCGGCCCCGACGGCCGGGGGCTCGGCGACCGGCGTGGCCGCTGCGCTCTCCGGCCGCGGCGGCTTGACCAGCCGGGTGCCGCCGCGATCGATCCGGTTCAGCGAGGGGAGGTAGCAGCCGTGAGGCCGCCTCTTCTCGGCGCAGCGGCCTGCCTTGGCGGCGGGTCGGCTCACCGCGGCCGGGCTCGCGCTCAGCTCGGTCCTTGCTTCGGCCAGGGCGATGCCACTGACCGCGATGCAGATCAGCGCAAGGACAAGCAGTGCCCCGCCGTGCCTCCCGTACGACATACGTCCAGTCTAAGCACATCCGGACCCCGGCGTTTACGTCTCGTAACGAAAACGTTTCCGAATCGTTAATGCGCCTCGTCGGAGGCATGGGCGGGAGGCCGCGACTCCTCCGCCAGCGAGGTGATCTCGAGCTGGCCCTGGGCCGCCTCCTCGAGCACCTCGGTCGCCTCCTGGGCCGAGCGCGCGTAGAGCTCGACCAGCAGGTGGATGACGATCTGCTCCTCGTCGTGCTTGTGGAAGCGGACGTGGGTGAAGAACTCGCGCACGCCGGCGTCGCCGAAGGCGCCGAAGGTGAGGAACTCGATCGCTTCCGGCCCCGAGCAGCTCTCGACCCGGTCCTGGTCGACGGTCACCGTGCACGACGCGACCCACGGGGTGCCGGCGACCATCCGCTCCCAGCGGTCTTCAATCGGCACCACCCGGTCCTCGTCGAAGGTCAGGTGCGGTTGGTCGTGCATGCAGGCGAGGCACTGGACCACTGCTTCCTGCACCTCGTCGACCCCTTCCGCCAGCGCCCCCGTCTCCGGGTCGACCCGCCGGATCGCGTCGTAGTGCAGCTGGATCTCGAGGTCCTGGGACCAGCAGCGGTAACACCGCAGCCAGGCCGACCGGTCCCCGTTCAAATCGTTCATGCCCCCATTGTGGCGCCCCGGCTCGGTGACCGACGCGCTGCAGGCTCTTGGGGGCCCATAGACCCCCAAAACGCTGCAGCGGCTACGCGGCGGCGCCGGCTCCGGCTCGGGAGGCGACGAGGTCGACGATCTCGCCCATGATCTGGTTGAGGTCGAAGTCCTTCGGCGTGTAGACGCCGGCGACGCCGGTCTCGCGCAGGCGCTTGGCGTCGGCGGCGGGGATGATGCCGCCGACCACGACCGGGACCTCGACTCCCTCGTCGGCGAGCAGCCGGATCACCTCCGGGATCAGCTCCAGGTGGGAGCCGGAGAGGATCGAGAGGCCGACCACGTCGACGTCCTCCTGCAGGGCCGACTCGGCGATCTCGGCCGGGGTCAGGCGGATGCCCTGGTAGATCACCTCCATGCCGACGTCGCGGGCGCGCAGGGCGATCTGCTCGGCGCCGTTGGAGTGGCCGTCGAGGCCGGGCTTGCCGACCAGGATCTTGATCCGGTGGCCGATCCGCTCCGAGGCCTCGTCGACCCGGTCGCGCAGCTCGGCGAGCTGCTCGCGGTCGCTCGGCGGCGCGGCGCCGTCGACGCCGGTGGGCGCCCGGTAGGCGCCGAAGACGTCGCGCATCGTCTGCGCCCACTCGCCGGTGGTCGCCCCGGCCTTGGCGGCGGCGATCGTCGCCGGCATCACGTTGACCTGCTCGTCGGCGGCGACGCGGGCGAGCTCCGCCAGCGCCTCGGCCACCGCGGCCTCGTCGCGCTCGGCCTTCCACTCGCCGAGCGCCTCGATCCGCTCGCGCTCGACCTCGGGGTCGGGGGTGAGGATGCCGCCGTCGGCGCCGGCGGTCAGCGGCGAGTCCTCGGACTCGGTGTAGCTGTTCTGGCCGATCACCTTTTGCTCGCCCTTCTCGATCCGCGCGACTCGCTCGCGGTGCGACTCGACCAGGCGCGCCTTCATATAGGGGACGGCGTTGACGGCGCCGCCGCGCTCCTCGACCACCGCCATCTCCTCGCGGGCCCCGGCCGCCAGCTCCTCGACCAGGCCGTCCATGACGACGCTGCCGGCGAAGACGTCGGGGTACTCGAGCAGGTCGGTCTCCTCGGCCAGCACCTGCTGGATCCGCAGGCTCCACTGCTGGTCCCAGGGGCGGGGGAGGCCCATCGCCTCGTTCCAGGCCGGCAGCTGCAGGGCGCGGGCGCGGGCGTCGCGGGAGAGCGTCACCGCCAGCGCCTCGACCACGATCCGCTGGATGTTGTTCTCCGGCTGGGCCTCGGTCAGGCCGAGGCTGTTGACCTGGACCCCGTAGCGGAAGCGCAGCATCTTCTCGTCCGTGACGCCATAGCGCTCGCGGCCGATCTCTTCCCACAGCAGCGACATCGTCCGCAGCTTCGCGATCTCCTCGATCAGCCGGATGCCGGCGTTGACGAAGAAGGAGATGCGGCCGAAGACCTTGGCGAAGTCCGCCTCGGCGACCTGACCGCGGGCCTTGACCTCGTCGAGCACAGCGATCGCGGTCGAGAGCGCGTAGGCGATCTCCTGGACCGGCGTCGCCCCGGCCTCCTGCAGGTGGTAGCTGCAGATGTTGGTCGGGTTCCAGCTCGGCACCTCGTTGACGCTGAAGGCGACCATGTCGGCGATCAGCCGCAGCGAGGGCTCGGGCGGGAAGGCGTAGGTGCCGCGCGAGAGGTACTCCTTGATGATGTCGTTCTGGGTCGTGCCCTTGAGCTCGGTGCGATCGACCCCGTTCTCCTCGGCGACGGTGACGTAGAGGGCGAGAAGCCAGGCGGCGGTCGCGTTGATCGTCATCGAGGTGTTCATCTCGTCGAGCGGGATGCCGTCGAGCAGCTGGTGCATGTCGCCCTTGTGCGTGACCGAGACGCCGACCTTGCCGACCTCGCCGCGGGCGAGCACGTGGTCGGGGTCGTAACCGGTCTGGGTCGGCAAATCGAAGGCGATCGAGAGGCCCGTCTGGCCCTTTTCGAGGTTGCGCCGGTAGAGCTCGTTGGAGCGCTTGGCGTCGGAATGGCCGGCGTAGGTGCGCATCACCCAGGGCCGGTCGCGCTTGGGCAGTCTGTGCTCGGTCATGTCAGGAATGTTATTTGCACTCAGCCGTCGCTACGGTTGCAAAGTGCTTAAGAGCGCATGGGCCGCGGCGGCGGCATCGCTTGCCTGCGTCGTCGCCTTCGCGCTGCTCGCCTTCCTCGCCTTCCACGTCGGGCCGCTCGACAGAGCCGACGCGCACGTGCTGGGCTCGCTCTCCTCGCTCGAGGACACGGCCGTCGGCTCGGTCGCCTCGGCGATCGCCTTCTTCGCCGACCCGGTGCCGCTGCTGATCATCCTCGCCGGCGCCTCCTGGTACGGGCTGCGACGCGGCCGCGTCGCCGAGACGGCGGCGGCGCTGGCGGTCGTCGCCGGGGCGAGCCTGACGACGCAGGTCCTGAAGCACCTGCTCGCCCACGAGCGCTTCCACTCCTTCCTCGAAACGCAGCCGGACCTGAACTCCTTACCCAGCGGCCACGTGACGGCGGCGACCAGCCTCGCCCTAGCGCTCGCCTGGGTGGCGCCGGCCGCCCGGCGCCGGGCGGTCCTCGCCGGCGGCGCGCTCTTCGTCCTCGCCGTCGGCGTCTCGATGCCGATCCTCAACCGGCACCTGCCGAGCGACGTGCTCGGCGGGATCCTGGTCGGGCTCGGGTGGGGGTTCGCGGTGCTCGCCGTCTACCGGGCTCTGCTGCCGCGATTTCGGGCCGGCGGAAATCCGCCGCCCACGGGCGAGCTGCGCGCATCTTTCTCGCGGCGCTGTGTTTAGGTTGGGCGACATGCGCCTTCGCCTGATTGCCCCCCTCGCCCTGCTTGCCGTGCTCGCGTTCACCGCGGTCGCGGGCGCCGACATGGTCGGGATCTACCGCAACGGGCTGGAAACGAAGCCGCAGCGGGCGGAACTGATCAAGCTCGCCGGCCGCAGCTGCAAGCGCGGCGGCGGCGAAGACGCGATCCGCATCGTGCTCGGCGCGAAAACCGACTCCTGCGCCTATCGCACGCCGGTGATCGGCCGCAACCTCGAAGTCGCCGCCACCGAGCGGATTCTCAGCGGCACCCCGAAAGCGCTGCAGAACAAGGCCTACGTCGCGGTCCAGCTGCGCACCGGGGGCGGCAACAAGTACGAAGTCCGCGCCTTCCCGATGCAGAAGAAGGCGCAGCTGATCAAGGTCTCCGAAGCGGGCACCAAATACCTCGCGGTGAAAAAGAACGTGAAAGAAATCGGCGACATCAACGCGCCGACGGTGGTGCGGCTGAAGGTCGAAAAAGCGGCCGGTGAAGCCAGCGCCGCGGTCGTCGCCTTCATCGGCCCGACGGTGATCGGCGAAGTCACCGACGAAGCGGCCGGCGAACTGACCGGCGAATTCAGCGCCGTCTCGGTCGGCGCGACCAAGATCGCCGAAGGCCTGATCGGCTCGATCGACGACCTGGTCGTCCGCGTCCCGGTCGCCTTCTAGCGAGCCGATCCCGTCGAAGTTGCCGAAGCGGGCGAATAGCGCCCGAAAAGGCAACCTCTCGCGGCCGAGCTAGCCGACGGCGTCGAGCTCGTCGGCGATCAGGCGGGCGAGGGGGAGGGCCGAGGTGGCGGCGGGGGAGGGGGCGTTGCGGACGTGGATCGCGCGCTCGGTGCGGTGGACGACGAAGTCGTCCACCAGCCTGCCGTCGCGGCCGAGCGCCTGAGCGCGGATCCCGGCCGGGGCCGGTTCGGCGCGGACGCCCCGCAGCGCCGGCACCATCCGCGCCGCCTCGGAGACGAAGGCGCGGCGGCTGAATGCGTGGTGGAGCTCGCGCCGGCCGGCGCGCCAGTGCCGCCCGGCGAGCCGCCAGGTGCCGGGCCAGGCGAGCGTCTCGCCGAGGTCGCGGCCGCTGAGGCGGCGCAGCTCGTAGGCGTCGCGGGCTGGAGCGATCAGGGCGCTGGGGCCGATCGTCACCTCACCGTCGAGGGCGCGGGTGAGGTGGGCGCCGAGGAACGGCAGGCCGGGGTCTGGGACCGGATAGACGTTGGCGCGGACCAGCTCCGCCGCGGCCGGCGGCAGCCGCAGGTAGCCACCGCGGAAGGGGACGATGCGCGGGTCGGCGGGGGCGCCGCAGGCGATCGCGAGCCGGTCCGACCAAAGGCCGGCGCAGAAGACCGCGGCTGCCGCCGTGGTGGTGCCGCGGCTGTGGCGGATCGCGATGCCGCCGGCGCCGGCGGTCGCGTCGCCGACCCGGGCTCCGACCGCGATCGCGCCGCCCGCGACTTCGACGTCGGCGGCATAGGAGCGGGCGACGGCGCGGAAGTCGACGACCCCGGTCGCCGGCGAGTGCAGGGCGGCGAGGCCGCGGGCGTTCGGCTCGACCGCGGCGATCTCCCCCGCCTCGAGCCGGCCCAGGCCGGGGACGCCGTTGGCGCGGCCGCGGCGCTCGAGCTCGTCGAGCCCGGCCAGCTCGCCCTCCTCGACCGCGACGACGAGCTTGCCCGAGCGCTCGTAGGGAATCCCCTTCTCGTCGCAGTAGGCGTACAGCTCGCGCGCGCCTTCGACGCAGAGCCGAGCCTTCAGCGAGCCCGGCTCGTAATAGATCCCGGCGTGGACGACGCCGCTCGAGTGGCCGGTCTGGTGGCGGCCGAGGTCGGCTTCGCCCTCCAGCACCTGCAGCCGCGTTCCGGGTCGGCGCCGCAGCAGCTCGCGAGCGACGGCGAGGCCGAGGATGCCGCCGCCGACCACGGCGAGGTCGCAATCGGCGGCGGGCTCAGCCGCGCTGGCGGCGCTCGGCATGCGCCGCATTCTGACGCCGCCGTTCCGCCCGCGGCCGCGCTGCCGGGTAGGCGACCTTCTCGCGCACGACTTCGCTCACCAGCTGCGCGTAGAGGGCGGCCGCCGAGGGCTTCAGGTGGATGCCGTCCCAGAGCTCGTCTTCGTGCTCGGCGGCGACCGGCGCCCAGTCGATCAGCGTCGTGTGCGGCCAGTCCTCGGCCGCTTCCTCGAGCGCCCCGTTCGACTCTTCGATCCAGCTGACCGGGGCGTGGTCGGTGATCAGGAAGAGCTCGCCGACGCCGGCGGTCGCCTTCTGGATCGCCTCCATTTCCGCCCCGTACAAGGGGCCGTTGTTGCCCATCTGGATGATCATCGCCTCGGGGTCGTGGCCTTCTCGTTTCAGCTTCTCGACGATTTCGACGAATTCGGAGGCCTGCCGGCCCTCCTTCGCGTTCAGCGAGAGCCCCGGGCCGAGCCGGGCCGCGAGCCGGTCGGCGGCGCCGACCATCACCGAGTCGCCGAGGGCGATGATCCGCGGCGCCGGCGATCCCGGCGGCAGCGGCTGCGGATGAGCGCTGTTGGTGGTTGCGCCATTGCCGGGATCGGTCGCTGCGGGCGAGCTCGCGCCTTCTTTCGCCGCCGCTTCGCGCCGCGCCGGCTGCGCCTTCACCCGCGCCACCGAGGGCGTCGAGGCCTCGGCCCGTTCGAGGTTGCGATCGCTGCCGGCGAAGAGGCCGCTCCAGCCGACGAAGAGGACGACCGCGAGCGCCAGCCCGATCAGCGCCGGCCGCGCCACCCGCAGCCAGCCGTCGGGCAGCCCCGGCAACGGCGCCTTGCCGCGGAAGGGCAGCTCGACGTAGCGATAGGAGAGGTCGGCGAGGGCGAGCGTCGCCAGCAGTTGCAGCGGGATCAGGATCCCGCGCGGCAGGCTGACGTCGATCAGGTAGTTGGTCAGGACCAGCAGCGGCCAGTGCCAGAGGTAGAAGCTGTAGGAGCGCAGGCCGAGCCAGAGCATCGGCCGCTGGCCGAGGATCGGGCCGAGCCGGGCCGCCGGGTGGGCGAGCACCGCCAGCAGCAGCGCCGTCGCGATCGCGAGCCAGAGGTAGCCGCCGTGCCAGAGCGCCAAGTCGTAGTCGTGGACGCGGAGGAAGCAGAGGACGACGTAGCCGAGAGCGAGGACGCCGACCGCGTCGAGGACCGGCCCGACCAGGGGCCCGGAGGGGTGGCGGCGCAGCTCGATCGGGCTCCAGACCATCGCCAGCGCGACGCCGGCGAGGAGGCCGACGGCGTGGGTGTCGGTGCCGTAGTAGACCCGCGAGGCGTCGCCGCCGGGGTCGAAGAGGATCCAGGCGAGGGCGACGGAGGCGAGGGCGCCGGCGATCACCCCGAGCAGCAGCTTGCCGCGCCCGAAGAGCTTCATCCCGGCGGCGAAGACGAGCGGCCAAAAGAGGTAGAACTGCTCCTCGACCGAGAGCGACCAGAGGTGGGTGAAGAGCGAGGGGGTCGCGAAGTGTTCGAAGTAGGACTCGTTGGCGAAGACGAAGTGCCAGTTGGCGAAGTAGAAGAGGCCGGAGATCGCGTCGCCGCGCAGCGAGTCGACCCGCGAGGGCTCGAAGATCGCCCCGATCACCATCGAGACCGCGATCAGCACCGCCACTGCCGGCAGCAGCCGCCGCGCCCGGCGCAGCCAGAAGCGGCCGAGCTCGACGTGGCCGCCGCGCTCGAACTCGCGCAGGAGCAGCGAGGTGATCAGGTAGCCGCTGATCACGAAGAAGAGGTCGACGCCGAGGAAGCCGCCCGGCACCCAGCGCAGGCCGGCGTGGTAGCCGAAGACGGCGAGCACGGCCAGCGCCCGCATCGCGTCGATGCCCGGCAGGTAGGGGAAGCGCTTGTCGAGAGGTCTGCTCACGCCTCATCCAATTGTTCGGCTTGGCTCGCGTGCCTCCTTGACCCGGCCGCGCCGGGCCCCCGGGGTGCCTGCATAATCACGCCCTGATGTCAGCCCGCGCGCCGCAGTCGTCGACCACGGTTGAGAAACCCCGCATCTCCGGCCCGGGTTCCGGGTTGGGAGGAAACTGGCGCGTGATAGTCCGCAACGACAACCACAACACCTTCGACCACGTCGCGCGCACGCTTGCGAGCGTGCTGCCTGGGGTCAGCCTAGACCAAGGCCACCGGATCGCGGAGACGATCCACAGTGCCGGCCAGGCGATCGTCTGGACCGGACCGCGCGAGCCGGCCGAGCACTACTGGGAGCAACTCGACGGGGCGGGGCTGACGATGGCGCCGCTGGAGCGCGCGTGAGGCGCCGCAGACCGCGCCGCCGCGCGGCAGCGGCGGCGCTGGCGATGGCACTCGCGGTGCTCGGGGTGCTGACGGCGGCACCGAGCGCCGGCGCCGCGACGCTGCCGGCGAACTTCGAAGCGCAGACGGTCTTCTCGGGGATCAAGAACCCGGCCAATTTCAAATTCGCCCCCGACGGCCGCGTTTTCGTCGCCACCCAGAACGGCAAGATCTGGGTCTACGACAGCGTCAACGACCCGACGCCGACCCTCTTCGCCAATCTCTCGAAACCGGTCTACGACTTCGAAGACCACGGCCTGCTCGGTTTCGCGCTCGATCCCGGCTTCGACCTCGGCCGCCCGTACGTCTACGCGCTCTACGCCTTCAACCACGCGCTCGAAGACCCCTACGCGCAGGAACCCAAAGGCTTCGAACCGCACACGAAAATCCCGGCGGAGCCCTCGGAACCGGTCGAAATCGAAGGCAAGCCGAATTACGAAGGCGATTACTGCTTGGAAACCCGCGAAGTCAAGGCGAAACAGAAGAAAGAACGTGAAGAAGGCAAAACGCCGGTCACGATCGAAAAAGAAGGCTGCGAGGTCAGCGGCGTCCTCGTCCGGCTCACTGCCGACGGGGATAAGGCGGTCACGGTCGGCAGCGGCCCCGAACCGGAAGCGGCGAAGGAAGAAGTCCTGCTCGAAGGCTGGTGCCAGCAGTCGACGACCCACGCGCCCGGCGACCTCGGCTTCGGCCCCGAAGGCGCCCTGTTCGTCAGCGGCGGCGAAGGAGCGATGTTCGAACAGCCCGACTACGGGCAGTTCGAAAACGTTTGCGAAGACCCGCCGGAACCGCTGGTCCCGCTGACCAACCGCGAAACCGCCCTGGGCGGCTCGCTGCGCTCGCAGAGCGTGCTGCGCAATCACAGCCTCGGCCCCGAATACAAGACCCTGCTTTCGGGCGCGGTGCTGAGGATCGACCCCGACAACGGCGATGGCTGGCATGGCAACCCGTTCGCGGGCGGCCCCGGCGAACCGAACAAGAAACGGATCTACGCCTTCGGCTACCGCAATCCCTGGCGGTTCGCGATCAGCCCTCGGCTCGGCAGCATCTTCCTCGACAACGTCGGCAACGGCCACTACGAGGAGATGGACAAGATCCCGCTCGGCTCCCCGGGCATCTTCAACTCCGGCTGGCCCTGCTACGAAGGCGGGCCCGCAGGCGTCAACGCCCGCAACTACGAATACGCGGGAGAAGGTGGGCCGTCGTCATGGATCGGCGTCTGCAAGAGCTTCTACGAAGCTGAAGACGCAGGACATCCGCAGACTCAGCCTCCCTTCTACGCCTATGCGAATGGCGGTCCCGCGGTGCCGGGCGATCCCTGCCCCGGCAAACCGACCGACATCGGAGGTCTCGCCTTCTACGAAGGCTCCGATTACCCAGCGGCCTACAAGAACGCGCTCTTCTTCTCCGACCCGATTCGCGGCTGCATCTACGTGATGCAGGCGAAGGCCGACGGGGAACCCGACATCGCGACCGCCACGACCTTCCTCTCCGACCCGGGCAAATTCACCTTCCCCGGGATCGACATCGAGCAGGGGCCCGAAGGGAACCTCTACTTCTCCGAATTCGGCTCCAAACCGAACGGCGCGATCAAGCGCATCGTCTACAACAAGCCGTACGAACCAGGTCCTCCGAGCAACGGCGGTGGCTCGAACCCACCACCACCACCTCCCGTCTACAAGCCGCCGAAGATCCAGAAGCGGCCGCAGAAGAAGACCACGAGCAGGACCGCCAAGTTCGTCTTCAAGGGCGAACCGGGGCTGCGCTACCGCTGCAAGATCGACAACAAGAAGTTCTCCTCCTGCCACTCGCCGCGGACCTACAAGCACCTGAAGCCGGGCAAGCACGGCTTCCGCGTCTACGCGGCCGACTCGGCCGGGACCCGGCTGACCAAGAACACGACCTTCAGCTGGAAGATCATCAAGAAGTGATCCGGCGCGTCGCGGTCGGGCTGGTCCTGCTGGTCGGATTGGTCGCGGCGCCGGGGGCCGGTGCGGCGACCCTGCCGAGCGGCTTCCAGGACGAAACGGCCTTCGAATTCACCCAGCCCGGCGCCGAACAGCCGACCACCTTCAAGTTCGCGCCCGACGGCCGCACCTTCGTCGCCCTCAAGGGCGGCAAGATCGTCGTCTTCCCTGCCGGGAGCGGCCCGGGGGCGACGCCGGAAATCTTCGCCAACCTCGCCAAGGAGACCTACGACAACGGCGACCACGGGCTGCTGGGTCTGGCCCTGGACCCGGAATTCGATTCGGGGCGGCCGTACGTCTACGCGCTCTACACCTATAACCACGTGCTCGGCGCGCCCGCGGGCGAAATGCCGCGGTGGCCCTCGGTCGGCAGCGGCCCAACCGAATTCGAAGGCGACGAATGCACGGCCGGGGAAAACAAATGCCTGGTCAGCGGCCGGCTGGTGCGACTGACGGCCGAAGGCAACCACGCCCAGCCCTCGGCCGGCGCCCCGGAAGAGACCGTGCTGCTCGAAGGCTGGTGCCAGCAGTCGACCACGCACTCGATCGGCGACCTTGCCTTCGGCCCCGAAGGGGCGCTCTTCGCCAGCGGTGGCGAGGGGGCGGCCTTCACGGTGGCCGACTACGGGCAGTTCGAAAACCTCTGCGGCGACCCGGTGGGGACGATAGGGGCGCCGCTCACGCCGCCGAGCGCCGAAGGCGGCTCGCTGCGCTCGCAGAGCTTCCTCCGCCCGGGCGGCGAAGTGCTCCTCAGCGGGACCGTGGTTCGGGTCGATCCCGACAGCGGTGAAGGCTGGCCCGGCAACCCCTTCGCCGCCGATGCCAATGCGAACAAGCGCCGGATCGTCGCCGCCGGCCTGCGCAACCCGTTTCGCTTCGCGCTCAGCGCCCGGCTCGGTCAGCTCTTCGTCAACAACGTCGGTGCCGGCCAGGACGAGGAGATCGACCGCTTCGCGATCGGCTCCGGCCAGGTCTACAACTCGGGCTGGCCCTGCTACGAAGGGCTCGAACCCAACGGCCAGTTCAAATCCGTCGGCCTCGTCGCCTGCGAACGGCTCTACAACGCCCCGGGCTCGACCTCGCCGCCGTTCTTCCACTACTCGCACTTCGCCCCGGTGGCGCCGGGAGACCCCTGCCCGGCGTTCAACGGCTCGGCGATCTCGGGCTCGGCTTTCTACGAAGGCACCAGTTATCCGGCGACGTACGACGACGCGCTCTTCTTCGCCGACTCGGTGCGCGGCTGCATCTACGCGATGCTCGCCGAAGAGGACGGTGAGCCGGATCCGCTCGCCGTCGTCCCGGTCCTGACCGAAGGGTCGAGCTACCCCGGGGTCGATCTCGAGCAGGGTCCGGAAGGCTCGATCTACTACGCCACCCTCTACGGCAACGCGATCAACCGGATCGCCTACGACCCGGGAGCGCCGACGGCGCGGCTGAAGGCCGACCGGCTCTGGGGCGAAACGCCGCTGACGGTCCAGTTCGAAGCCGGCGAATCGAGCGGTCCGCCCGGCGACTCGCTCGAATACGAATGGGACCTCGACGGCGACGGGACCTTCGGGCCGGCGACGCCGGACCCGACCGAATCGGAAACCTACGGGGCGGCGACGAACGTGACCGCAGCGGTGCGCGTCAAGGACCTCGACAGCGGGAAAAGCTCGGTCGACAGGTTGAATCTCTACCCGGGCGACTCGCCCCCGCAGGTCGAGATCAGCGCCCCGGCGCCGGGCCTGACCTGGGGCGTGGGGCAGACGATCAACTTTGCCGGCTCGGCCAAGGCGATGGGCGGCACCGGGCCGTCGATCCCTCCCGCGGGGCTCTACTGGAAGACGCGGCTGTTGCACTGCCCATTCACGCCGGAGGACTGCCACGAACACCCGATCCAGGTCTTCCCGGGGATCGCCTCCAGCCATATCGAAGCGCCCGACCACGACTATCCCTCCTACATCAACTTCATCCTCACGGCGACCGACGAACGCGGCCTCAGCGCCGAAGCGTCGGTGAAAATCGCCGCTCGGCCGGTGTCCGTGCAGCTGCGCTCGAATCCGCCCGGCATCGAGCTCGTGGCGGGGACGAAGACGCTGAGGACGCCGTCGGACCTGCTGGTGATCGAAAACTCGCCGACGACCATGATCGCTCCGGCGACGGCCGAAGTCGGCGGCTACTCCTACACGTTCCAGGGCTGGTCGGACGGCGGTGCCCGCGTCCACACCGTGACCGGCTCGAGCCCGGCTGCCTACACCGCCACCTACAGCGGCGGACCGCCCGCTGGCGGCGACAACGGCGGCGGCGGCAGCAGCAACGGTGGCGGCAAGCCGCCGCCCACCTACAAGCCGCCGAAGATCCAGAAGCGGCCGCAGAAGAAGACCACCAGCAGAACCGCCAAGTTCGTCTTCAAGGGCGAAGCGGGGCTGCGCTACCGCTGCAAGATCGACAACAGGAAGTTCGCCTCCTGCCGCTCACCTCGCACCTACAGGCGCCTGGCGATCGGCAAGCACGCCTTCCGCGTCTACGCGGTCGATGCCGCCGGCAGTCGCCTCTCGGCGACGACGACCTTCAGCTGGAAGATCGTCGAGCCCTGATCGCCGAGGGCCAGCTCCGGGCGGCCGCTACTCGGCGGCGAGCAGCGTGTGCCACTCGGGCAGCAGCAGGATGTCGTACCAGGCGATCGTCTGCTCGCGGGCCTCGCGCACCTCGTCCGAGTACCAATAGCGTTCGAAGTCGGCGCGGTTCTCCCACAGCATCGTCTGCTGGAATTTGAGCGGGTCGTCGGTCGAGCGGATCAGCGACCAGCTCTTGGCTCCGTAGGCCATGCACTTGGCGGCGACCGGCTCCCAGACATCGAGCCAGCGATCAGCGCGCAGGGGCGCGATGTGCCAGTCGAGCGTGCAGACCTCAGCCATCAGGTGGTGCTCCTTTCGATCATGGGAACTCGAAGTTCATCATGCGCCGACCTCGGCGCGGATCGCGCCCGGGCCGTCCTCGTGCTTGCCCTCCTCCTCGGAGGTGGCGCCGACGAGGATCGCGATCTTGCCCAGGTGCTTGTTTTCGTGCAGCAGCTGGTGGGCGGTGGGGACGCCGTCGAAGCCCATCGTTTCCGACAGCACCGGCCGCACCTTGCCCTCGGCCATCAGCTGGTTGGCGCGCATGCACTCGTAGGCGTTGGCGAAGTGCGAGCCGATGATCTGCTTCTGGCGCATCCACAGGTAGCGGACGTCGAAGTCGAGCTGGAAGCCCGAGGTGGCGCCGCAGATCACGACTTTGCCGAACGGCTTGACGACGTAGACCGAGGTCGGGAACGTGGCCCGGCCGACGTGCTCGAAGACGATGTCGGGTGAGTCGCCGAGGATCTCTTTGACCTTGTTGCCGAAGTCGCGCGAGGCCCGGAAGCGCTCCTTGTCCGCGGCGGGGTCGGTGAGGTTCTCGTCGGTCCGCATCATCGCCCCGAACTGGTTGCGGTTGATGTAGTCGACCGCGCCGAGTTGCTTGACGAGCTCGCCCTTCTCGTCGGAGGAGACGACGCCGACCGCGTTGGCGCCGGCCGCCTTGCAGAGCTGGACGGCGAAGACGCCGAGGCCGCCGGCGGCGCCCCAGATCAGGACGTTGTGGCCGGGCTGCAGCTTGCACTGGTCCATCAGCATCCGGTAGGCGGTGAAATAGGTCAGGCCGTAGGCCGAGGAGTCGACCCAGGAGAGGTTGCGGGGCTTCGGCAGCAGCTGCTGCGCCTGCACCTTGGTGAACTGGGCGAAGGAGCCCCAGGTCGTCTCGTAGCCCCAGATCCTCTGGCTCGGCGCCGCCAGCGGGTCGAGCCCGTGGACCTCGACGTCCTCGTAGGAGGCCTGGTTGCAGTGGATCACGACCTCGTCCCCGGGCTTCCAGCGGGTGACGCCCTCGCCGACCTTCCAGACGATCCCGGAGGCGTCGGAGCCGCCGATGTGGTGGCCGTACTCGGGGTGGTCGCCGTAGCCGAAGACCGAGACCGGTTTGCCCAGCGCCGCCCAGACGTTGTTGAAGTTCACCCCTGCCGCCATCACCCGCACGATCACCTCGAACGCGCCGGGCTCCGGCGTCTCGATCTGCTCCAGCTGGAACGCGTCCTTGGGCTCACCCTCGCGCTCCTGCCGGATCACCCACGCCGCCATCGTCTCGGGCAGGGTCCCTGGGCCCACCTCGAGATGCGAGATCTCCTTCGTATCCACTGCCAACTTGGCTCCTCCGCTTGCTTGCTGACCGGCTGATCCTAGATGTTCAGCGGCGATCTCGAAGCTCGGCGAGCCGGCTCAGGAGGGGCTGGGCGCGGCTCAGGCCGCGACGGAGTCGTCGGCGTCGTCGACCGGCTCGACTCGGTCGAGCTCGGGGACGACGATCGGGCGGACGTTGTGGTCGATCGGCTGAGGCGCCTCGATCTCCTCGCCGCGGCCGATCCCCAGGCCCTCGACCTTGCGCAGCGAGGGCAGCAGCCGCCGCTCGACCGAGCCGACCGCGGCGTCGTAGGCCTTGGTCGCCGAGTTGAGCCGGGTGCCGAGGGTGTCGAAGTCGGAGAGGAATTTGCCGAAGCGGGCATAGAGGGTGCCGGCGGCGTCGGCGATCTGCGCCGCCTCGGCGACCATCCGCTCCTGGCGCCAGCCCAGCTCCATCGTCCGCAGCAGGCCGATCAGCGAGGTCGGGCTGGTCAGCAGGACGTTGCGCTGCAGGGCGTAGTCGAAGAGCTCCGGGTCGGCGCCGAAGGCGGCGTGCAGGGCCGGCTCGTTGGGGATGAAGCAGACGACCAGGTCCGGCATCTGGCCGGCTTTGAACTGGCCCTGGTAGTCCTTGGCGCTGAGCGCCCGGACGTGCTCGCGCGCCTGCCGCGCGTGGCGTTCCATGTGAACGCGGCGCTCGCTCTCGACCTCGGCCTCCTGGGCGTCGAGGAAGGCGTCGAGCGGCACCTTCGAGTCGGCGACGAAGCTGCGCCCTTCGGGCAGCAGGAAGCGGGCGTCTGGCCGCAGCCGGCCGTCGTCGGTGTTGAGCGTCTCCTGCAACTCGAAGTCGACGTGCTCGGTCATGCCGGCGATCTCGATGCAGCGTTTGAGCTGCAGCTCGCCCCATTGGCCGCGCACCTGCGGCTGTCGCAGCGCCTTCTTCAGGCCCGCGGTCTCGGCGTTCAGGTTGCCGACGGTCTGGCCCATCTGCTCGAGCAGGGTCCGGGTCTGCAGGTCGGTCTCGCCGCGGCGCTTGACCTCGCTCTCGATCCGCGCCTGACCCTCGGCGATCCGCTGCGCCAGGTTCTTGATCTCGGCCTCGCGCCGCTGCAGCGCCGCGTCGGCCTTCTCCGCGGAAAGGCGGGCCTTCTCGGCGTCGACTCGGCGCGACTCCTCGGCGCTGCGCAGCAGGTGGGCGGTCGCCTCGGTCGCCGCCTCGGCGGCGGCTTGGTGCACGGCGGCGGTGAGGTCGACCTCCTCGGCCGGCTCCTCGCGGCGCCCCGCCGCCAGCACGTAGACGAGCGCCCCGGCGAGGGCGAGGACGGCGATTGCGAGCACGATCATCATGGGCCAGCGAGGGTTGCGCACGCCCCGGACGGACCCGCGTCCCTGCAACGCAATTTGCGCGGGCTACGGGAGCAGCAGGTCGTTCTGGGAGCTGGCCCGGTACGGACCGACCGAGAAATGGGCGGGACGGGCGCCGGGGATGCCGGCGGCGACGACGGTGTAGCTGCCGGTCGGCAGCGAGGCCTGGAAGGTCGCCGGGCTGCGGGCGAAGACCGTGTCCGACTCGACCTTCTTGGTGCCGCGGATCACCACGTGGGTGTCTTCGCCGGTCTGGTTGGCGGCGACGATCGTCAGGTTGAGCGGCTTCCGCGTCTTGATCGCCGGCTGCTCGGCGTCTTCGTTCTGCGGGATCTGCTGATCCGTTTCGGGCCCGTTGGCGACCGCCCCGCGCTGGACGATCACCTGGTCGGGCTGGATCACGACGCTCAGCCGGGTCGCCACCGTCGGCCGCGGTTCGTTCGGGTGGGTCGAGGCGCCGCAGCCGAAAACCGTGAGCGCGCAGGCGACCAGGACGCAGCCGACCCCCGCGGCTCTCGCTCTCCCACGAACCATCGTGGGACGAATCTAACCGAAGGGCAAGTCGACCACTACGGCTTTGGCGCCGTCTTCACCAACGCTCAACTCGGCGCCCGGCTCGGCCTCGCGGCGCAGGATCGCCAGACCGATCGGCCCCAGGGCGGGGGAGACGGCGCTGCCGCCGAGGCGGCCGACCTCCTTCTCGCCGAGCAGCAGCGGCGCCCCGGGATCGGCGGCGGCGCTCAGCCGCAGCCCGCGCAGGTGCCGGTTCGGCCTGCCCTTGTAGTGGAGCCGGGCGACCGTCTCCTGGCCGATGTAGCAGCCCTTGGTGAAGCTCACGGCGCGCTCGACGATGCCGGCCTCGGCGGGCATCGTCTCGGTCCCCATCTCGGCCCCGAAGCGCGGCACCCCGGCCTCGATCCGCAGCAGCTCGACCGCCTGCGGTGAGACCTCGGCGGCGCCGGCGTCGCGCAGGGCGGCGGCCAGCCGCCCGGAGTCCGCGGCGGCGCAGATCAGGTCGATTCCGGCGGGCGTCCCTACCGCCAGGGCCTCGGTGCCGGCGACGGCGACGGCTTCGCAGGCGTGCTCGGGCAGCGGCGGCGCCCCGGCGACCTCGGCGCTGCGCGGGCCGATCAGGGAGAGGACGGCGCGCTCCTGGCTGACGTCGGCGACGCTGACGTCGCGGCCGATCGAGTACATCGTCAGGTGCTTGAGGACGACGGGGAGGGTCGCGGCCTCGGTCTCGACCAGGATCTTCTCCGCGGCGGGCCGCAGGACCCGCATGTCGGCCTGCATATGGCCCTTGCGGTCGAGCAGCGCCGCGTACTGGCCCTCGCCGGGCGCCAGCGCCTCGACGTCGTTGGTCAGCTGCCCCTGCAGGTACTCGGCGGCGTCGGGACCGGTGACGGCGACGAGGGCGCGGTCGTCGCGCTCGAGCAGCCCGACCTCCTCGCGCAGCTGGCGGTACTGGGCGTCGAGCTCGACCGGCGGGGCGGAGGCCATGTCCGGATTTTAGGAACCTCGGCTCGCCGGCATCCCGGCCTGGTTGTCTTTCGTAACGGCAGGCGTTACGAAAGACAACCACGCGGCGGTTTCCACGCGGGGGTTTTAGATGTGTCTAAACTTCTGATTTAGACGTGTCTAACTCTCAGGCGATCGAGGACTACGCGAAGACGATCTATGCGATCGCCGCGGATCGCGCCGCCGGTGAGCTGGTGCTGAACGGGGAGGTCGCCGAGCGGCTCGGCGTCGCCCCGGCCACCGCCACCTCGATGCTGCAGCGGCTGGCCGAGCTCGGCCTGGTCGAGTACATCCCCTACAAGGGCGCGCGCCTGACCGAGGCGGGGCAGAAGGTCGCGCTCGAGGTGATCCGCCACCACCGCCTGATCGAGGCCTACCTGGCCGAGGCGCTGGGAATGCCCGAGGACCGGGTGCACGAGGAGGCCGAGGTGCTCGAGCACTACATCTCCGAGGAGCTCGAGGCGCTTATCGCGGCGAAACTCGGCGAACCGAGCCACGACCCGCACGGCAACCCGATCCCCGGCCCCGACCTGCACCCGCCGGCGCCGCGGGCGCCCGGGGCGAGCGCGTGAAGCCACCGCCGCCCGCGAGCCAGACCGAGCTGGGCGCCGAGGCCGTCCTGCCCGGCGAGGCCGCGGTCGCCCGCGCCGCCCGGGCCTCGCTCGACGGACACAGCCGCGGCTTCGCCCGCGTCTGGCCCTTCCTCGGCCCGGCCTTCATCGCCGCCGTCGCCTACATCGACCCCGGCAACTTCGCCACCAATATCGCCGGCGGCGCCAAGTTCGGCTACCTGCTGCTGTGGGTCGTGCTCACCGCCAACCTGGTCGCGATGCTGGTCCAGACGCAGTCGGCGAAGCTCGGGATCGCCACCGGCAGGAACCTCGCCGAGCTCTGCCGCGAGCGCTTCAGCCGCCGCACCTCGATCGGCCTCTGGCTGCAGGCCGAGGTGGTGGCGATGGCCTGCGACATCGCCGAGGTGGTCGGCGCCGCGCTCGGCCTCAACCTCCTCTTCGGGATCCCGCTCTTCCCGGCCGGGGTGATCGCCGGGCTCGGCGCCTTCGCGATCCTCACCCTGCAGCAGGCCGGCTTCCGCCGGCTCGAGGTCGGGATCACGGTCCTGGTCGGGGTCGTCGTCGCCTCCTTCGTCTACCAGCTGTTCGACGCCAGCCCCGACGGCGGCGAAGTGGCCCGGCACCTCTTCGTGCCGGGCTTCGGCGGCACCGAGAGCATCCTGCTCGCCACCGGGATCGTCGGCGCGACCGTGATGCCCCACGTCATCTACCTGCACTCGGCGCTGACCCAGCGCCGGATCGTCGGCCGCAACGGCTCCGAGCGCAAGAAGATCCTCAAGTTCGAGAAAGTCGACGTCGTCATCGCCCTCTCGATCGCGGGCGTGGTCAACCTCTCGATGATGATCGTCGCCGCCGCCCTCTTCCACGGCGGCAGCCTCTCGGGGATCGACTCGATCGAAGGGGCCTACGAAGGCCTGCAGTCGGTGGTCTCCGACCGCGCCGCGGCGATCTTCGGCATCGCCCTGCTGGCTTCGGGCTTCGCCTCCTCCTCGGTCGGGACGATGGCCGGCCAGGTCGTGATGCAGGGCTTCATCCGCCGCCGCATCCCGCTCCTCCTGCGCCGCGCGATCACCCTCGCTCCGGCGCTGATCGTCCTCGCGCTCGGCTTCAACCCGACCGACGCCCTGGTCGCCAGCCAGGTCGTCCTCTCCTTCGGGATCCCGTTCGCGCTGGTGCCGCTGGTGATGATCGCGGCCGACCGCGCGGTGATGGGGGAGCTGGTCAACCCGCGCTGGCTGACCGTCCTCGCCGGCGCCCTGGCGACCCTGATCATCGCCCTCAACGTCTTCCTGCTTTACCAGGTCTTCTTCGGCTGACGGCAGCCGCTAGATTTCGCCCGTGGCCCTCGCCGAAGACTTCCAGCGCATCCTCGACGCGCTGCCGCCCGACTGGACCGATCTCGAGATCGATCTGCGGATCGACGAGGAGGAGCGCTACATCGACACCGCGGTCTCGCTCAGCCAGGTCAACGCCCAGCCCTACCGCCACCCGCTGGCGAGCGAGTACCAGTGGCGGCTGCTGATCGCCCACAGCTTCGGCCATGCCGCCGCGGCTGAGTCGGTGATGGGCGTGCTGGCGAAGCTCGACGCGGAGGGCACGAGCGGCGCGATGCGGGTCGCGGAGATCCGCGAGGGACGCTCCGAGGTCGTGCAGATGTGGGGCCGGCCGGAGAGCGTCCGGCAAGAGTTCCGCAAGCGCCGCGCGATCTAGGGCGGGCGCGATGGCGCGCGTCGTCTCCGTCGCCGAGGACCTGATGCTGGCCAGCCGGGTCGACGCGATGCTGACCGCCGCCGGCCACCACGTCGTCCTCACCCGCTCGCTGCAGGAAGCCTCGCTCGACGGGGCGGAGCTGATCGTCGCCGACCTCGACGTCGAGAGCGCGGAGGCGCTGGTCGCGGTCGGGGTGCCGGTGCTCGGCTACTACTCGCACGTCGACGTGGAGACGCGGCAGGCGGCGGTGGACGCCGGAGTCGACCTGGTCGTGCCGCGGTCGCGGATGAACCGCGAGCTGCCGGCGCTGGTCGAGAAGCTGCTGGCCGAAGACTGAGCCGGGCCCGGCTCAGTCCGCGCCGCCGAGGTCGAAGGCTTCGGCGACGTCGATCTTTTCCTGCAGCAGGCCGTGTTCGAGGTCCCAGGCCGCCCATTCCCGCAGAACCCGCGGATCGAACGGCGCCGGCTTCAGGGCGGGGAGGAGGACGTTCAGCTGCGCCTGCTGGTCGGCACGTTCGAGCGACGGGTCGGCGGCGAGGAGGTCGTCGAGGGACTTGGCGGGGTCGGCCTCGGTGAAGCGGTAGCCGCGGCGGGTGGCGGCGACCACGTCTTCGACCAGCTCCGGCTGCTGCCGGAGGGTGCGCTCGGTCGTCGTCAGGACCAGCTCGGGGTAGGGCGGGGCGCCGTATTCGTCGACTTTGAAGACCTGGATCGGGACGCCGGTCTGCTGCAGGGTGACGCCCTCGGCGTTCCAGAAGCCGGTGGCGGCGTCGACCTTGCCGGCGGCGAGGGCGCTGACCGCGTTGAAGCCGATCGTCACCCGGTGCACAGCGGCCGGGTTGCCGCCGTCGGCGCTGACCTCGGAGTCGACCACGGCTTCGTCGGAGGGCAGGCCGGTGACGCCGACCGTCTTGCCTTCGAGCTGGCGCGGCGAGCCGATGCCGCGGTCGCGGCGGGCAAGGACCGCGGCCAGCGGCCGCTGCACGATCGGCATCACCCCGACCAGCGGCAGGCCGCGTTCGTGAGCGATCCCGAGATCGTGGATGTCGAGGATCGCGAAGTCGGTGCGGCCGGCGGCGAGCAGCTTCGGCGCGTCGGTCGATTCGCCCGGCGCCCGCACCTTCAGGTCGACCCCGGCGTCCTTATAGAAACCTTGAGACTCGGCGGCGAAGATGCCGGCGTGGACGGCGTTGGGAGTGAAATCGAGCACCACCGTCGCGCCGATTGGCGCGCCCGGTTCTGCGCCTCCGCCGCCGCAGGCCGCAGCGATGCCGGCCAGTGCGAGGGAGGCCGCCAGCAGCGCGACTGCCCTTCTCATCTGGCCCGAACCTATTGGATTGAGCGATTGTGAGTACACTGGCGCCCGTTTAAGGGACCAGTCGGACTAGGCAACGAGGAGGAGCAACACGTGCAGGAGAAAGGTCTACCCGCGTATCTAGCCGAGTTGATCGGGACTTTGCTGCTGGTGTTCTTCATCTCCAGCGTCGTGATCCTCTTCGTCTCGGTCGGACCGCAGGCCCAGTTCGGCACCGACTTCGCCGTCGTCGGCCTCGTCCACGCCTTCCTGCTGTTCGGGTTGATCGTGATGTTCGGCGTCGTCAGCGGTGGGCATTTCAACCCCGCGGTGACGTTGGGCGCGGCGGTGATCCGCCGGATCAGCCCGCTCGACGCGGTCATCTACATGCTCGCTCAGCTCTCCGGCGCCGTCCTCGGCGCGCTGCTCGCCAAGGCACTGCTGCTCGACGAGGGAAGGGCGACGCACTACGGCGCCGCTTCGGTCAGCGGCCTGCTCGCGGGCAACGTGGCCGGAGCCGCGGTCGAGGGCATCGGCACCTTCTGCCTCGTCCTCGTCATCCTCGCCGCCGTCTACTCGAAAAAGAGCTTCAAGGAGTGGGCGCCGCTGGCGATCGGCACCACGCTGGGCTTCATCGTCATGGTCGGCGGTCCGCTGACCGGCGGCAGCTTCAACCCGGCCCGCTGGTTCGGCCCCGCCCTCGTCTCCAACGAATGGGGCGGCGTCTGGCCGTATCTGGTCGGCCCCGCGGTCGGTGCGCTGGTCGCGGCGGCGGTCTTCCAGTTCGTCCTCGAGGCGGGCGGCGCACCGCCGACCGAGTCGCCGGAGCCGATCAAAGGCGGCCGCGACCGGGCTGCCAAAGCTGGCGGGCCAGCCAAAGGCGACGCCGCCGGAGAGGGCGCCACGGCCTAGCGCCGGCGCCTACCGGACGCGCCTTGCCCGCGGGGCGCGTTCGGTAGATTTGGCGCGGTGCGCCGGGTCACCTTCTCGCGGAACTTCACCCTCTCGCTCTCGCGCACCTGCCAGTGCTACTGCAAGTACTGCGCCTTCGCGACTCACCAGGCGCACCTGCACGCCCCCGCTGAGGTCGAGCGGATCCTCGACGAAGCCCTGAGGCGCAATACCAAGGAGCTCTTGGTCCTGACCGGCGAGCGGCCGGAGGTGAACCCGGTGGTGGCGGAGCGCCTCGCCGCCTGGGGGCACGAGGACTTCACCAGCTACGCCGTCTGGGCCTGCGAACGGGCGCTGGAGCGAGGGATGCTCCCCCACACGAATCTCGGGGCCCTCTCCAAGGAGGACCTGGCGAGGCTGCGCGAGGTCACCGCCTCCCAGGGCCTGATGCTGGAGTCGGTCTCCGAGCGCCTGATGGAGACCGTCCACGCCGGCTCGCCGACCAAGCACCCGGCCGAACGGCTGCGGACGATCGAGGCGGCCGGCGAACTGAAGATCCCCTTCACGAGCGGGATCCTGGTCGGGATCGGCGAGACCGAGGAGGAGCGCGTTGCGTCCCTCGAAGCCCTTGCCGAGGCCCATGCGCGCCACGGCCACCTGCAGGAGATCATCATCCAGAACTTCGTTCCGCACCCCAGGTACTACGGAAGCGAGGTGGCGGAAATCGCCGACGCCGCCTCGCGGGAGCGCTGGGCGGACGCCGGGGGGTCCTCTCCCGGAGCCTCCACGGCTGTTGCTCCGGGAGAGGACCCCCCGGTGGTCGTCCCGCCTTGGGCGAATCCGGTCTCGATCGGCGAGATCAAGCGGCTGATCGCCGAGACGAAGCGGCTGATGCCCGATGTCGGGGTCCAGGTGCCGCCGAACCTCTCCGACTTCTGGCCCGAGCTGGTCGAGGCCGGGGCGACGGACCTGGGAGGGCTTTCCGCCAACGGCGACCACATCTCGCCCGAGGAGCCTTTCCCCTCGCCGCACCAGGTGCGCAAGGAGCTTCAGCCCCGCGGCTACGCGCTGACCGAGCGCCTCTGCGTCTATCCGCAGTACATGGATCCCGAGTGGATGGAGCAGGGGGTCCTCGACGTGATCAAGCTGAAGTACTGGAGCTTCATCCCGCGGCGGGGCTCTGGCCGGCGCTCCGAAGAGGCGATCGACGGTGCCTTGGCCGAGCGGGCGATCGCTAAGGGCAGGGAGGGGGCGGAGCTCTCCGAGGACGAGCTGACCGCGCTCTTCGCCGAGACCCGGCCCGAGGTGATCGAGGAGATGCGGGTCGCCGCCGACGAGCTGCGGCAGGAGCTGGCGGGCGAGACCGTCACCTTCATCGTCAACCGCAACATCAACTTCACTAACATCTGCACGGTCGGTTGCGCCTTTTGCGGCTTCGGCCAGGGCAAGCGCTCGCCCGACGCATACGAAGTGGCGGAGGAGGACTTCGCGGCGCGGATCGAGGAGGCGCTCGCCTTCGGCGCCACCGAGCTCTGCATGCAGGGCGGCATCCACCCCGACCTGACGCTGGAGGAGTACGGGAGCTGGCTCAAGCTGGCCAAGCAGGTGGCGCCGGAGATCCACCTCCACGCCTACAGCCCGATGGAGATCAACTGGGCTTGCGAGAAATCGGGCAAGAGCCCAGCCGAAGTCTTCGAATACCTCCTCTCCTGCGGCCTCGGCTCGACCCCCGGCACCGCCGCCGAGGTGCTCGACGACGGGGTCCGGCAGCGGATCTCGCCCAACAAGCTGCCGGTCGCCCGCTGGGTGGAGATCATCGAAGCCTCCCACCGCGCCGGGTTGCGGAGCACCTCGACGGTGATGTTCGGCCACATCGAGGAGCCGCGGGAGCTTGCCCGCCACATGCTGGTGATCCGCGCCCTGCAGGAGCGGACCGGCGGCATCACCGAGTTCGTGCCGCTCTCGTTCATCCCCTTCAACACCCTGCTCGGGCGCACCCACGGGATCGAGGAGATCTCGATCCAGGAGAACCTGAAGCACACCGCCGCCTTCCGGCTCGCGCTCGGCCGGAGCGTCACCAACCTGCAGGCATCGTGGGTGAAGATGGGCCTCGAGGGCGCGACCGAGGCGCTGCGCTGGGGCGTCAACGACCTCGGCGGCACCCTGATGGAGGAGAACATCAGCCGCATGGCCGGCTCCCAGCACGGGGTGCGGCTGGAGCCGGCGCAGCTGATCGAGGCGGCGCACGCCGCCGGGCGCCCGGCGGCGCAGCGGACGACGCTCTACGAGGTCTTGGAGCGCTACGACGCCGCCCCGGTCGGTTGAGCATCTCGGCGGCGGGTAGCTGACCTTTCCACCACGGAAAGGAATGCATGACCGACGGAGTGAGCAACAAGGACGAGGCCAAGGGCCGCGTCAAGGAGGCCGCTGGCAACCTCAGCGGCGATAAGGGCCTGCAGCGCGAGGGGAAGGTCGACCAGGCGGGTGGCAAGGCCAAGTCGGGGATCGAGAAGATGACCGACAAGGTCAAGGACCTCCTGCACAAAGACTAGGCCTGCGGCTCGCCGCCCGCCCGGGACCTCGGGTGGGGCGCATTTGTTCACCTATGTGGAACAAAGGCGCCCCAGGCGCTCAGCGGAAGAGGTCCTCTCCGGGGGGACGGCGCAGCGCGGCGGCCCCGGGCCCGTCCTCGTCGGTCAGGTGATCGCCGAGGCCGCGCACGACCGCCGCCGGCACGCCGCTCGCCTTGTTCCTCACCAGATCGGCCGCGGCCGCCGCCTCGTCGGCGATCGCGATCAGGGTTGCGTCGAGCTCGCGGCCGCCGGCGTCGTGGCGACCGCGCCAGTCGTCGAGCGGGCGCAGGCCGGCGCAGCCGATTGCGACCTCGGCCTGGCCGAGGCGCCAGGCGCGGCCGAAGCTGTCGGAGACGACGACGCCGAGCCGGGTGGCGCCGCTGGCCGCCGTCAGTTCGGCGCGCAGGCGGCGGGCGGAGGCGTCGGGGTCCTCGGGGAGGAGGCTGACGGTGTCCGCCTCGGGCAGGTTCGAGGTGTCGATGCCGGCGTTGGCGCAGACGAAGCCGTGCCTGGTCTCGACGATCAGCACCGTGCGCTCGGCCCGGATCACCTCGGCGCTCTCCTCCAGCACCAGTTGCACCAGCGCCGGCTCCTTGCCGAGGACAGCCGCCAGCCGTCGCGCCTCGGCGCCGGGGATCACCGAGGAGAGCTTGCGGACCTGGCCCTCGGCCTTGGAGACGACCTTCTGCGAGACGACGACGACGTCGCCGTCGCGGAGCTCGCCGGCCGCGGCGGCGATCAGCTCGCCGAGCGGGTCGCCGTTGCCGATCTCCGGCAGCCCGACCACGGCGCGGACGCCGAGCTCGCTCATATCCCCAGCACCTTGGCGGTGCGCCTGGCGCGGCCGCCGCGCTTCTCGAGCTCGCGGGTGAGGGCGATCACGTCGGCCGGGGTGTCGAGGTCGAGCCCGAGCGAGGGGATCTGCTCGACCGCGAAGGGGATGCCGGCCTCGCGGGCGGCGGCGACGTGGCGGGCGCGGCTGCCCTCGCCGAAGGCGGGGACGATCGCGCCGGGCGGCCGCAGCACCAGCGAGTTCGTGCCCTCGCCGTGGCGGTCGGGGACGATCGCCACGTAGGGGTCGGGGAGGCCGGTGAGGAGGCGGTCGAGCTCGCGCGGGTCGAGCAGCGGGCAGTCGCCAGGGAGGAGGACCACGGTCTCGGCGCCGGCGTCTTCGGCCCGGGCGATCCCCGCCAGCGCCGCCTCGACGTGGCCGGCGTCTTCGGGGTCGTCGACCACCTCGGCGCCGAGCTCGACGGCGGTCCGCCGGGCGCCAGGCTCGCCGCTGACGACGATCGTCCCCGCCACCGAGCGGGCTTCGCCGATCGCCTCCAGCACATCGGCGGCCATCGCCGCCGCCAGTGCCCGCCGCCGCTCGGCCTCCATCCCCGCCGCCAGCCGCTGCTTGGCGGCGTCGAAGCGCTTCACGGTCAGGACCGCGAAGGCCCCGCCGGCGGGGCTCATCCCAGGTCCTCGGCGAAATCGAGGACCGTCCGCGCCAGCGCGGCGCGGCCCTCGGGGCCCTCCATCAGCGTTCTCGTGACCAGGGTCGGCACGTCGTCCGGCGGCGGGTCCGGGTCGCCCTCGTCGACCACCATGCCGTCGATCAACCCGGCGTAGAGCGAGGCGACGCCGGCCGCGGTGGCCGGCCGCCCGATCGCCGCCATGAAGCGGTTGGTCGGGCCCTTGACGACCTGGCCGGCGACATAGGGGCTGACCGCGACGACCGGCGCGCTCGCTGCCGCGATCGCCTCGCGCAGGCCCGGCAGGGCGAGGATCGGGCCGATGCTGATCACCGGATTCGAGGGCCCGATCACGATCGCCTCGGCCTCGGCCAGCGCCGCCAGCACCTCCGGCGTCGGCGCGGCGGACTCGATCCCCTCGAGCTCGACGCCGAGCACGGTCGGCTGGCCGCCGTCGATGATCATGTACTCCTGCAGGTCGCGGCGGCCGCCGGCGGTCATCACCTTGGTCCGCACCGGCGCGTCGGACATCGGCAGCACCCGCGCCCGGACCCCGAGCGAGCGGGCGATCTGCGCCTGCGCTTCGGTCGCGCGGCCGCCGTCGTCGAGGAAGGCACGGCGGTAGAGGCAGGTGGCGAGGTCGCGGTCGGAGAGGCTGAACCAGTCGGGCGCGCCGAGCCGCTTCAGGCGCTCGAAGGCGACGAAGCCGTCGTCCTCGATCCCCCAGCCGCGCTCCTCGTCGATTTCGCCCGAGAGCCAGTAGGTGACGAGGTCGGGGTCGGGCGAGACGTGGACGCCGAGCGCCTCGACGTCGTCGCCGGTGTTGGCGATCACCGAGAGCTCGGGGCCGAGCTCCTCCTGCATGCCGGCGCCGAGCTTGGCGCCGCCGGTGCCGCCGGCGAGGAGCGCGACCCGCACCCCCTGCTCAGCTCCAGTGGTCGGTGTCGGGCAGGCCGGTCAGCTTGATCCCCGCGTGGGCCTTGTAGCGGCTGTTCACCGAGATCAGCATCGGCGTCAGCTGCTCGACGATACGCGCCATCTCGAGCGGGCCGGCGTTGACCGCGCGCAGGCCGGGGATCAGCTCGATCAGCCGCGCCACCCGTGCCTTGTCGGCCTTCTTGTCGCCGCAGACGAGGATGTCCTCGTCGAGCTCGTGGTCTGTGTCGGCGAGGGTCGGGGCGCCGACCGTGTGCAGGGCGGCGACGACGGTGACGCCGTCGGGGACCATCTCCTGCGCCTGCTGGGCGGCCGAGCCCTGCCAGACGCCGAGCGAGCGGGTGGCCTTGCCGCTGACGGCGGCTGCCAGCGGGACCGTGCAGTCGACCAGGATCTGGCCCGGCCGCAGCGCCTCGCGCAGGTTGTTGAGGTTCTCGGACTGGGCGCGGAAGGGGACGGTGAGGAAGACGATCTCGGCCTCGGCCGCCGCGGCGGCGTTGTCCATTCCGCGGACCTCGGCGCCCCCGACCTTCTCGCGGATCTTCGCCGCCGCTTCCTCGCCGCGCTCGGCCGAGCGCGAGCCGAGCACGATCGGCGCCCCGGCCATCGCCCAGCGCAGCGCCAGGCCGGCGCCGAGGGCACCGGTGCCGCCGAGGATCGGGATGGGGGGGAGGTCGGCCACGGGAGCGGCGGCCAGTCTATGGAACCGCGCTGGCCGGCCCAGCCTGGCCAGCGGGCCAGTATCCTCCCCGCCGATGAGGCTGGAGGGACGGAAGGCCCTGGTCACGGGCGGGGGCAGCGGGATCGGCGCGGCGATCGCGGCGCGGCTCGCCGCCGACGGCGCCGAGGTCTGGGTCGCCGACATCAACGCCGAGGGCGCCGAGCGGGTCGCGGGCGAGGTCGCCGGCCACCCGGTCGAGCTCGACGTCACCGACCACGCCGCCTGCGCGGCGGCGATCGGGGAGATCGGCGGCCTCGACGTCCTCGTCAACAACGCCGGCACCGACGAGTTCGGCTTCTTCACCTACACCACGCCCGAGCAGTGGCAGAAGGTGATCGCGATCAACCTGCTCGGGGTGATGAACTGCACGCATGCCGCCCTTCCGGGGATGCAGGGGGCGCGCTACGGGCGCATCGTCAGCATCTCCTCGGAGGCGGGGCGGGTCGGCTCCAAGGGCTCGGCCGCCTACTCGGCGGCGAAGGCGGGGGTGATCGGCTTCACCAAGGTGATCGCCCGCGAGAACGGCCGCTACGCGATCACCGCCAACGCGATCGCCCCGGGGCCGATCGAGACGCCGCTGCTGATGGGGGCCAAGGAGTTCGGCGAGATCGGCGAGAAACTGATCGAGAACATGCGTGCCTCGACCCAGCTCGGCCGCCTCGGCAAGCCGGAGGAGGTCGCCGACGCGGTCGCCTTCCTGGCCTCTGAGGAGGCCACTTACGTGACCGGCGAGACGCTCGGGGTCAGCGGCGGCCTGGGCATGGTCTGAGACCCGGTCTTTAGGGTCTTATAAGGGGGTCTCGGTATGGTTTTTGGATGCTTCGGAGTGTCCGGAATCCGATCCTCGGCTGCCTTGCGTCGGCCCTTCTCCTCGGGCCGGTGGCGGTGCTTTCCTACAAAGTGAGCCCGACCCTGGAACTGGATCGCTCGATCCAGAACCACTTCACCGCCCACGACGCCGGCGCCGCCCACGCGATCTCGACCTGGTTCGCGCACCTGGTCGATCCGCTGCCGTTCATCGTCCTGCTGGCCGGGATCGTCCTGGTCGGGGTGGCGATCGGTCGCACCCGCGAGACCGCCGCAGCGGTCGCGGTCGTCGCCGGCGCCACCCTCAGCACCCAGGTGCTGAAAGTGCTGATGCCCTGGGCCTGGGCCTTCCCGAGCGGTCACACCACTGCCGCTGCCTCCCTCGCCGTGGCCCTGGTCCTGATCGCGCCGCCGCGGCTGCGCCCGCCGGCGGCGGCGCTCGGCGCGGCCCTGGTCGCCTTCACCGGCACCTCGGTGATCGTCCTCGGCTGGCACTTCCCCGGCGACGTCCTCGGCGGCCTCCTGGTCGTCGCCAGCTGGACCTTTGCCGCGATCGCCGCGCTGCGGCTGCTGCGCCCCCGGGGCCCGTCCACGCCTCGCGGCGAGGTGCGGAGCTCCTCCGGCCGCTTCGCGATCTCGCTGCCGTAACCCGGCGCGGGCGCTCCGAGGAGCGCTGCGCCTCTATCGTTCGCCCAGCTGCTGCCGGAGTGGCGGAATTGGCATACGCGATCGACTCAAAATCGATTGCCCTTGCGGGCTTGTGGGTTCGAGTCCCACCTCCGGCACTTCCCGCCCGCCGCCGGTCAGGCGGGTTGCGGGGCGCCGCTGCCAGGGGCGGCGCCGGCTCCGTAGTCCTCGCTGGAGCCGATCGGGCGCTCTTCCTCGACGTGCCAGTTCTGGTTGAAGCCGTAGAGGGCGGCGGCGATGACGACGATCTGCAGCAGCCCGAGCACGATCACCAGCACGCCCACCAGCGAGGAGGAGAGCAGCGGCTCGCTGAAGCCGCTCTTTTCGCGTTCGAACCAGCTTTCGGCGCCGACCGCGCAGAGGATCGCGAGGATCATCGAGAGCGCGGCGGCCAGCGGCAGCACGCCGCGGCTCCAGCGCGCCACCCGGAAGGCGAAGAGGAGGTAGAGCAGGGCGTAGATCGCGCAGACGATCCCCATCCCGCTGCCGCCCTTCATCACCGACCAGCCGCCGACCGTGATCAGCGCCGCCAGCAGCGCCGTCGCCAGCAGCAGCAGCACGATCAGCCACTTCATCGTGACCGAGCTGCTCTTCTCCCGATTCGGCCGCCACAACTCGTAGCCGGGCCTCACCTGTCCCACCGCCATGGGGCGATCATAGAATCCCGCAGCGACATGGCCGCATTGGCGCCCCGTTAAGCCACTGATGGACTCCCGCCGCCTCGGTCGCGACGTCGGCTGGCTCTGGGCCGGCTACCTGGCGCGCTCGCTCGGTTACTTCGGGCTGATCCTGCTCTTCACCCGGCAGCTGGGGACGAGCGGCTTCGGGCAGCTGTCGCTGTTCCTCGCCGTCACCCTCGGCGTCTCCCAGGTGGCCGGCTCCTGGCCCTTCCTGGCGGTGCCGGTGCTGCACGCGCAGGGCCGCTCGATCGGGGCCTCGTTCCGGCCCTCGCTCTACGTCGCCGCGCTGGCCACGGCGGCGACCCTGGTGGTGGCGATCCCGGTCAGCGTCGCGATCGGGGTCGACGCTGCGGTCTCGGTGGTGGCGGTGGTGGTCGCCTCGGTGGCGCTGGTCGGCCTGCAGGGCGTCTTCGCGGTCCAGCAGACCGAGGGGCGGATGTCGGGGATAGCGATGCTGCAGACCGCCGAGCGGGTGGTGGCGCTGGTCCTGGCGGCGGCGACCGCGGTCCTCGTCGGCCTCGACGTGGTCGGCGCGCAGGTGGTGCTGGCGGTCGCCTCGCTCCTCACCTTGGTCGCCGGCTTCGCCGTCGTCGGGCGGCGGCAGCGGCTGCTGCGGCGCGAGCCGGGGGAGATGCCGGACCACGAAATCTCGACCGTGGTCGACGCGGTCGGGGCGATGGCGATCGTCAGCGTCTGCTCCTACGGCATCGCCTGGGCCGACATCTTCGTCCTCGCCGCCTTCAAGTCCGACAGCGACGTCGGCGTCTACTCGCTGGCGTACCAGATCTTCAGCTTCGTCACCCAGCTCACCTCCTATTGGCTGGTCGCCGCGCTGCCCCACCATGCCCGCTCCGCCGCCTCGGGCGAGGAGGTCCACGAGCAGCTGCCGCTGCCCCGGCTGGTCACCTACACGGGCATCTGGGCCGCGCTGGTCGGCCTCGGCGGCGTGGTCGCCGCGCTGCTCCTCCCGGTCGCCTTCGGCTCCGACTTCGAAGCGACGACCCCGCCCCTCCTGCTCCTGCTCGGCGGCAGCGGCATCTTCATCGCCACCTACTTCGCCGTCCTGCCGGCCCTGATCGCCGCCGGCCGGACCCCGCTGATCGCCAAGATCGCGATCGGCTCGGTGGTGGTCAATATCGCCCTCGACCTCGCCCTCGTCCCGCCGCTCGGCGTCAACGGCCCGGCCTTCGCCACCTTCGCCCAGACCCTCTTCGCCTCCACCGCTGTGGCCCTCGCCGCCCTCGGCCTCCGGCCGACCATCCGCCTCCTCGCCGTCGCCGCCCCCGCGGCCGCGGCGACGATGCTCCTCGCCGCCGACCCCAACGACGCCCGCCTGCTGATCCTCTGCGCCCTCGTCGCGCTCGTCACCGCCGCCTTCTGTCTGGCCCCGGTGGCGCGGCAGCTACGATCCCGCGGCTGGAGGGTGCGCCCGCGGGCGTGGTGAAACTGGTAGACACGCCGGCTTTAGGTGCCGGTGCTCGTGAGAGCTTGGGGGTTCGAGTCCCTCCGCCCGCACTCCCATAGCGTCCGCCTTCGCGGTCCCCGGCTAGCTACGATCCGGGCTCTGGGGCAGTGGCCCAACTGGCTAAGGCACCGGTCTCCAAAACCGGCGATTCCAGGTTCGAGTCCTGGCTGCCCCGTTACGCGATTCCGCTTGGGAAGCGGGATTGCTGATCTTTCCGGAGTGACAAAACGCCTCAGAATCGGCCGTGGGGCAAGCCTTGGGGCAAGGTGAGGTTCAAAAGGAGCCCTAAAAGCCTTGCGCTGGGGCAATCGATCCGCCTAGAAGGGGTTCAGGCCCCGGCGGCGGCTTTGCGACTTGATCCCTTCATTGAGGTGGCGACGATCCCTCGCCTCATCTCCGCCCGGCTCGCCCGATCCCGAGCGGCTCATGCGCGAATTCGTCGGTGGCGCGCCCGGAAGGGCGCTGCGCGTCGAACTGGCACAGCGCCATGCATCGGGAGGTCGACCGAGTCCTGGCCAAATCGGAGAGGAAATCGAAGGTCGTCAAAGGCGCTTCCGAGGTCCGGGTCTTCGGCGTGGCGATCGGGTCATGCGGAAAATCCCAGCGCCCTCGGAGGCGAGTTCATGAGCAAGCGCGAGCGGCCGGTGGGGGCCCTCGCAGGCTGGAGCAGTATGCACAGGAATTCTTGATTTTACTTCGGCTCGATGTTACACCGGTTGGCAGAGCCGGCGCGCGAAGCCGCTGGATGACAAGGGAGAAGAAGATGAGGCAGCTCAAAATGCTCGCTCTTGCGATTATCGGCGTAGGAGCGATGACCGCCCTCCTCGGTGCCGGTTCGGCATCGGCGACATGGTGCAGGACAGGCATGGGGGGCCAAGGCTCGTGCCCGGGGAGCTTCGAAGAATTCAGCGGCACAGGCCTCTCGGTGAGCTCGAGCGACGTGAAGCTGGTGGCCGGCGGCAGCTTCACGGAGGAATGCAAATCCACGGCCAACGGTGAAGCGATGAGCAAAGGCGCAGGCGTAGTCAAAGAACTCGCTTTCACCAGCTGCAAAGGTGAATGCAAATCAGCCGCAGCGGCGAATCTGCCCTACAAAGTCCAGGGCACCGGGACTGGAGAAGGCAACGGGACCGCCGTCCTCACCAGCAGCGGCGCCGGCAACCCCGGCACAACCCTCAGCGAATGCACGATGCTCGGCGTCAGCTGCACCTATGCGACCGCTGAAGCGAAACTTGAATTCAAGGGTGCGATAAGCCCGGGCATACCGATGCTGATCGCGAACGGAGTCGCCCTCAAACGGACCGCCGGAAGCGTCCTGTGTCCGGAAACCGGCACTTGGACCGCTAAATGGGCCGAGTCTGACGGGATGGAACTTAGCCTGTTCTAGTCTCGCGGAGAGATGATCCGCCGTCATGCCAGGGAAGCTCTGGCTGGGAGCCGCGCATGCGGCTCCCAGCGCCACCACGGAGTCAGTATCCGACTCGTCTCCGACGCGATCTCGTCGATCACAGCCTGATTTCCCGCGCACAGGAGGCTCCGCGGTTGATCTCCTCGCTGGGTGAGCAGATGGCCGTGCTGGTCCAGCGGCTCGCGGACGCCGCTTCGCGATAGACCCTCTTCATTCGGCGGCGCGGACTATCGCACCCATGTCGCCGATCGTCTGAATCGTCCCGCGCACGGTGCCGGTGACCTTCGAGCGGCCTTGGCGCTCTGCGTAGGGGACCGGCGTGTCGACGACGGACCAACCGGCGGAGACCGCCTTGACCACCATCTCCAGCGGCCAGCCGCTGCGGCGGTCGCGCAGGTCGAGTTCGAGCAGGGGCAGGCGACGGGCCGCCCGCATCGGGCCGATGTCCTCCAGAGAGACGCCGGTGCGGCGGCGCAACTCGCGGGCTAGGACACGATTGGCGATCCGGGCGTGGACGGGCCAGGCGCCGCGATCGGCCCGCCTCGCGCCGATCGCCAGATCGGCACCCTGGTCGAGCAGGCCCACGACGGTAGGCAGGTCAGCGGGATCGAGCGAGCCGTCGCAGTCCATGAAGCAGACGACCTCGGCGTCGGCGGCGCCGAGGCCGGCCCAGCAGGCGGCCCCGAAGCCGCGGCGCGGTTCGCACACCACCAGCGCCCCGCGCTCCGCGGCGATCGCCGCGGAGCCGTCGGTGGAACCGTTGTCGACGACAATCGGTCGGTAGCCGTGGGGCATCGCGGCGAGCACGCTCGGGATCGCCGCTGCCTCGTCGAGGACGGGGAGGATCACGTCGGGCATCTCAGCTTCCTTCCGGGCGGGGCCCGGGCGCGTCGGCCGGCTCGTCCTCATCACCGCGCGTCGCCCGCCGCAGCCGCACCGCATAGATCACGGCCGAGCCGAGGAAGAGGGCCGCGCAGAGGCCGAGCCAGCGGGTCAGGAAGACGTCGGGGGAGAGGCCGGCGTCCTTTTCATAGTTGGCCGAGTCCAGCCCGAGGATCAGGGGGAAGAACATAAGTAGGGCGAGCGCGCTGAGAAAGGCGGGGATGCGGACGTGGTTGATCAGCGGCACCCGCCGGCTCTCTTCCCAGGCCTCGTTGGGCCCCTCGATCGACCGCTGGGCGATCAGGTTGAGGGCCGAATAGAGGGGGAAGGCGATCAGGTCGTGGGCGACCGCGGCGCCGGCGAACCAGACCAGCGTCCCCAGGGCGGAGGGGTTTTCGACGATCCGCAGGAAGGCGTAGCCGGCGATCGCGAAGCTGGCGAGGGTCGCCAGCAAATGCAGCGGCGAGTCGTCGTAGGCGGGGCGGAAGCGGGCCATCAGGCGGCCTGGAACTTCATCGACGCGACCCACTTGGTCTGGTGGACGCCGGGGGCGCCGGGGACGATTACGCGGGCGGGGAAGCCATGGTCGAGCGAGAGGTCCTCGCCGTTGACCTTCAGGGCGAGCAGGCTGTTCTCGGCGGCGACCTGGCCGGAGCTGAGCGTCACCTCGCGCAGCGCGCCGCCCTTCTGCAGCGATTCGATCAACGCCTCGGCGCTACCGGGCACCCCCGCCATCACGGCCAGGTCGCGCAGCCGCACCCCGGTCCAGCGCTGGGTCGTCGACCAGCCTTCGACGCAGGCGATGGGCAGGTCATAGCTGTGCTGGGGCATTGCCAGCAACTGCTGGCGGGAGAGCTCGCGCTTGGCGGCGCCTTCGATCTTGAGGCGCCAGGCGGGCCCGGTCTGCTCCGGGCCGATTCCGACCGCGGCAGCGGTCTTGTTGATCTGGAAGCCGTTCGGTCCGCTGTTTTGCTGTGTGCTCCGTGGAGTGAGGAGGCCGAGCTGGCGGATCGGACCGCCGACCGTCTGCGCGAGCGCCATCAAGGCCCCGCCGACGGACGCCGCGCCGACCGTCGCCAGCAGCGCCCGCCGCGAGATCGTCGGCCGGGCCGGTTCGAGGGGCGCGACGTGGCCCTCCTCGTAGGGCTCGGGCAGGGTGTCACGCAGGCCTGGCCGCAGCGGCCGCAGCACACCGCGCTCGTGGAAGGTTCGCAGCGCCACCGGGATCTTCAGGAAGATGTGGAGGCCGAAGGCGGCGAGGAAGATGAATGCGCCGTAGTAGTGGGCGGTGAGGAAGCGGAACGGCCAGGGATAGAAGACCTGGATGTTCAGCAGGCCGGTGCCGAAGACGAAGACGCTGCCGCCAACCAGGAGGGCCAGCGAGAGCCGTTCGAGGGCGTGCGCGACGCCGCGCACCGGCGGCCACTCGAACAGCTTCGGCATCACCGACCACAGCTTTGCCAGCAGGATCGGCATCGCCGCCAGGCCACTGGTCACGTGCAGTCCCTGGGTGACGGCGTAGAGCCACGACGGGCTGGTCGGCCAGTGAAAGAAGTAGATGCTGACCCCGATTCCGCCACCGGGGAGCAGTGAGTTGTGGCCGAGGTTCGGGTTGTATGCGGCCTGCGAGAGGAAGCCGGTGACGGCGCAGACGATGATCAGCGGCAGCAGCGCCGAGCCGAGGATCGAGGTCAGCCAGGGCCCGCGCAGGGGGCTCCGCCAGAAGGAGGGCCGGGTCGGCCCCGGTGGCGGAAACGTCGGGGCCGGGATCTTCGGGAACCGCGGTTTCGGCGTGCGCGGCATCTTCATCGCCCACCATTTCGCGGTGTGACCGGCTCGATCCCGGGCGATTCGCCGTGGCGGCGGGCGCGTAATCTGCGGCGGGTGGGCGAGCGCGTACTGGTCACCGGCGGGGCGGGGTTCATCGGCTCACACCTGGTCGATCTGCTCGTCGCCGAAGGTCACGAGGTCCGCGTTCTCGACTGCTTCCATCCCGCCGCCCACAGCCGCCGCCCCGACTACCTGAACCCGGCTGCCGAGCTGATCGAGGGTGACCTCGCGGACCCCGCCATTGCGGCGGCCGCGGTCAAGGGGATCGACGCGGTCAGCCACCAGGCCGCGATGGTCGGGCTCGGCCTCGACTTCGCCGACCTGCCCGACTACGTCGCCGCCAACGACTTCGGCACCGCCCGGCTGCTCGCCGCGCTGGCCGCCGTCGAGTACTCCGGTCCGCTCGTCCTGGCGAGCAGCATGGTCGTCTACGGCGAGGGCCGCTATCTCTGCCCGACCCACGGCGACCTCAGGCCGACGCCGCGCGACCCGGCCGACCTCGAGGCCGGTCGCTTCGAGCCGCTCTGCCCCCTCTGCGGCCTGCCGCTCGAGCCCGCCTCGATCGACGAGGACGCCCCGACCGAGCCGCGCAGCGTCTACGCTGCGACCAAGCTCCACCAGGAGCACCTCTGCGGGCTCTTCGCCCGCGAGAACCCCGCGGTCAGCGTGACGATGCTCCGCTACCACAACGTCTACGGACCGCGGATGCCCCGCGACACCCCTTACGCGGGCGTCGCCAGCATCTTCCGCAGCGCGCTCGCCGCCGGCGAGTCCCCGCGCGTCTTCGAGGATGGCGGCCAGCTGCGCGATTTCATCCACGTCGCCGACGTCGCTCGCGCCAACCTCGCCGCTCTTGGCCGCCGCGGCGCCCCCGCCGCCTACAACGTCGCGACCGGGACGCCTCGGTCGATCCTCGCGGTCGCCGGGCTGCTGAGCGAGGCGGCCGGACAGGCGGCGCGGCGACCCGAGGTGACCGGTGAGTTTCGGCTCGGCGACGTCCGCCACGTCTTCGCCGACCCGGGCCGGGCCCGTGCGCAGCTCGGCTTCGAGGCCGAGGTCGATCTCGCCCGCGGGATGGCCGAATTCGCGACCGCGGATCTTCGCTAGCTCGCTCACCACTTGGTGAACAGGAAGATCTCGATCAGGACGGCCTGCGCGGCGGCGCCGAGCAGCACCGGGGTGAAGCGGCGCGCGGAGAGCGAGCGGGCGGCGGCGAGGCAGGCGAAGGGGACCAGGAAGAGCCAGATTCGCTCCGTCTCGGCCTTCGTGTAGCCGGCCAGGGCGCTGATCGCGATCACCAGCCCCAGGGCGAGGGCGCTCGCTTCCTTCGCCGCCAGCGAGCGCGCCGCGAACCAGGCGATCGGCCCCAGCATCAGGAGGAAGGCGGCGGGCGAACCGAACAGCCAGAAGAGGTACGGCCGCACCCGGGCGATGCCTTCGCGGTAGCGCGAGTCGGTGGCGCGGATCGCGGCGACCAGGTCGAAGCCGGTGACCAGGTCCAGGGCCAGGTAGAGGACGAGGAGGACGGCGGCGCAGAGCGTGGCCAGCCGCAGCGCGGCGCCGATCCCCTCGCCTCGCCAGCGGACCAGCACAGCCCAGGCACCGACGGCGAGCAGTGCGTAGGAGAAGAAGGCGGCGAAGGCGAGCGCGGCGGCTCCGAGCACCCGGTTGGCGGGGCGGCGGGCGAGCAGCCCGACCGCGGCGAGGACGCCGAGCGTCGCGAACAGTGCGTCGCCCGAGGTCGCGCCGTAGAGCAGCGAGGTCGGCACGAAGACGAACAGCAGCGCCGCCGTTCGGGCCTCGGCCTCGGAGGCGATCTCGCGGCCGAGCAGGTAGAGGAGCGGGGCCGTGAGCGCGCCGACCCCGATCGTCAGGGCGGCGAGGCCGGCCGCGGTGTCGATTCCGAGGTAGTGGAGGCTGAGGAGCAGGCCGGGAGGGTGCCCCTCGGCCTGGATCGGCAACCTGGTGGTGATGTCCGGGAAGCTGGAGAGGAAGTGCCCGACTCCGTGTTCGACGAACGCCAGCCCCGGCAGGAACTCGGTGCGGCCCTCGCCCTTGCGCCCGACGACGAAGACGGTGTCGAGGGCGCCCGGACCACCGCGGAAGACGTTCAGCGCGAGGCGCGTCATCAGGGTCAGGCCAAAGGTCGCGGCGGCGAACTGGGGCGTCCCGACGGCCGCGTCGGCGCGGTGAAGCCACACAGCTGCGTAGAGCGCGGCGGCGAGGGCGACGGTGCCGGGGAGCACCCAGGTAGACAGCGCCGGGCGGAGGAACAAAACGAGCGGCTGCGCCGGCGCCCCCCAGTCGACCCCGGCAGCCTTCGCCGCGAGACCGACCGCCAGCGTCAGCATTGCGCCGCCGCAGATCAGGATCGGGACCAGGGTCGAGGCTCGCGGGCGGTTGCGTCGCGACGGCGAGGCCCGAGTGGCGGGAGCGGCGGCCGGTGCTCGGGCTGCGGTCAGCCCGCCGGGTGGCACACCGCCTCCTCGGCTGGCGTCCGCACGGCGAGCTCGCACTTCTCCGCGCCATCAGGGCATTTATGCGAACTCGATACGAGGCGCAGGTGCGCGAACCAGCGATCGTCGGCCCGCCAGCGCCGGACCACCTCGAACCCCGACCCGGTCGCGAGCGGATCGATCTGCTCGTAACCGACGAAGTGCCAGGGAACCCAGTGGCTGGTCGCCTGGGCGCCCTCGAGGCGGACCCGCTGCGGGTGCGGCGCGCCCGCCGGTGGCTCCAGCTCGACGAGGACGGTGCCGCCCGGAACCAACAGGGCAGCCGTCCGGCGGAGCAGGCGTGTCGCGTCGCCGCCGATGCCGATGTTGCCGTCGAGCAGGAGGATCGTCTCCCACTCAGAGCCGATCGGACGCTCGAAGGCGGAAGCCTGGATCACCTCGGCGCCGCGCTCGCGGGCGATCGCGGTGGCGACCGGTGAGATCTCGACGCCGACCGCGCGGACGCCGCGCCGCCGCAGCGCGACGACGTGGCGCCCCGCCCCGCAGCCGATGTCGAGGACCGGGCCGATCGCCCGCTCCAGCACCGACTCCTCGGCGGCGTCGGGCGCCCCCAGCCAACGACCGATCGGCAACCGGCGGCGCGAGCCGTCCTCGCCGACAGCGTGGAGGGAGCCGCCGCCCTCCGGGGCGCCCAGCAGGGCGTCCTCGTAGACGGTCAAGGCGTCGATTGCGGTCAGCTCACGCACAGCTCGGACTCCACCTCCTCGAGGGCGCCTGCGAAGGCGCCGGCCGGGGCGATCGCGGCGACCGCCCGGGCGTCGTCGATCTGATCGACGTCGCGAAGGGTCGGCAACAGCCCGACG
>DASXOF010000035.1:0-3573 GCA_036494495.1 Solirubrobacterales bacterium | reverse complement strand
CACGGGCTGGCGGAACGCGAGGTGGTCGCCGACCCAGAGCGAGTCGAAGCCGAGGGCCTCCGCTTCGGCGCCGGTGGCGAGCAGCTCGCCGAAGCCGGCGCCGAAGTCCTGCACCGGCATCATCAGCCCGACCCACGAGGGGCCGGGCCCGGCCGGCGCCGGGCTCACGAGCAGGTGAAGATCCGCACCGCCGAGTCGGCGACCGCAGCGGCCAGCTCCTCGGCGCCGAGGCGGCCGCTGCCGCGATACCACTCCGGCACGTAGGCGAGGGCGCCCTGGAAGCAGTAGCGGGCGATCGTCTCGTCGGCGACGTCGAATTCGCCGGCGGCGACGCCGTCGTCGATCACCCGGCGGAAGTTCGCCTCGTGGGCGCGGCGCAGCTCGCGGATCCGCTCCTGGAAGGGCTCGGGCCAGTCGACCCCGGCCATGAACAGGCGCGCGTAGTCGGGGAAGTCGCTGGTCAGGATCAGCACCTCGGCGTTGGCGAGCCGCCAGAGGCGCTCGCGCGCCGGGCCCTCGCCGACCGCCGCGTCGAGGAGCTTGCTGACCTCGGCCGAGACGTCGTCCATCCAGGCCCGGTAGAGCTCTTCCTTGTTCGCGAAGTAGTGGTAGAGCGTCGCCTTGGTCACGTGGACGTGCTCGGCGATGTCGTCGAGGCTGGCGCGGCTGTAGCCGGCGCGGGCGAGCTCGGCGCCGGCCGCCCGCAGGATCGCCTGCTTGCGCGCTTCGCGCCGCAGTTCGAGCCGGCTCGGCTTCGCCTCCTCTTCCTTCTTCTTCGCCCGTTTGGGAGCGGTCGGCATCGGCCTAGTGCCGTGTCCGGTGACGGTTGCCCGGGTCTGGCGCCGCAATCGCCGTGACTGGCAAGGACGCAGACCCGAAGGCGTGGCAGAGCCACGTCGAGTGGTCGAGGACGCCGCCAGGCGCGGCGAGGGCAAGCCAGAGTGGGCGAGCGTTGCCTGACATGGCACTAGCCTACGACGGCGGCCGGGCTGAACATCGAGCCGTCGGGGAGCGCGAGGTGGGATCGGAAGACGGCGGGGCGCTCGCTGAAGGTGGCGAATTCCTCGGCCGCCTCCTGGCCGATCGCCTCGAAGCGCTCGCTCAGCAGCTCGACGAGGTCCGGCGCCTCGCCGATCCGCAGGAAGGGAAGGATGTGGTTGGCGTAGAGCCAGCGGGCGTAGCGGGAGCGTTCGATCGGCGGCCACTCGACGATCCGCCCGTACATCTCCCCCTGCAGCCGCAGCGCCCGCTCGGCCAGCGCCTCGAGCTCCTCGGCGCCGAGCGGCCGCAGCTCCTCGCCCTCGGCGGTGAAGACGGCGACGCGCTCGACCCGCGCGGCGAAGTCGGCCGGATCGGTGATGCAGCCGGCGAAGATGCTGAAGCGGGTGTCGACGTCGCGCAGCGCGTAGGCGACGCAGACGCTGCCGACCTCGAGGCCACCGTCGGCGTCGACCCACGGCAGGTAGTCGTTGTCGAGATCGTTGACCTCGTGGACCAGCATCCGGGTGCCGTCCTCGAGCCGGTAGGGGCCGTGGTCGAAGTTGCCGTCGCGCTGCTCGCCGTGCATCAGGAAGACGTAGAGCGAGATGCTGGCCAGCGCCCGGCTGATCCGCGGCAGCTCGTCCGCCGGGCCGAGCAGCTCGGCGCAGCGGCCGACCCACTCGGCGCCGAGGATGCGCTGGTCGTACTGCGGCGCGACCGGGACCAGGCCGCCGTCCTCGCGGTAGGCGCGCATCGCCCGGGCGAAGAACTCGACCACCGCCTGCAGCCGCCGCGCCTCCGCGGGGTCGGTCTCCGGCAGGACACCGTCGACCAGCAGCCGCTGCTCGCGGGCGCAGAGGTAGTTCGACATCAGCATGAACAGCTGCAGGTAGTAGGGCCGGCAGCCGGGGCGCTTCATCCGCCGCCCGATCTCCTCCGGGGAGACGCGCTCGGCGAGCGCGGTGAGGATCTCCGGCACCGCCCGGAAGTAGCACTCGAAGCCGACCCAGGTGCGGCCGCGGATGTCGAACAGCTCGGAGTCGAGCTGGCCGCGGTTCTCGCGCCGCATCGTCTCGCTCTGGGCGACGCCCCAGGTGGTGATCGTCGCGTCGACCTCTGCCGGGGAGAAGGTGTCGAGCGCCCCGCTCACGCGCCGTTCTCGGCGAAGACGATCCGGCCGTCCTCGAGGATCTCCACCCGGCGGCCCTTCGCCTCCTCCGGGGGCACGGAGAAGTCGGCGGCGACGACGCAGGGCAGGCCGAACTGGCGCGAGACGATCGCCAGGTGGGAGGTCAGGCCGCCGCCTTCGCAGACCACGCCGCGGACCCGCGGCAGGATCGGCACCACCGAGGTGACCGAGGCGTGCTCGACCCAGAGGATCGCTTCGCCGACGTCCTCGCTCATCAGCTTCAGCACTTCGGCGACCGACATCGCCGGCGTCAGGACCCCCTCCGCGGTGCCCTGCGAGGCGACCGTGCCGGTGGCCAGCAGTCGATCGTTCGATCCCTCCATCTATTCCGGCACCTTACGGGAATCAGGACTGCGAGTCAACTCATGAGTGGGTTTTTCAACCCGATGGACGAGCGCGGCCTCAGAGCGGCAGCTCGCCGGTGGCGAAGCTCATCCCGCGGCGCGCCAGGTAGGGCACGCCGTCCTCGAGCGCGGCGTGGGTCGGGATGTCGGAGAGGCCCTCGACGTAGCGGCGGTAGGAGCCCTCGAGCATCACCGCCGTCTTCCAGCCGGCCAGGGCGGCGTACCAGCGGACGGCGGCCTCCGGCGCCCCGCGGCGGCGGCGGTAGTGGGCGACCAGCTCGGCGCGGCTGGGGAAGCCGGGGGCCAGCGACGCCGCCGGCATCCGCGGCCATTCGACCTCGGCCTCCTCGTCGATCCAGTAATAGGTGAGCCAGCCGAGGTCGGCGGCGGGGTCGCCGATCGTCGAGAGCTCCCAGTCGACCACCGCGTTGACCTCGCCCGCGGCCGAGACGATCAGGTTGTCGAGCTTGTAGTCGCCGTGGACGATCGCCGGCTCGCAGTCGGGCGGCAGGTTGGCCGTCAGCCAGGCCTCGAGCTGCTCGACGCCCGGCAGGTCGCGGAAGCGGGCGCGCTGCCAGAGCTTCGACATCCGCCCCAGCTGCCGTTCCGCGTAGGCGGCGGGCTTGCCGAAGTCCTCGAGGCCGGCGCCGCGCCAGTCGGCCGCGTGGATGCCGGCGAGGACGTCGAGCACGCCGAGGCCGAGGGTGCGCGCGGCCTCCTCGCCGAAGCCCTGCGGCACCTGCTCGCGGATCACCAGGCCGTCGACCGGCTCCATCAGGTAGAAGGGCGCGCCGATCACCTGCTTGTCCTCGCAGAGCAGGACCGGCTTTGCGAGCGGCACCTCCGCCCCGGCCGCGATCAGCGCCGACATCACCCGGAACTCGCGGGTGACGTCGAAGGCGGTCGGCGGCAGGTCGCCGCGCGGGGGCCGGCGCAGGATCAGGCTCCAGCCGTCGCCCTCGAGCAGGAAGGTGAGGCAGGACTGGCCTTCGCCGAGGCGGCTGACCGCGAGCGACTCGCGCCCGGGGCCGAGCCGCTCGCCGAGGTGGGCGCCGAGCC
>DASXOF010000034.1:0-4008 GCA_036494495.1 Solirubrobacterales bacterium | reverse complement strand
TGCCCGATCCACGAGATCGTCCTCGAGAAGGTCACCGAGGAGAACTGGTTCTTCAAGCTCTCGGCCTCCAGGAGCGCCTCGAAGCGCTGTATGAGGAGCAGCCCGACTTCGTCGTCCCCGACTTCCGCCGCAACGAGGCGGTCGCCTTCATCAAGGGCGGGCTCGAAGACGTCTCGCTCTCGCGGCCGACCCTGAAGTGGGGGCTGCCGCTGCCGTGGGACCCCGGGCAGCGGATGTACGTCTGGTTCGACGCCCGCCTCAACTACGTCACCGCGCTCACCTTCGCCCGCCCCGGCGAGGACCTGAGCGCACGCTACTGGCCGGCCGACCTGCACGTGATGGCGAAGGACATCCTCAAGTTCCACGCCGTCTACTGGCCGGCGCTGTGCATGGCGGCCGAGCTCGAGGTGCCGCGGCGGATGGTGATCCACGGCTACCTGCTGATGGGCGAGAAAAAGATGTCGAAGAGCCTCGGCAACGTGCTCGACCCGTTCGAGGTGATCGAGCGCTTCGGGGCCGACGCGCTGCGCTTCTACCTCTTCCGCGAGGTCAGCTTCGGCCAGGACGGCTCGATCTCGACCGCCGGCTTCGAGTCCCGCTACGAGACCGAGCTGGCCAACGACTACGGCAACCTCGCCAGCCGGGTGCTGGCGATGGTCGACCGCTACCGCGACGGCACCGTGCCCGAGGCGGCCGTCGACGCCACCCTCGCCGAGGACTTCGAAGGCAGCCTCGACCGCTTCTGCGAGCTGCTCGACCGGGCCGAGCTGACGCAGGCGCTGGAGGTGATCTGGGTCCTGGTCCGCCGCCTCAACCGCTTCGTCGAGGAAACCCAGCCGTGGGTGCTCGCCAAGGATGAGGCCGACCCCGAGCGGCTCGACGAAGTCCTCTACAACCTGGTCGAGGGACTGCGGGTGACGACTCTGATGCTGATCCCCTTCCTGCCCGAGACCGCGGAGCGCCTGCTCGCCGCACTCGCCGAGGAGGACCGCGGCCTGGCCGAGTTCGGCTCCCGCCCCGGCGGCCAGAGCGTCGAGCGGGTACCGCCGCTCTTTCCGAAGATCGAGGCGCCCTAGGAGGGATTAGCGAAACTCACGTCCGCGACTGGCGAGCGCCGGACCAAGCGGGGCAAGGGCGCAGGGAGGCCGAATAGCAGTGCTATTTGGCCGACTGAGGACGCCGCACCGCGCCGGTCCGCCGCCGCCAGGCGGGGGCGCGGGAGTTTCGCTAATCCCTCCTAGCTCCGGCGTGGTTGGGGTTGAGGAAGGACAACCACGCCGCCGCCGCGGCGGGGGTGGACAGCGGTGTTCGTGGATGAGAGGGTCGGCCCATGTACCGGAGCCAGGGGCCGCGGGGAGCACGGAGGACGGCCGCGCGCCTGGGCGCGCTGGCGCTCGCGGTCGCCCTCTGCCTCCTCGTTGCGGCGCCGGCCTCGGCCGGGCGGCTGGTCGGCAAGGACGGCAAGGTCTACGCCTGTTACAAGACCCGCGGCAAGGCGAAGGGGAGCGTCCGCCTCGTCGCCAAGAAGGCGAAGTGCCACAAGGGCGAAAAGAAGATCTCCTGGAACGTGACCGGGCCACGCGGCGGCGCCGGTGAAAACGGCGAAAGCGGCTCGAACGGGAACGCCGGCGAAGGCGGCGGACAGGGGGCCAACGGCCTCAACGCGCTGGAAAACCGGGTCAGCGCGCTGACCAGCAAAGTCAACTCGCTGGAATCGGTGCTGAAAGGGATCACCAACACCGACCTCACCGGGTTGCTGGCGAAACTGCAGGGGATCAGCGGCACGCAGCTGCAGGAAGCGATCAAATCGGTCGCCAACGTCAATGCCCTGAGCGCCCAGGTGAGCACGCTCTGCGGCCAGGTCTCGGCCGTGACCGGCCAGGCAAACGCCCTGCGCGGCGTGCTCGCCGGGGTGGAAGTTCTCGGCAGCCTGCTGTTCCCGAGCCTCCCGGCGGCGCTGCCCGGGGTCAACTGCCCCTAGGCCCTCGCATAACCTGGGCGGGGTGATCGACGCCCACACCCACCTCTTCCTCTGCGAGGGGGCTGAGGACGAGCTGCTCGCGGCGGCTGCGGCGGCCGGGGTCGAGCGGATCCTCAACATCGGCCTCGACGATGAGACCAACGCCGGCGTCGTCGCGGCGGCGGAGCGGCACGATTCGCTCTTCGCCAGCGTCGGTCGCCACCCCAACGACGCCGAGGGTTTCGACGAGGATGCGGCGGTGGCGATCTCCCGCCTCGCCGCCCACGAGAAGGTGCGGGCGATCGGCGAGACCGGGCTCGACTTCTACCGTGACACCGCTTCGCCGGCGGCCCAGCGGCGCGCCTTCGCGGCACAGATCGAGATCGCGGTCGAGCTGCAGCTGCCGATCGTGATCCACGCCCGCGACCGCGAGGGCGAGAGCGCCGCGACCGACGAGATCTTCGCCACGCTCGACGCCCGCGCCGGTGCCAATGCCGTCGTCCTCCACTGCTTCTCGGCGCCGCAGCACGTCGCCGCCGCGGCCGAGCGCCGCTGGTTCTGCTCGTTCGCCGGCAACGTCACCTACCCGCGCTCCGAGGCGCTGCGCGAGGCCGCCGCCCAGGTGCCGGCGGACCGGCTGCTGGTCGAGACCGACGCTCCGTTCCTCTCACCGCAGCCGGTGCGCGGCAAGCGCAACCAGCCCGCTAACGTGGTCGAGACCGCGAAGGCGGTGGCGGCGGTGCGCGGCGTCTCCTACGAGGATCTGGAGGCGACGGTCGCCGCCAACGCCCGCTCGCTCTTCGGCTGGTGAGGGGCTGAGCCCGTGGTCAGGCTCGGCCAGAATTTCCTCGCCGACCCCAACCTGCTCGACGCGATCGTCCGCGACGCGGCGCTTGAGCCCGGCGACGTGGTGCTCGAGGTCGGGGCGGGGGAGGGGGTGCTGAGCGAGCGCCTGGCGGCGGCCGCGGCGCACCTCCACACGGTCGAGATCGACCGCGGGCTGGAGCCGGCGCTGGCGCCGATCGCGGCGCTGCCGAACGTCGAGCTGCACTGGGGCGACGCGATGAAGCTCGACTTCGCCGGCTTCGAGCCGGCGCCGACGGCGATGGTCGCCAACCTGCCCTACGCGGTGGCGACGCCGGTGATCCTGCGGACGATCGCCGAGCTGCCCTCGCTGCGGAGCTGGGCGGTGATGGTCCAGCGCGAGATCGCCGATCGCCTCCGTGCCGCGCCGGGCAGCCGTACCTATGGCGGCCCGAGCGTCCTCGCCCAGCTCGCTTGCGAGGTCGAGCTGGCGCGCACCGTCGACCCCGCGGTGTTCCGGCCGCGCCCGCGGGTCGACTCGGCGATCCTGCGGCTGCACCGCATCGGGCCGGGGGCCGACGAATGGACGCGGACCGTCGTCCGCGCCGCCTTCGCCCACCGGCGCAAGTCCCTCGCCCGCTCGCTCGAGCTCGGCCGCCCCGGCCTGCTGGCGCCGGCGCGGGCGGCGCTGGCGGCGCTCGGCCTGCCCGAGGACGCGCGTGCAGAGGCGCTCAGCCCGGGGCAGTTCGCGGCCCTCTCCGCGAAGCTTCCAGGCGCAAGCTGAGACCGCCTCGCCCACCCGTGCTCCTCCACGCCCCCGCCAAGCTCAACCTCTGCCTCTACCTCGGCCGCCCGCGGGCCGACGGCCTGCACGAGCTCTGCTCGCTGTTCGAGCCGCTGGCGCTCGCCGACCTGGTCCGGGTCGAGGAGGCCGACGCCGACGTGGTGCTCTGCCGGGGGGTCGACGGACCGCCGGAGGCGAACCTGGCGGCGCGGGCGCTGGCGGCGCTGCGCGAGGCGGGCTGGGCGCGGGGACCGCTGCGGATCGAGGTCGAGAAGCGGGTCCCGGTCGCCGCCGGGCTCGGCGGTGGCTCCGGCGACGCCGCCGCGGTCCTCCGCCTCGCCGCCGGCGAGGTCGCCGAGCTGCCGGCGATCGCCGCCGCCCTCGGCGCCGACGTCCCCTCGCAGCTGCGGCCGGCGCTGGCGCTGGTCCGCGGCGCCGGCGAGCTGGTCGAGCCGCTGCC